>CASCWU010000036.1 GCA_949155905.1 uncultured Lachnospiraceae bacterium
ACCTGCGTGTAGAGTGTGGCTTGACGCTGGAACAGCTTGCGGAGCAGACGAACCTTTCCAAGTCTGCGCTGGGCAGCTATGAAGCGGAGGATTTCAAGGACATCAGCCACTATGCCTCTATCAAGCTGGCGAAATCTTACGGCGTGACTACTGACTACCTGCTGGGGCTGTCTGAAATGAAAAGTCACCCAAACGCCGATCTTGCAGACCTGCGTTTGAGTGACGGAATGATTGAACTGCTGAAAAGCGGACGGGTGGACAATGCTCTGCTGTGCGAATTAGCGTCGCACCCGGATTTTGTCAAACTGATGGCCGACCTTGAAATCTATGCGAACGAAACGGCAGTCAAGCAAGTGCAGGGTGCAAATGCGATAGTGGACGCTATGAGCGCAACAATCGTCAAACAGTATAACCCGATATAAGCGACCCGGAGAAAGCGTCTTTGGTGTTTATCTGCAAACGACTCCGGCTCAATTATGGCAAGTTGAGTGAGGAGGACAAGGCGGCACTGAAACGGTTTGCAGGGAAATCGGATTTGCTGAAAAATCCAAATTCCCAGAGGGAACGGAAATAAAAAATGAGAAGCTGAATAGGAGGAAATAAAAATGTACATTGAAAAATACTGGTGCAACTATATTGGAGGTACTGATGATAGTTTGACCTTGGTGGATTATCTCTATGAAAAAGGCAAGACGGAACTTTTACTAAGTGAGATATTTAATGATATTGGTCTTAGTAAGCTGAACTGGAATTTCCGCACCTCGCCTGGTTTAGAATACACGGACGCCGAAGGTACATGTTGCGACTTTTACTATGCCATTGATTTAATAACCGATTTGGCAGCACTTATCCTGGAAAGTAAAAAAAGCGGCGGGTTTAATATAAAAGATTTATTTGATGGGGAAAGCCGGGAGTTGTTTGTGAAAATCATCACCACACCAGAGGAAAATCAGGCAATCAATCGTGCTTTGGAAGATTTCATCGCCAACCCTCTCGAATATGACCTCCATGAAATGGTAGACGATGACCATATGCAGGAAATGGCTCAAGACTGCGAAAATCTCCGTAAAGATTTGTTTGAATGATTTTCAGTTTCATCTAAGATAGCAAAGCCAGCCGAGCCAGTCAACGCTTCCTTGTAAACTGATCTAATATGACTGAGACAATACAGATGGAAAAAATCAGAAAAATAAGTTGCAGAATGGATATTTTTGTGCTAGAATACAGGCAAAGCATATTTTCTTGACACAGCGAATGCTGTTATGATACTGGCTTAGGCTATCTTTTTTTCTTATTGTTCTTTAGAAAATCCATGCTTTTATGATTCAGAAATCAGATAACAAGAGCAGGGGTTTTCCAGATAGGAGAGACCTCCTGCTGTCATAGGCTGTCTTTTATAAGGCAGTACAGAAAGGAGGTATAAAGTTTAAGGTGAAAAAGGATACCAGGCATCAGAAGGGCAAAAGCGCTTCCGTAAAAGGAACAGAAATTGTATATCAAAATAAGGATATTACAAGCAAATTTCTGGCAGAGCATTTAAAAGGAAAAAGCTTTCAGGTATATGGCCTGGATTTGCCGGAAATTCAGGAGGTGCTGCCTACTAATATTCCGACCGTGCAGGCAAAGGAGCTTAGAATTGACAATTTATTTTTATTAGCGGACGGAACGGTAGCGATTGTAGATTATGAAAGTAAATATCAGAAATCAGATAAGGTAAAATACATGAATTATCTGATTGGGATAGCCAATCGTTATTTAGCAGAGAAAAAGGAATGTCCTCCTCTGAGGATGATTGTGATTTATACAGGAGATATCCAGAGAGAAAAGGTATCTCGCTTTTATCAGATAGGCGCGATCCGCCTGGAAACAGAGGTAGCTTTTCTGTCAGAGCTGGATTTTGAAGGGATTTTTTCTAAGCTGCAGCAGAAGGTAGAAAAGGGAAGCTATCTGACGGATGAAGAACTGATGGAATTCATTATTTTGCCGCTTTCGTATCAAGAAAATGGTATTGATTCAGACGGAATCCCAAAAAAGAAACAAAAAATCAGGGAGGTAGTAGAGATAGCCGCCAGGATACAGGATCGGGATCAGCAGCTATTTACCCTGGCCGGACTGCTAGCCTTTACAGATAAGCTGATCGATTCAGAAACCGCAGACAAAATAAGGAGTGTGATGGAAATGACGCAGGTGGCCATGATTTTTGAGAAAGAGAAACAGCAGGCAGTCGAAGAGGTGACAAAAAAGTACGAGGAAGAAAAGAAACAGACCTTCCAGGAGATGGTAGAACGGATGCTGCGTAGAGGCTACCATTCAGAAGAAATCGCTTCTTTGATTCCGGGCTATTCAGAGAGCCGGGTAGAGCAGCTGCGGGAGGAACTGGGGCTGGCAGGAGAATAGGTAGCTAAGAGAGCGAAAGCTTTTTCTTCCAGTCATAATACTCTCTCTCCAGTTCTGTTCCATAAGAATCGTTTACCGCCGTTGCTGCGGCAATTCCCTTGATATATAGATTTCCATACCACCAGCCTGGATGTGGCTTGCGCTGCAGCTCCGGTTTTGCCCAATGCCAGATCTCCATAGCGGCCTCCGGCTGACAGGAGACAGTTTCCAGGCAGACCTCCAGGATTGTCCCAAACAATCGTCTTTGTCGGATGGCATTATAATCGGTAGTTTCGATCACAAGCATACAAGTATGATGTGCCTTGTCATATTGCTTTGCGCGCAGATAATGCCGGATCAGATCTACGTAGGCGGAAATCACAGCAGCGTTCTGATTCGGGATAGCGGAGGTGTTTTTGCTGGCGTCTGCAAGTTGTTTTAAATAAAGCATTTCATTTTCTGCTTCTCGATCTAAAAACTGGTTAAAGTGAATCAGGGCTCTCCGGTTAGAATCGTTCCAGTCGGCAACAGTTTCCTTCCACTCATCAACCAGGACAGCCATCACATCAGCATAGTGCAGTTCTTCAGAAAGATAGATCGCATCTAACAGGCTGTTATGCGTAAAATCATCGTCTACCCTTTCCTTGGGATCATAGCCGCAGGCACAATCAAAATTCGCATTTTTTGCCCGAACGAGCAAATCCGAATAGGCGCCATCCTTACAATAGCTTTGGAGCAGATGGGTTAAAACCACAAGTGAGCTACCGATGCCCTGAAAAGAATTACGTTCCCGATCCTTTAGCTCCTCTTCAAAAAGAAAGACAACTGCCGCCTCATCGTCTATATGGAAATACAAAAGATAATAGGCCAAACGCAGCCGGTTGATATAGTTTTTATCATCTGTACCCCAGGTTCCGTTTTGAAATTCCCTGTAGCAAACCGTATCGGCTTCGCCTTGTGTCAGAGCCTGATAGACCATCTGTTGTTCTGCCAGCCTTTCTTTTAAAAATTCAATTCCCATGTTTAAACCTCCTTGAAAGTCAAATTTTACTCGGTTCCGTCCGACTCAGTTTCTACCGAGTAAAAAAGTTTAAATCAGAAAAACAGGGCTGTGAAAAATAACTGGCTTTTGTCTTTTTTCACAGCCCCGGCTTGCAGGCGTTTATACCCTTTTTTTATCCTTTTTACTGAAATATTCGTCAATGCTCTTTTTAATCTCTGCAGGCGGCTGGTTTTTGACCAGATATCCGGCAGGTTTTAAAGGAAGTATTTTGCTGATGCTGGCTTTATCAACTGTTCCGGTAAGGAAAATGACCGGAAGGCTGGCAAATTCCGGCTCAGCCCGAATCATCTCTAACACCTGTGCGCCGTCGCAGACAGGCATGTTGTAATCTAAGAGAATCAAATCCGGCTTTTCCAGGGAAATACAGCGGATTGCCGCTATTCCGGAATTTGCTGTTGCAACCTGATAATCTCCTTGGAAAAGCATACCCATAGCTTGTAGTATTGTGTTAGAGTCGTCTACGATCAGCAGCTTTCTTTTTTTATTGCGTTTGTCCTCTTCTGTTTTGGCAAGATATTTTTGTATTTCCTCCACGGCGTTTTCCGCCTGGATAGAAGTTTCATCCTTTCGTATGGAATCAGGAATGACAGCACAATAGGCAAAGTATCCCGGTCCGGTGTTAAACAGAAGGCTGTATTGCGGCTTCTGCCGTTCAAATGCCTTCTCAAATTGCTCATAGGTCAGCAGGTTTTCGCTTTTTAGCTTATAGGAATCAGAAGACATGAAATGCTCTTTGATGGATTCTACAAACTGCCGTGCCGTATAGCGGACGGCGTTGAGCAGTGTAGGATTTAACTTATTAGAGGAATCACCGATAAGCTTTCCTACTGTATCGATCAGCAGCTTTTCCTCAAAAACCAGGATGATTTCCTGCTGGTCACCCTTTTCGGTA
Organism: uncultured Lachnospiraceae bacterium; assembly: GCA_949155905.1. Taxonomy (GTDB): domain Bacteria; phylum Bacillota; class Clostridia; order Lachnospirales; family Lachnospiraceae; genus MGBC131033. The sequence goes on from CASCWU010000036.1 coordinate 4,332, forward strand.
GTATAAAGAAGCCGGTAATAGACACCGCTTCCAAACCGTTCGCCGCCATAAGACTGGCTGACAAGCTGTGCCTCTAGCTGGAACATATCCCTTACGAGCTGGATGATCAAATCTCCGACTGCACGCAGCTCCTCCTCCGGTGCGAGCGTCCCCCATTTGCTGATTTCCTTGCTGACAATTGCCTGATCCTCTGTCAGCGTATGTGCGATTAACCATCCGGTGCAGACGCCTAAGAAATGATTGATCGCATCCCTGGAGTATTCGGTTTCCTCTAGCTCCTTTTCTAATGCCGGAAGCGTCCGTAGCCGGAAATCTTCATGAAGGCGCCGGTGCGTATCCAGCTCTTTGTAGGAGATGGAAGCCATATAAGCCTCCTCTTCGGCAAAGTGCTTGAGTGTATGAGCCTTGAAATATTTGATGCCTTCCTGACAAACCCAGGAGATTTTGTCTTCCTGCTCACTAAAGGCGAATAGCTTGTTGATAATACGGAACAGTTTTTGATGTTCCCGGTCAATTACCTCTACTCCAATATTAAACCTTTTTTCCCATACCAGTTGATTTTCCATACTATCCTCCCTCTTGTACCAGTGCCTGGATGTGGTGCCTTTGTCTCTGGTGAACTCATCTGTGGCACGGCTTATTATTACCATTCATTGTAACATAAAGTCAGTGAAAATCAACTGGCTTTTTGTACAAATTAGCAGGATAAAAATGATCTTAAATTGATAAACAGGCACCTAATAAAAAGATATGCGTAGAGGACAAATTGGTGAGGTAAGGATAGGCTGGTTTGGCAGCGGAATGTCAAATTTATTACTTTTTTTGTTGCTTTGGCTGGAAGAAATCATATTGTGGCACTATAAAAAATCTGTTTGATATGCTACACTAGAGACAGAGCCTGTGGTCGGGCAGACATGGGAGAAGCAGGGGGAATGTCCCGTCTGACTGAAATATCACCGCAGCGCCAAAAGCAGGAGGCTAGTTAGTATGAGAAAGTATGAACCAAAGGAGGCCAGACTGGGGTTGGCCAGAGAAATTGCAGCGGATTCGATTGTCCTGCTGGAGAATAAGGATCGGGTATTGCCGCTTCAAAAGGGCAGCCAGGTGGCTCTGTTTGGCCGTGGACAGATTGAGACACAGATTGGAGGAGGCGGTTCCGGTGCGTCGTTTTCTGAGGATGCAACCGACATTCTGGAGGAATGTATCCGTGCTGGGTTACAGCCGGTAGAGGAGCTGGCCGGATTTTACCGTCAGTTTGTCGCACAGGCAGCAGAGGAAGCAGGAAAACAAAAGGGAGAATTTGATTTTTCTAAATTAGGCGATTTGGTAGCAAGTGGTTTGATTTATGAAATTTTTGGCAGGTATACTGCGCCGGCTATTGAGGCAGGGGTAGAAGAGGGATTGCTGGCACGGGCAGCCGAAAAAACAGATACGGCGCTGCTGGTTATCAGTCGGGCTTCCGGCGGGGAAGAGTGCGACCGCAGACGAGAGGATGATTACTATTTGCTGGAGAGCGAAAGGAAGCTGGCAGAGGCTGTTTGCAGTCGCTTTGCTAAGGTAATTGTCGTATTGAATATCAACGGTGTAGTGGATACCGCGTGGATTAGACAGTATCCGTCGATCAAGGCCGTCCTGTTTTTAGGAACACCAGGCGAGCAGGGCGCGGCAGCACTAGCAGATATACTGGTAGGCGAGGTCAGTCCATCCGGCAGGCTCTCTGCAACGTTTGCTTTATCCTATGAGGATTATCCGACGGCCAAAGATTTCAGCTTTAACAAGGATGAGCCGGAACATATTTTAGAATATAAGCATTATGGGCTGGACGCCGAGGCAAACCGGGACAAGCACGCCAGAAGAAGCAATGGGGTAGATACCGAGGGAGGGTATGATCCAAGAGAGTCGATAGCCTTTGAAAAAAAACCGGTATCGGTTTACCGGGAAGGTATTTATATGGGATACCGCTATTTTGATACCTTTGAAAAGGACGTGATGTATCCGTTTGGCTTCGGCCTTTCGTATGCGGATTTTGAGCAGAAGGTAGAACACATTTACAGAGTGTCCGAGAGGTGTCCTGGCCAGGAAGTGGCTTCGGTATCCGGGGAATGCCCCGACCACGCGGATATGGAAGTGGCTGTAACCGTGACAAACTGCTCTGAGATAGCTGGAAAGGATGTCGTACAGATGTATGCCAGCCTGCCAGCCGGGCGTCTGGAGCAGCCGTATAAAAAGCTGATTGGCTTTGGAAAAACGCATCTGCTGCAGCCGGGAGAAAGTGAGCGGGTTGTGATTCGGATTCCGTTAATGGAGCTGGCAAGCTATGATGAGGCAAAGGCAGCGTATGTGCTAGAGGCCGGAGAGTATTTCCTTCGGACAGGCAGCACGGGGAGTCAAACGCATATCGCCGGGAAAATAGTTGTCTCAGAGGAAATCGTTGTCGTCCGGTATGAAAACCGCCTTTCCTTACAGGAATGTAACCGGGGGAAAATCGACTTTTTATCCAGCCGGGACGTGGAATGGAAGGAGCAGTATGCCGGAGAAGAAACAGAACGGACGCAGGCTCCGCTGTTGTTTGAACTGACGGAGGCAGACGGCAGGGCAATGGAGGCCGGTTTGCAGACGATGAAAAAGCAGGTATTTCCAAAACAGGGCGAGGTATCAAAAAAACAGCAGGAAACCGGAATCTGGCAGTTTTCCGATGTCAAAAACGGCCACATATCCTTACCGGAATTTGTCGCACAGATGAGCGTAGAAGAGCTGGCAGTCCTGGCAAATGGCTATGGCCCAGGGCTTCCGTTTGGCGGAATGGGCGGCAAGTACCCGAGTACAATTCAATATGAGGATGGCACAGATATTGCGGTTTCCTCTCATCCGACCGGAAATCCAGGCTATGTCAGCCCGTCTCTTCCGAAATATGGTATTCCGTCTGTCTTTTATAAGGATGGCCCGGCAGGAGTGCGGATGACAGCATGGCCGACCGGTATGGTAGTAGCATGCAGCTTTAACCCGGAAATGGCCTATGAATTTGGTTCTGCCTGTGGCTGGGAGGCAGAAAGCCAGGAGGTAGATAGCTGGCTGGCACCTGCCATGAATCTGCACCGAAATCCATTAGGCGGACGGAACTTTGAGTATTTTTCCGAGGATCCGTATCTGGCCGGAGTCTGCGGCCTGATGGTGGCCAGAGGAGCAGAGGAAAACAATCATGTAACGACCTGTCCGAAGCACTATGCTCTGAACGAGCAGGAAACCTACCGCCGCGGCAGTTTAAAGAAGCTGTTTGACGCAGTAGACAGCATAGTCGAGGAGCGGGCAGCAAGAGAGCTGTACCTAAAGCCGTTTGAAATGGTAGTGCGCGGCAGCCAGGTAAAGACAATCATGTCCTCCTTCAACAAAATCAACGGAACCTTTGCCGGAGGGAGCAAGGATTTGTGTATGCATATTCTCCGAGAAGAATGGGGTTTTGAAGGTGTCGTCGTAACGGACTGGGGCGATATGGACATTGTCGTGGACGGTGCGGACGCAGTAGCAGCCGGGAACGACGTCGTGATGCCGGGCGGCCCTCCAGTTATCGCACAGGTGCTGGCAGGCTATCAGGACGGTGACTGTACGTTAGAGGAGCTGCGGACGGCAGCCGAACATTTGTTGACGTTTGTGCTGGCGCAAAGATAATAGCAGCATAGAGATAAAGACGCCATTCCAGAAAGTAAGTTTGATTCTGGGATGGCGTTTTTGCTGTAAGAGCAGTAAGCTTCAGGTTGATTTTTTTGTTAAAAAGTATCGTAGCATTCCCTTGTCACGGCAGCCGCCTTTTGCTATGATAAAAACAGAGGATAGACATTAAGAACATCAGAAGTATTTTTGAACGAAGAAACAAATAGGAAGAGCAGCCTTGATACGAACTATAAAAAGGAACAGTTGGGAAGGGAGATACACAATGTTAAAAATCGATCATCTGACAAAGCATTATAAGGGAAGCCAAAAAGGAATCACAGATCTGAGCCTGCATATTAAGCCAGGCGACCTGTACGCCTTTATCGGCCACAACGGGGCAGGGAAAACGACGACGCTCAAATGTGTGGCAGGAATCCAGGAGTTTGGCACTGGCTCGATCCAAATCAACGGGCTGGATTTAAAAGAGCATCCATTAGAATGCAAACGGGCGTTGGCGTACATTCCGGACAACCCGGATATTTATGAATATTTGACCGGAATTCAATATTTGAATTTTGTAGCGGATGTGTTTGGGGTGACGGCAGGAGAGAGGGAAGAGCGGATTCGGTATTATGGAGATAGATTTGAGCTGACCGCCTCACTGGGTGATTTGGTTTCTACGTATTCGCATGGGATGAAGCAAAAGCTGGCGCTGATTTCCGCTCTGCTGCACCGGCCTAAGCTTCTGATATTGGATGAGCCGTTTGTAGGGCTGGATCCGCAGGCTTCCGTGCTGCTAAAGGAAAGCATGAAGGAGATTTGTGCAGAGGGCGGGGCGATCTTCTTTTCTACTCATGTACTTGAGGTGGCGGAGCGGCTGTGCAATCAGGTGGCAATTATCAAAGCCGGAAGTCTGGTCATATCCGGCAGTATGGAGGAGATCGTAGGAGAGGGACAGTCGCTGGAGTCTATGTTCCTGGAGGTGGTAAAGAATGACAAAACAGATTAAGGCGTTGATTAAGCTGGAACTTTGCAATCTTTATGGACTTAATGTCCTTCGTTTTTCCCATGACAAACGCGTCAGAGGGAGATCGGTTCTGATGATAGCGATATGGGCGTTTTTGCTGTTGCTGCTGGCTGTTTATACTGGTATGCTCTCCTATGGTTTGATTTTTATGGGATTAGAGGAGGTCGTTCCTGCGTATCTGGTGGTGCTTTCGAGCATATTTCCTTTTTTATTAAATATTCTTACCGCAGGTACGATGCTGTTTCGGCAGGAAGGTTATGACATGCTATGTTCTCTGCCGACTGCAAGAGGAGTGATCGTGCTGAGCCGTTTTGCCCGGCTGTATGTAGAGCATTTGCTATTGACGTTGGCGGTGCTGCTGCCCGGCCTGGCGGTTTATCTGTGGGATGTCCGGCCGGAGCCAATCTGCTGTTTGTTTTTCTTTCTGGGGATTTGGTTTGTGCCGTTTCTTCCGATGACAGCGGCCGCCTTTCTGGGAACACTGGTGGCAGGACTGGCGTCCCGGATGCGCCACAAAAGCCTGGCAGTTTCCGGGCTGACGATTCTTGTCGTATTTGCTGTTCTTTATGGCTCTTCAAGGCTGGCGGCAGTAGAAGGAACGATCACCGAGGAAATGTTAAAGGAGCTTTCTACCTGGGTGTTTGCCCTGTTGGGCAAGGTGTACCCGCCTGCAGTTTGGTTCGGCAGGGCAGTGCGGGAAGGAGACGTTGCCTGGTGGCTGTTGTATATGGGGAGCAGCAGCCTTGCATTGTTAGCGGCAGCCGCTTTGGTGACGCTTTGTTTTCATTCGATTTACCAAAGGCTTTATGGCAACCTGGCAAGGCACGATTATCGAATGGGAAGGCTGCAGGAAAGCTCGGTGTTAGCCGCATTGTGCAAACGGGAGTTTCGGCGGTATTTTTCCTCAAGTGTTTATGTCAGCAATACCATTATCGGCCCGGTGATGGGATGTATTCTTTCCGGCGTGCTTTTAGCTGCAGGGACGGAGGTGCTAGAGGGTGCGCTTCCGACGGCGGTTTCCTTTGAATGGCCGGATCTGATTCCCTTTTTCCTGGCAGCGGTATTTGGTATGATGCCGACTACGGCAGTGACAATTTCCATGGAAGGAAAGTACTGGTGGCTGATAAAAAGCCTGCCGCTGCCGTTTCGGACTGTTTTGAATGCAAAGCTTTTGATGAATTTGCTGCTTGCTGCCCCATTTTATCTGGCCGCAGAGCTGTTGACGGTGCTTGCCCTCCGTCCCGCGCCCCTGGAGCTTTTCTGGCTGCTTTTGGTTCCGCTGCTGTTTCTGGTATTTTCCAGTGTGTATGGACTGGCGATCAACCTTCACTTTCCGGTATTCGACTGGGAAAATGAAGTGACAGTTGTAAAACAAAGCGTTTCCTCGATGCTGGGCGGCCTGGGCGGTCTGGTGGCAGCGATACTATGTGTGGCCGCAGTTGCAGTGTCACCGGAAGGATATACCGATTGGGTAAAGGCCGGACTCTGTGTGCTGCTGCTTGTTCTGACAGGATGGCTGTATCGGAGAAGCTGCCGCTATACCGGAGGAGAATTCGGAAATTAAAATCCGGTTAGTCCCGGATTGGGTTGGTATCCTGCAGCATAGGCGGGATCTGGGAAAGCATATTGTCGATGTCCTCAAACATCGCACTTTTCGTCGTACCGAGGCTGCTGGCGCGGTCGATATGCTTGACGACCTCCTGATACTGCATCCGGATATCATCAAAGAAGCTGCATATCTCCTGAAGCTCTGTCTGAGAGGTGTCAATGACATTGGAAATCTCGGTCTGGACAGCACTGGCGCCTTCTGCGGCGGCGGTAATTTCATGGAAGGAATCGCAGGTGCTGCCAACCAGGTCGGAGCCCTTGCCGAGCGCCTGACCGGAGGCTGTAATGCTTTCGTTTAGTTCGCTTGCGCCGGCTCCTACTGCTTGCACGCCCTCGTCAACCTCGCTGGCCAGATCCTTGATTTCGTCAGCCAGCTCCTTGACCTCGCTGGCTACTACGGCAAAGCCCTTGCCTGCCTCGCCTGCTCTGGCTGCTTCAATTGAAGCGTTGATAGCGAGGATATTTGTCTGATCGGCGATGGAAACGATACGCTCCATACATTTTTGAATGCCCTTGATGGATGTCTGCAGCTCACCGAAGGTCTGCTCCATCCCGGCAAAGCTTTGCTGGATTTGCATAGAAATCTGCTTTAAGTCCTCTACCCGAACCTCTGCCTCAGATACGGTTTCGGTGATCGTTCCCCGTACCTGTGCGAACTGGCCGGCCGTTTGGTTGATATCGGAAAAGGACTGGCCGAAATTTTGGAGCTGATTTTGAAAGCGATCCGCCTTTTCGAGTACGCTGTCAAAGGAATGTCCGACCTGGCTTAGCTCTGAGAGGGACTCTACTTCTTTATTGACCAGTTCGACCTTATAGTCTTTCAGATGGTCTGTCACATATAAAATAGGATACAGACTTTTTTCATTATGTAATATCTGGCCAGGCTTCTGCTTGTTTTTTCCACCGAATAACATTGGCTTTCCTCCTTTATTCAAATACCACACAGGTCATAGACTGATTGACAAACCGGTTGTTGTAATGCTCGCCGTATCCGACAAAGCCGACATGACTGCCGAGTGCTGCCATTTCCTGCAGGTATTCCTTCATATAGTTCCGCTCGGAAAACAGCTTGTAGCGGAACAGACAGTTGACGGAAAAGACTGCGGAGCGTCTGGGAAATTCCTGGCAGATAGTCTGAATGGTTTCCTTTGTAATCGCCTTGTAATCTCCTAATTCCAGCAAAATCAGAACATCGGAGTCATTGACCTGGCGAAAGCACGCCAGTGCGTTTCCTTCTACCTCTTTAATGGAAATGATACAGGTGTCGTCTCCGTTGATTTTTCCAAACGGATTTTGAAAGGTTTGGGTCAGGATTTGCTGGTCAGTAACATGCAGAATCTCTTCGTATACCTGCTTGGCCGGACGTCCGTTCAGCGATCCGATGATGTATTTGGCTCGGTCGGTATTGGAGGCGATAAAACGATAATTTCCAAGCTGATGATAGATATTTTCTTTATAGGTCTTTACACGCCCGTTGTGGTTACGAACAATGGCATAGGCGACGGCATCCTGGTAGACCTTTCCGTTGGCGGATACCTTTCCGGCGTCTCCGGTTCCGCCGACTAAGGAGATACCGTTTCTCTTTAGGGCAGTGTAAATCGTCGTCAGGACACAAGCATCGTTACCGGCACAGAAGTCGATACAGACGGTATCCCGTTCTGAACCGTTGACTTTTCGGATATCCTCCTCCAGCCGGGAAATATATTTGACTGGCATAACGGATATTTCCTCCAGGACATTAGCGGCGGCGCTGACACCGTCTAAAAAGGCAATCACGCCGACACCGGATTCTACTACCTGAGTGTCATAGCTCATACCAATACAGCCAATGCTCGGAACGCCCGGATAGAGCTTTTCTAGCTCCTTTACATGAGCTTCAAACTGGTTGCTGTTGGATAACAGCATGAGAAACTGAGGATTGCTCAGTCCGCTTACCGCTTCGACCAGAACCCCGTTCCGACTCATGCCAAAAATTTGTCTCATAAGACTGTTTCTCCTTTCTCTCATAAGTCTTTACAATGGTATTGATTATAAAGGATCAGAAGGGGAAACGTCAACTAAAATTTTCCTTGGATACGGAAATGCTAAAAGATTATTTTTCCTCTAGCAAAATGGGACAAAATCTGATATGATAAAAAGAACGGCAAAATTTTTGACAACAAGAGAAAGGGAGAGAGAACATGAAGCCTTGGCTAAGGGGAAGCATAGCAGCTATAGCAGCTCTATTTTTAGCGATTGGTCTGGTACATACGGTAGCGGCATCAGAGACAGAGGCTCCGTCCGGGGTGATAGTTCCGCCGCCTGTCACCAGTAAGGAATCCTCACGCTCTATTCGGATTACCTGGAGTTCCGCACAGGATGATATAGTAAAAGCGTATTATGTCATGAGGCGGGAAACAAACGATAACGAAGGGGTTGGAGAGTGGAAAATGCTTGCAGAGAAAAAGTCGGATCAGGAAAAGGACGGCCCGCTGAATCATTATACGGATCGGCTCACATCATCCTCGCCGCAGCAGTATGAATATAAAATCTGTACGTTATCAGAGAATGGCGCGGTAGATACGAGAGAACCTGAATATGCAAAAGACACCGACGATTGTGCCGTATTCGGCACGAATATAAAAATCTGTATCGATCCGGGGCATTTCGGTACACGGAACAACAATTACGAGGCAAAGGGAGCCAACAAGGAATTCCCTTATTCAGAGGCAAAATTTACGTTAAAGATCGGCAAAGAGCTTCAGAAGGATTTGAAGGAATTTTATGGGATTGACAGCTATATGACCAGAACGGGTAATACGATTTCTCTTACCTATAAAGGAAAAAAATACGTCAATAAAAAGCTCGACGACAGAAACATCGCGATTCGGGGCTATATGGCAAAGGCAGAGGATTGTGATTTTTTTATTTCTCTGCATACTAATTCGACTGGACGGGTGAAGAAGCCCTGGAACCAGCCAAAGAGTATCAATAAGACGTATGTGTTTGTCAACAATGAGGCTCGCAGGGAGAAGCTGGGGATGGATATTGCCAATTCAATTGGGCTGAATGTGACGGCGTATAATCAGGAAGCAGGAATACAGATAGCCGGATTTCAGACGAGAGCCAGAAAAAAGGCGATTTCTTATAAAAAGCTAAGCAAGGATCCTTCTAAGAAAAACGGAACCGTAGTGTTTCGTGAGGGAAGCGGCGGTATGGATTATTACGGTGTTTTAAGAGGAGCCAGTGAGGTGGGAGTCCAGGGAATCCTCGTAGAACATGCCTTTCATGATACGAAAATTGTAAGAGAGCAGGCGAGTGTTTCCAAGGAATTATACCAGAACTGGGCGGCCTGTGACGCATATGGGATTGCCTATGGCTTTGGCCTGGTAAAGAAACGGGAGCAGCAGGCACAGGTGATCGCCGGAGAGGAGGCTGCCGATAAGCGGCTGCAGCAGGCGGAGAATCCATAACATAGATATCCAAGAATCATAGATATTTAAGAATGCTTCTGGCATTCTTGCGCGGTATGAAAGTTCCTTCCTTATTTGATAAGCGTTCCATACTACATCGGATAGGCTTTCTATACTACCCTGCAATAATAGGAAAGCACGAGAATATCCTAGTGACAGGTACAAAGGTATCAGGATATCCTCATGCTTTGTCGTGTTTGGATGGTCTATTGCGCCGCCGTAAGAGCGCCAGAGGAGCTAGGCGATAGCCCGGAAGGCTTCCTCCATATCCTGGAGAATGTCGTCGATATGCTCTGTCCCGATAGAGAGACGGATCGTATTTGGGCGGATACCCTGATCGGCCAGCTCCTCCTCGGTGCATTGACCATGCGTCGTTGTGGCTGGGTGGATGACAAGAGATTTGACATCCGCTACGTTTGCCAGCAGGGAGAACAGCTCCAGATTGTCGATAAAGTTCATAGCAGTCCGTGCATCGCCTTTGATTTCAAAGGTAAAAATAGAGCCGCCGCCATTTGGAAAATATTTGGCGTAGAGCGCCTGCTGGGAGGCATCCTTGGAAACGGCAGGGTGATGAACCGCTTCTACCTGCGGATGATGGCTTAGGTACTCTACGACCTTTAGAGCATTTGCCACATGGCGTTCTACCCGAAGAGAGAGTGTTTCTAACCCCTGCAGGAAGAAGAAGGCATGGAACGGGGAGATGCAGGCTCCCATATCCCGCAGTAAAATCGTGCGGATCTTTGTAATAAAAGCGGCAGCGCCTGCAGTTTTGGTAAAGCTAATACCATGGTAGCTTGGATTTGGTTCCGTCAGAGACGGGAATTTACCGGAGGCTTCCCAATCGAATTTGCCTCCGTCTATAATGACACCGCCTAGCGTAGTACCATGTCCGCCGATAAATTTTGTAGCGGAATGGACGACGATATTTGCTCCGTATTCGATAGGACGTACCAGGTATGGAGTAGCAAAGGTATTGTCTACGATTAACGGGATCTGGTGGCGATGGGCGATATCAGCGACTGCTTCAATATCGACGACCTCGGAATTCGGATTTCCTAAGGTTTCAATAAAAATAGCCTTTGTATTGTCTAAAATAGCCGCCTCTACTGCGGCATAGTCAAAGATATCTACAAATGTAGTCTGAATGCCGTATTCCGGCAGGGTATGTGCCAGCAGGTTGAAGGTGCCGCCATAGATATTTTTGGCAGAGACAATGTGATCGCCATTTTGCGCAAGGCTTTGAAAGGTATAGGTAATCGCAGCAGCGCCGGACGCAACGGCCAATGCAGCAACTCCGCCCTCTAAGGCAGCGATCCGCCGTTCAAAGACGTCCTCGGTCGGATTGGTCAGGCGGCCGTAAATGTTGCCGGAATCCGTCAGGTCAAAACGGGCGGCGGCATGGTCGCAGCTTTGGAATACATAAGAAGAGGTCTGATAAATCGGGACTGCTCTGGCGTCGGTAGCCGGATCCGGCTGCTCCTGTCCCACATGAAGCTGCAGCGTTTCAAATTTGAAGTTTCTTTCGTCTCTCGTGAGCTTTGGTTTCTGGCTCATTGGTATAACCCCCTTAAAAATTAAATGGTCAAAGAAATAAGTAGACTTTCTATTCTCCTGTAAATAACGGTGTAGAATAATAACGATCTCCGCTGTCCGGCAGCAGGGCTACAATCGTTTTGCCCTGGTTCTCTGAGCGTTTGGCCAGCAAAATAGCGGCATGAAGGGCAGCGCCGGAGGTAATGCCGGTCAGAACTCCCTCTCGTTTGGCGAGCAGCCTGGCGGCGGAATACGCCTCTTCTTCCGTGATCGGAAGGATTTCATCGTAAATATGGGTATTGAGGATTTCCGGTACAAAGTTAGCGCCGATACCCTGCAGGCCATGCGCTCCGCTCTGTCCTTTTGAGAGCAAGGGAGAGCTGGCCGGTTCTACTGCAATCACCTGGATGGCAGGATTTTGCTCCTTTAAGTATTCTCCGACCCCGGTTAGTGTGCCGCCGGTGCCAACGCCTGCGACAAAGTAGTCAAGATGGCCGCCGGTATCCCGCCAGATCTCCGGGCCGGTCGTGCGGCGATGCGCTTCTGGATTGGCTGGGTTGGTAAACTGTCCGGGAATAAAGCTGTTCGGGATTTCCTTTGCCAATTCCTCTGCCCGATGGATAGCGCCTGCCATCCCCATGCTGCCGTCGGTCAGCACCAGCTCTGCGCCGTAAGCTTTTAAAATATTGCGCCGTTCCTCGCTCATGGTCTCCGGCATCGTCAAAATGACACGGTAGCCGCGGGCAGCGGCGATAGAGGCCAGGCCGATTCCGGTGTTGCCGGAGGTGGGCTCGATGATAACGGAACCCTCTGTGAGAAGTCCCCGTGCTTCGGCATCCTCAATCATTGCCTTAGCCGCCCGATCCTTGACGCTGCCTGCCGGGTTTAAGTATTCCAGCTTCACGAGCAGAGTGGCTTTTAGATCGAGCGCTTGTTCAAGGCTGGTGACTTCGACCAGCGGGGTGTGGCCGATGAGATCCAACGTACCTTTATAAATGTGTGACATAGCGTTTCCTCCTGTTCTCAGGAAAGTCTTGTGATACGTTTATGTTATTCAATTAACATAGCAGCCGCTACGTCTTTCTCACAAGAACGCATGGCATAGATGGTTTTCTGAATCAAATCATCTAATTCCCAGCCAAGCATTTCTGCTCCTTTGCTGATAACCTCGCGGGAACAGCCTGCGGCAAAGGTGGCTGTTTTAAACTTTTTTTTGACGGATTTTGTCTCCATATCCTGTACGCTCTGGGAAGGACGCATCAGGGCAGTCGCCCCAATCAGGCCGGTCAGCTCGTCTACAGCGTACAGTACCTTTTCCATCTGATGCTCCGGCATAATATCAACTGTCAGGCCATAGCCGTGACTGCAAATAGCATGAATCATCTCCTCGCTTACCCCGGCTTCCCGCAGCAGCTCAGGAGCCTTGATGCAATGCTCCTCCGGGAATTGTTCAAAGTCAATATCATGCAGTAAACCGACAAGTCCCCAAAAGGTTTGATCCTCGCCATAGCCCAGATCGATGGCGAACCATTTCATAACACCCTCTAAGGTCAGAGCGTGCTGAATATGGAAGGGCTCTATGTTATATTGCCGTAATAGTGCTAATGCTTTCTCTCGTGTAATTGTTTCTTTCATGGTATAAGCCTCCCGTTTCCATTTTCTTTCTGCATTATACCAGAGCCTGCATGAAAAATCCAGTGAAATTCTTTCTTATAAAATTTTAATTCAACTTTATCCCTAAATGTGGTATTCTGATTCTGATAGATTGATGTAGTGTTTCTTGTATAGGCGGAAGCTTCCTGCCAAAACAGGAGGTTTCCCGGAAAGGGTGAGAGAGTGATGGGATGCTTGGGTAATGTAGTATGGTTTGTGTTTGGAGGCTGTTTAATGGGAATAAGCTGGCTGTTGGCGGGAGTACTCTGGTGTATTACGATCATCGGAATTCCCATTGGAGTGCAATGCTTCAAATTCGCCGGGCTGTGCTTTTTTCCATTTGGGAAGGAGGTGGAGTACGGCGGCGGGGCGGCTTCCGTTCTGCTGAATCTTTTATGGATTCTCCTTTCTGGCCTGCCGTTGGCAACCGAAGCAGCGGTGCTTGGCTGTCTGTTTTGTCTGACGGTGGTTGGGATTCCGTTTGGGCTGCAATGCTTTAAGATTGCAAAGCTGGCTCTGATGCCGTTTGGATCGGAGGTACGTTAGTCTGGATTGGAGATTGGTTTGGATCGGAGATATGTTAAAAGAAAGGAAAGGTGAGAAATGAAACAGGTGGTTCTGCTGCAGGGTGGGATAGAAACTCTGGAGTTTTTTTCAGCGCAGATAGCGAAGGAATTACAAAGGCAGGGAATTCCGGTGTTCCTGTTTACCCTGACGGATGAACGAACGGAAATTCCGGCTTTGGTACGGTTCCTTGCAGAGCCGGGAGCCGAAACAGTGCTTTTGACCTTTAATTTCCAGGGCTTGGATCAGGAGGCGGTCTTTTATGATGAAACCGGAACTCTGCTCTGGGATCGCTATCAGGTGGAATGCCGGAATATCCTGGTCGATCATCCGTTTTATTATTTCCGGGAATTGCAGACACTGCCGGAGAGATATGTCCAGATTTGTATTGACGGGTATCATGAGCAGTATATGCGCCGCTTTTATCCAGAGGTGACATTGGGGGCGACGACGCCGCTGGCAGGGACGAGGCTTTCAGAGGCGGGAACCGGGCTTCCGATTGCCAAAAGGCCGAGAAAGCTGATTTTTACCGGAAATTATTCGCCGCCGGAGCAGTTTGATCCGTATATCACGAGACTGGGGTCAGAGTACGAACACTTTTACCGGGAGATCATCAAGGAGCTTTTGACCCATACAGAACGGAGCATGGAGGAGGTCTTTGAGGAATATCTGCTTCGGGAAATGGGAACACTTTCCAGAAAAGAACTGCGGGAAGGGATGAGCAATCTGATTTTCTTAGATCTGTACGTGCGCTTTTACTTCCGTGGCGAGGTGGTAAAATGTCTGGTAGATAGTGGAATTCCAGTGGAGGTATACGGCCACGGCTGGGAAAGGCTTGTCTGCAAAAAGTCGGAAAACCTGATTTGCGGCGGCCTGTTAAACTCCAGAAAATGCCTGGAAAAAACAGCAGAAGCGCAGCTTTCCTTAAATGTGATGCCCTGGTTTAAGCGAGGCGCCCATGACCGGATTTATAATGCAATGAGAAACGGCGCAGTCTGTATCAGCGATACGAGCGAATACCTGTTACAGCAGTTAGAGGATGGCCGTGAGCTGTTTTTCTATACGCTTCCAAAGCTGGCAGAACTCCCGGAACATGTCAGGGCATGGCAGAAGGACGTAGAGCTGCTTCAGCATATTTCCGCCCAGGCCGCCGCCTGGGCGCAGACCCACGCCAGTTGGGAGCATTTTTTGAAGAGAATATTATAAAATAGTGGGACTTGCGGAACTTAAAAACAGCGAAATCCCCTGGATAGTACCTGGAGGAATTCTGGATGTGATGCTTTGCAGCCAGAATTCCTCCGCTAAATAGGTACAGGGAAGGGGGCTTGCGGAACTTAAAACAGCAAGCCCCCTGAACGGTACCTGGAGAATTTTGGGATGCGATGCTTTGCAGCCCAAAATTTCTCCGCTGGTATAGGTACAGGGAAGGGGGCTTGCGGAACTTAAAACAGCAAGCCCCCTGAACGGTACCTGGAGAATTTTGGGATGCGATGCTTTGCAGCCCAAAATTTCTCCGCTGGTATAGGTACAGGGAAGGGGGCTTGCGGAACTTAAAATAGGAGTTTATTTTATGAAAGGTGAAAGAGTGTTATTGTATCAGCTTCGTGGTACGGAAGCTGCCAAGAAGCTTCAGCCGGTTTTGCTTCAAATGGGAATTCGGATAAAGTGTGTGGAACCGGAGGAGTATGGCCTGCCGATAGGGGTTTTGGCCGGGTTAGAAAAGGCGCCGGAGGAATCTCAGAAATCCCCCACGCCTACGGGAAACGAGGCGTTGCCTGTGGAAAATGAGGCATCGTCTGCGGAAAATGAGGCGTTGCCTACAGAAAACGAGGCGTTTCCAGTGGATAACGAGGCATTATCTGTGGAAATTTCGGCTCCGATGATGGTGATGTGTGGATTTTCCGGCAGCAGAGTAGATGCTTTTTTACAGCAAATGAGGCGGGCAGGGGTTCCGCGGATTGCCCTGAAGGCTATGCTGACGCCGACAAACCGTTATTGGACGTCGAGGGAATTATTTAGGGAACTGCAAAAGGAGCATGAAATGATGCAGAGCCTAAAGAAACCAAAGTAGAAGGACAGCACGTTCCGTCAAGAAAAATGCCGTCAGGGATGCTATGATAGAACTGTCCAAAGGGAAAGAGTTTGGAACCAGAGGTGACAGCAACAGAAATGGGAAACCAGACAGGAGTAGGATCATGGATCAAAAGGCGGCTATTTTCCGTTCTCTGGCATGGATGGAGGAGCGGATAGAGGAAAAGCTGACGGTAGAGGCGGTAGCAGGGAGTATCCCACTGTCTAAATATTATTATCAGCGTATATTTCGGGAGGCAGTGGGGGACAGTGTGATGAGCTATTTGACACGGCGCAGGCTTTCTTTGGCAGCCGGAGAGCTGGCGAGGACGAAGGCCTCTGTCTTAGAGATCGCATTGAAATACGGATACGACTCTCATGAAGGGTTTAGCCGCAGCTTTAAGGCACATATGGGCGTTACGCCAACCGAGTACCGGAAATATCAGCTTTTTGCTGCCTGCTCCGACCAGAAAGGAGAGGGATGTGTTATGTATTCCAGGACGACAGAGGAAATCCTGAAAGAACTGAATGGTATGATTGTTCAGGCAAGAGAGGTGGCAGAGGCTTCCAGAAGCTGCAGAAGAAAAGAGACAGAGCTTCCGTCCGGCTATGTTCCATTTTGGAAACTTATGGCGGATAAAGTAGAAAAGACGGCGGATCAGCTAACGGAACTGCTGGAACGTGTGACGGTAATTACGCAATGTCCCGATAAAATAACCGTTCGTTTTCTGATCATCAAGGCAGTAGAGGATGCGGCATTTCAGTTTAACGTGATAGCATTTCAGGCAGGATTGACAACGGCGCGGACAATACCGGAATATCGGCCGGTTTTACAGCCGCTTTCGGCAAAGTATAATGCTCTGGCAGAGAAGGCGCGGATAGGGGCAGGCAGGATTGCGGAGTTTTTTCAGGAGCTGGTGGCGCTGATTTTTAAGGATATGAGGGAACAGGCAGAGCAGAAGCTTTGGGAGACTGTCCAGGCGGGCAGGACTGCAGGAGAAGCTTTGTCAGATCAAAAGCTGCCATACCATTATCTTTCAGACGGGATGATGGGGGTGACAGAGAGGCTGACCGCTATGCCGTTAGAGGAGATTACCCTATATTTTTTGGAGGAGCAGGTAGTCCGGCTGGATATTATGCTGCTTGCGGCGGAAACGGATTTGCTGCGGGAGCCGTTACATAAGACGATGTTTGACGGGCTTATGGAGTTTCGCCAGAAGCTCGGGGAACTGCTGGAGCTTTTTAAGGGATTTCCGAGCGAGGAAGCCGAGGCGCTGTTTTCTAAGAAAGAAGAGATGGATTTACGTCAGGAGCGAACCGAGGCAAAAAAATACCAGGATCTTGTGCTGCAGGAGAGTGTTTTGCTTTTTTATCTAAAGGGTGAGGCCGAAAAGCTCGCTGCTTTGCCGTTAGAAAAGGAACAGGCGGTAAGCCTGGAGAGGCTTTGTGAAAGGCTGGGAAAAGAGGTAGAAGAGGCAACGGATTTTGCAGATGAGAGGACAGCAGACAAAATATTCTGCGGTATAGAGGAGGCAGCGGAGAGGCTGGAGAGACTGGGAGAGGATTTAGGGCTGTATGGAGGTGCGCTGCTTTTTCTGGCAAAGGAATTTCAAGGATTAAAGAAGCAGGCTATTTTTTGCCGCCAGAAGTAAGATTCGGTTGCAATTCCGATTTCCTGATGTTAGAATAAAGGCAAAAGGTGACATTACCAGAAGAGAGGATTTGTAAAAAATGGCCGAGGATTCCAGGGAAATGGAAGAAAACAGACGCAAGGCGGAGCGACAGAGGATGTTAGAGGCATTGCATGACGGCATTCAAAGGGGAGAAGAAGCCGAGGACTTATTGTGGCAGGCAGTACTTGCTTATCAGGAATATCCGTTTTATACCACCTCAGGGCTGCCCTTTTTTTACACGATAAAGCAAAAGCGAAACGGAGAGTATAGCGGGGAACTGCTAATATCCCGTAAAGAGGGCAGCAAGACTTTGACAAAAAGCTCTATTTTACTGGCATTTCGTAAAGTATTGGAGCATATCGCGCCGGCTGTGGAGGGATTGGAAGCAAACCCGGATTGGCGACCGGAATACAGTGGTCCTAAGGCAATCGGCCAGATATTTGGGATTTCTTATGTATATAGCCTGTTTTGGGAAATGGGCCTTATCAGAGTCCCGGAAAAGGTAGAGCGTAACCTAAAGGGGAGGTTGTAAAGAGGAAGCTGTCATAGCATGGAGTATCCGTTAATAGAAACAGAGAATCGCTCCCTTTAAAGGGTGGCCGATTCTCTGTTTTTGGCTTTAGATAAATTGTACGACTTCATTTGGCGTGCAGCCGCAAACCAGACAAAGCTTTTCTAAAGTGGATAGCGGGATGCTTTCATTTTTCTTTAGGGAGGCTAGCGTTTTGTTGTCAATACCGCCCTTGATCAGATCGTAATCTGCGAGGTTTTTCTGCTTCATGGTTTCCCATAAAGGGGTGTAATCAATCATATCAATCTCCTTTCTGGTATCCTTTGCCAGACATTATGAGATGTCAGGCCAGCATTTTTGGTGTGTATGAGTAGTATCATTATGACCGAAAATCAGGCAGATGAATATTGTGTATATAATCACAATAAAAAGAGTGACAATGTTTTGCGGGCATAGAGCTGCTTTCCTAAAAAATAGAAAGAGGATTGCGCAGAGTACCATTTTGTGCTAAGATAAAATCAATTATTTGGAGACAGCAAATGAACCTAGAATTGCAAACATAACAAGAAGGAGCCAACGATGTCAATTATAAACCTTGTTTTTACGGATGTACTGACTGCCCTTTATGAACCCTTTTGGTTTTCTCTATTAGCGGCAGTTCTTTTTATGTTTTTCTGGCTTTATGCGGGAGAGCATGGCTGGAGGGCGGCGATAAAAAAATGGCTGGCCGCGTTTCGGACGGTGCCGCAGTTTCGCAGGATTCTGGTCTTGGCGTTTTTTACCGTGATGATTTTAATGAAAACGCTGTTAAATCGGGAAATGTGGCTGAATCCTCTCTGTAATGTCATGGGAGGCTGGACCTTTTATGATATGGAGGGAAATTTAACTGCGGAATCGGTGGAAAATTTTATGATGCTGGTTCCGTTTACGGCCTTACTGCTCTGGAGCTTTCCGGGGGAATTGGGGCTGGGGCAAAAGCGGGAGCAGCAAGAGACTTCTGTTTACAGGCCAAGCTTAAAAAAAGTAATCAGGGCTTCTGTAAAATATGCGTTTTTATTTTCTCTGATGATTGAAATACTCCAGCTTCTTTTCAGGCTTGGAACCTTTCAGTTATCAGATTTGTTTTATAATACAGCAGGCGGTATGCTTGGAGGTATTTGTTACTATCTCGGCGCGCTCCTTCAGGCATGGAGAAGAAGGAAAAAATAGCGGGTATCTTGTTTTTCGGCACAGAAAGGGAACGCTCCTCTTGCCTGGCGGCATTGTCCTTGGCATACCTGATGGCTTACGATGACAGGAAAGCAAAGGGTAAAAAAGATAGGAAAAAAGAGATAGAAAAGAAGGATAGAGAAAGAAGGGAGCGGAAAGCATATGGCAAACTGGATTTGGTATCCGGGGGATTTTGAGTTATATCATAGCCTATGTCAAAATTTTGACCGGGAGGAGCGGGGCCTTTTCTGGCCAGCAAATTGGAAAGCGGCACAATATCATCATTGTGTCAGATTTTCCTGTGAATATGAGCTGGAGCAGGAGACAGAGGTTCGGATCACGGTTTTGGGTCGAGGCTATGTAAACGTGCGCAGGCAGGCAGATCCGCCGCCTTGGATTCCGGCAGAGCGGCTAAAAGACGGTATTTTTTATGCAGAGGAAAAGCATCCGGTCGGGACGATTACCTGTCCGGCCGGGAAGGGCGGCCTGGATATCATTGTCTGCGATGTGTCCGGCCTTCCGTGTGCATTGGCAGAAGGAGAGGTGATTCAATCCGGCGCCGGATGGTGGGCATCGGATCAGGTAGAGCCTCCAAAGAAGGCTGGCTGGAATGAGATGTATACCCAGTCCTCTCAAAATCCGCGTATCTTTGCATATACCTCCGAGGTGCGGGAGCCTGTGCAGATAGAAGAGGTAAACGGTGGTCTGCTGTATGATTTTGGACGGGAGCTGACAGCAGAAACCTTGATTGCCTATCCAAAGGGAATCGGGAGGTTGACGCTGTGTTATGGGGAGTCCAGAAAAGAAGCTTTGGACGTTGAACTGTGCTATTTAAAGCAAAGCCTGGATTTGGAGAGCGAGACGGCAGAGGATGAATTTGGCGGCAGAAGGGAGTATGCCCCAGAGACTGGTACAGAGAGGGAGAATCCTGCTCTTGGAAGCTACCGGACAAAGCTACGGGCATTCCGCTATTTGTTTCTTCCAGAAAA
This sequence comes from uncultured Lachnospiraceae bacterium, assembly GCA_949155905.1. Taxonomy (GTDB): domain Bacteria; phylum Bacillota; class Clostridia; order Lachnospirales; family Lachnospiraceae; genus MGBC131033. The sequence continues at coordinate 24,269 of CASCWU010000036.1, forward strand.
AGAGGCAGCAAGGAGGTGTCATATCCAGGCCGATTATAAATACGTAGATTTTCCGGTGCGGGCAGGCTTTACCAGCTCGGATGAGCGCTTAAATGAAATCTGGCGGGTGGCGGATATTACGTTCCGTCTGGCCAGCGGAATCTTTTTCCTGGATGGAGTCAAGCGCGACCGCTATATTTGGTCAGGGGATGCGTATCAAAGCTATTTTATCAACCAATACCTGTTTTTTGATGAGGAGATTTGCAAGCGGACGATGATCGCCCTACGGGGAACCGATCCGATTGTCCAGCATATCAATGGGATTTTGGATTATTCGATGTATTGGCTGATGGGGATGGAGCAATTTTATCAGATGACCGGAGATCGGGAGTTTCTGGAGATGATTTATCCTAAGATGAAGTCTATGATGGATTATCTGGAGCGCCAGACAGACGAGCATGGCTTTCTTTACGGCAGGCCGGGAGACTGGGTGTTTATTGACTGGGCGGATATAGACAAGGAAGGGCCGATCAGCGCTGAGCAGTTCCTGTTGGCGCGCAGCTACCAGACGATGGCAAAGGTAGAGGAGGTATTGGGCGTAAGCCATACACGGGAAGAGGAACCGGATAAGCCGGACTATGCACAAAAGCAAAAATACCTTCTTGAGCAGATCCGGACTTTTTACTGGGACAGCGAGCAGGGAGCCTTTATAGACAGCTTTGTTTCCGGAAAACGAAAGGTCAGCAGACATCCGAATATTTTTGCGGTTTTGTTTGATTATGCAGAGGAAGCAGAGACAGAAAGCATTTTGACGCATGTCCTGTTAAACGATGCCGTGACAGCGATTACAACACCATATTTTAAATTTTACGAACTGGAAGCACTGGCGAAGCTGGGACGGTTAGCGCCTGTGCTGGATTCGATAAAAAGCTATTGGGGCGGTATGCTGGATCGCGGTGCAGATACGTTCTGGGAGGAGTTTCGGCCGGAGGATCCGGAGGATAAGCAGTATGGGATGTACGGCGACCCTTATGGAAAGAGCCTGTGTCATGCCTGGGGCGCGAGCCCGATTTATTTGCTGGGACGTTATGTCTGCGGTCTGCGGCCAACAGCGCCAGGCTATGAAAGCTGGGAAATCGTTCCTGATCTGTCCGTCATCGGCGGGAAAGCTGCCTGGGGCGAGGCAGACGTCCGAGATAAGGTAGCCGTCAGGGATGAGGCGGACGCTGACGGGACGAAGGCGGAACTCCCGGAAGCGTTGACAGAGCTTCATGTGACGTTGCCGCTAAAGGGAGGCAGTGTGTGGCTGGATTATCAGGACGGGACGTTGTCTGTGAAAACCGATAAGGCCGGAGGAACTTTAGTAGCTGCCGGAGTCCGTCATATATTAGTTCCGGGCGAGATCTTTCGGATAGACGCACAGTAGCATTTTACGTATCAGCATTCGTCCTAACGAATCCGCCCGCCAGGCGGGCCTTCTGTCTGGCTGACCCGCACCGCATTTTCCCGATAAGCGAGCGGCAGCATACCGGTTTCCTTTTCAAAAAAACGGTAAAAATGGGAACGGCTCACATAGCCTAACTCCTGAACGATGTCGGAAATGCTATTGTTGGTTTCGATTAAAAGCCGCTTGGCTTCGGCCAGACGGTAGGAGCGCCCTAGCTGCATCAGGCTCGAGCCGGTTTTCTTTTTGACGATCTGGTTTAAATATTCTGCATGGTAATGGAGGGCGTCCGACAGCTCGGAACGGGAAAGGTTCCCTTTTTTCTCAGTCAGATAGTTGCGGATGCGGGCGTAAATAAAGTCTTCGTTGCTGGCATCCGGATCGAGCTGTGTGACATGATAGTGCGCTGGATTTTCGAGGACGCCGATAAAACGGGCAAGCAGCCCGGAAATCATATAGGAAACGCCGTTTTTTTGCGCCAACAGCTCCTGGGAAAGAACATCTAAGAGCAGCTCTGCCTGGCAGGACGGGGCTTCTAGGTGCTTGGAGGCAGCATTGCCGGGGATAACAGACTCCGGAGGCGGCTGATTTAAGGTAGAGGAAAAATGCAGGTAGGAGCGCCTGTATTTTTCCTCTCCTTTTAAGTTGGAAAAGAAAAAGTGGTGTATGATACCGTCCGTCGGTTTGGTTTTTAACTGCTCATCTAAAATTAAGTCGTTTTCCAGGACGCTTGCCAGATATTCCGGTGTGATGTTTAAGTATACTCCGGAAAAAACGGTAGAGCTGCTTTCGCAATGGCGGATGTTCAGGTTCATCAGCAGGGCGTCGCCCTTCTGGTAACGAAACGTTCCATGGTCAAAGATCTGACAGACCTCCCCGTCAAAAATATAAAACAATTCAAAATAGTCATGCTGATGCATAGGCGTATTGCCCGGCGGCATATGAAGATATTCGGCATTGCCGGGATAGATAGGCATAAACGTGATATGATTGCCGTCGGAGGAGGTATACATCATAGAAAACGGAAGCGTCACCTGATTCCGTCGGGAGGCATGATTGTCGAAGTTGGAAATTTTAATGATTTCTTTTGTAAGGCGATTGTTTTGTAAGGCCTGCGGATTTTGTGGGGAAGGTATTTTGGCTGGCATAAGAGCCTCCCTTCTGCTGTTTGATATACAGCTTGTGTTAGTATCGGAATACTCGTACGGCGATTATGGGTTTTCGGCACAGGTAAACAGCAAAGAACCGGAAACGGGCATTGAAACAAGCCGCCCGGACACTTTATAATGGAATAGTATAAAACGAAATCAGGGAAATGACAAGACAGAAAAACAGACAATTTTTTATTAAAAGTTTTACGCAGAAAGGAAGGGAAACGATGAAGCAGATTGATTTAAACGATGCCTGGCTGTTTTATGAGGGCAATGAGGCTATGAGCTTTTCCAGAGGGCAGAAGGAGGGAAAGACCGTAAATCTGCCGCATGATTTTATTGTGACAAAGCCAAGGACAGCAGATGCAGCAGGCGGCGCAGGGAATGGTTATTTTGGCGAGGGCGAGGGAATTTATAAAAAGGATTTGAAGGTGCCTGCAGAATGGCAGGGAAAGACCGTGCTGCTCGACATCGACGGAGCCTATATGAATACAGAGGTCATGTTAAACAATGAACTGCTGGCGCTGCATCCATATGGCTATACGCCGTTTTTGGTGGATTTGAGCCGGGCGCTGCAGTTTGACGGGAAAAGGAACCGATTGAAAATCATTACCCAAAGCAGACAGCCTTCCAGCCGGTGGTATAGTGGCGGCGGCCTGTACCGGAGTGTCAGCCTGTGGGTAGGGAATCCGATTCATATCCGTCCATGGGACGTGTTTGTCACGACTGTCCGTGCGGATGAAAAAGAAGCGGAGATCTGCATGAAAATCCAGGTGACGAATCTGTCCGGCTCAGAGAGGCAGACCGAGATACGGGGTGAGATTCTGGATCCGGCAGGGAAGGTAGTAGCGAACGTAAGCCAGGCTGCCCGGCTTTCTGCCGGGGAGCCGGGAGACAGAGAGGAAGGAAAAGCAGCAGGGCAGGAAAGATATACTGCAAATAGTCGGAAAAGCGACATTGCCGGGACGACCGTAGAACTGCACCTCAAGGTAGAGCATCCGTCACTATGGGAGCCGGACAGTCCTGCTTTGTATACCTGGAGGGTAAGCGTAGAGGCAGACGGAGAGAGTCTGGATATGGCAGAGGATACCTTTGGCATCCGCACGATTGCTATCAGTGTAGAGCATGGCTTCCAGTTAAACGGAAAGTCTGTTAAGCTGAAGGGCGGCTGTATTCATCACGATAACGGCCTTGTCGGAGCCTGTGCTTATCCAAAGGCAGAGGAGAGAAAGATTCGGATATTAAAATCCGTCGGCTATAATGCTGTGCGGATCAGTCATTATCCGCCATCGAGCGCGATGCTGCGGGCGTGTGATCGTCTTGGAATGCTGCTCTTAGACGAAGCATTTGACGTATGGCGTTTAAGCAAGGTGCCGTTGGATTATCATTTGTATTTTGAAGATTGGTGGGAGCGGGACATTGAGGCAATGGTACTGCGTGACCGGAATCATCCATGTGTGATTACGTACTCTATCGGAAATGAAATCGGCGAGCGGGACGGCAAGAGCGAGGGAGCAAGGTGGTCGGCAAAGCTGGCAGCCAAGGTACGTTCTCTGGATTCTACCCGTTTTGTATTATCTGCTCTGTGCGGAATTTTTCCGGATCCGGAGGAAGGCGGTACAAACTTCGAGGCAAACCTGGATGCCGACAATCAGGAAAATGACGTATGGGCAGACGCAACCGAGGAATTTGTCAAGCCTTTGGATATTGTAGGCTATAACTATTTGTACCAGCGTTACGAAAAAGACCATGTACGCTATCCAGAACGAATTATGATGGGAACAGAAACACATTCGTATACCACCTGGGAAAACTGGCAGGCCGTGATGGCACATCCGTATGTGCTGGGTGACTTTATCTGGGGCGCTGTGGATTATCTGGGCGAGGTAGGCGTCGGAAAGGTTTACTGGGAAAAGGATGCGGAGCCGTTTCAGTTTATGACGCAGTATCCGTGGCGTACCTCCTGGCAGTCGGATATCGACCTGACCGGAGAACAGCGTCCGCAGTCAAAGTTCCGGGAGATTATGTGGGGCAGAAGGGACAAGGCGGCTCTTTATACAACACATCCAAAGCACTATGGAGAGAACAGCCGGGGAACAGGCTGGCATTGGGATGACGTGGCAGAAAGCTGGACGTTTGAGGAAGCCTATATCGGCTCTATGGTCAAGGCAGAGGTATACGGGGCAGGAGATGAGGCAGAATTTCTCTTAAACGGAAGAAGCTTAGGACGTGTGCCGTTTGAAAAAATGAAGGCCGTGATGGATGTTCCATATGAAAAAGGAACTTTAGAGGCAGTGGTCTACGAGGCCGGACAGGAAATCAGCCGTGCATCCTTGCAGACGGTAGAGGCACCGGTGAAGCTGGCGCTGCGTGCAGAAGAGAATACTGTTTTGGCAGACGGCAGGGATTTGTGCTATATCCATGTGGATCTGGTAGACGGAGCAAATAAAAGGCATCCGTTTGATGAGCGGAAGCTGACCTGTCAGGTAGAAGGGGTAGGAGGAACAGAAGGAGCAGAAGGAACAGAAGGAACAGAGAAGGCAGAGGCCGAATTAATTGTGATTGGAAGCGGAAATCCGTGTACCGAGGATCCGATTGGGGCTGATTGGTGTCATGCGTTCCATGGGACGGCAGTCGTGATCTTAAAGGCGGCAAAGCCAGGTATTATCCGGGTAAGTGTGAGCGCGGAGGGTGTAGAGGCTGGAAGCATAGAGATACAGGCAAAATAAAACCTAAGAGGAGGTAGTAGCAATGAGGAAAAAGCAAGTATTGGCGGTATTGCTGTGCGTGATGATGGTGCTTTCCCTGGCGGCCTGCGGCAAAAAGGAAGAGAAAAAGCCGGCCGGGACGCCAAATCAAGGGCAAGAGGAAAATCAAGGCTCAGGACAGGAGGATTCTGACCAGCAGGAAACGCAAGACGGTACAGACGTAGAGGATGCAGCTCAGGGAGACACCGAAAACGATACTGATGCGGGTCAGGAGAGTGCTTTAGGGAAACCGGAGCTGCCGCTTTGTGAGACAAAGGAAGAACTATCCTTCTGGATTCCGTGGACGTTTGCTTATCTGGACAGCATCGACGAGGTAAAAAATATCCAGGAGCTGGAAAAACGCACGAATGTCCATATTAACTGGGTATCGCCTGCCAGCCAGGAGGCAAATGAGAAATTCGGCCTGATGTTAGCCTCCGGAGATTATCCAGACATCCTGCGCGGTGTAAATCAGTATTATCCGGGCGGAATTGAAAAGGGCGTTGAGGATGGTATTTTGGTGGATATGACGGATTTAATCAACGAGTATATGCCGCATTATCAGGCGATTAGAACCAGTGTGCCGGAGGTAGAAAAGGCGACCAAAACTGATGCTGGCAAGACTCCGGTGATCTGGACGATTGCTTCCGATGATGAGGAGGTCTCCATGGAAATGGTTTGGGCCGGACTGTTTGTACGGAAGGATTGGCTCGATGAATTAAGTATGGATCTGCCGGAAACGATTCAGGATTGGCATGATATGTTAAAGGCATTTAAGGATAATTACAACTGCGAAGCGCCGCTGGTATTTGCTGCCGACGGAACCTTTCTCCAGGGCGAATTTGTTTCTGCCTATGGAGTATTGCCAGAATTTTATCTGGATGGCAATACGGTAAAATACGGTCCTGCAGAGCCGGGCTACCGTCAGTACGTAGAGACGATGCGTGATTGGTATGCAGAAGGCTTAATCGATCCGAACTTCCCGACGAACGATGGTACTTTAGTAGCGGACAATGCGTATATGGCAACCGGAAAGAGCGGTGCAGGCTGTTCTGCCTGGGGATACTCCAACGATCTGTTAAAGACAGACTATGGAATGACAGACGTAGAAAATTTCTGGCTGGAGGGTGTACCGAACCCAGTCTTAAATGAAGGCGATACGCCTCAGACCGCTTCGACGATGTGCGGATACGTCAAAGAGGCATTGGCCATTACCTCCAACTGTAAAAATCCAGAGCTGGCTGCCCGTTGGCTGGATTACTTCTATACCGAAGAGGGTATGCTCTTAAATGCTTACGGAATGGAAGGCGAGACGTATGAGATTTTGCCGGACGGAACCCCGCAGTATACAGAGCTTGTCACCAACAACCCGGACGGCTACGGCATGTCCGACGCGTTTAAGATTTATACGTTAGATAACAGCTCCTTTGGCCTGTATTCCTGGGCTCGTTACTTCCATACTGGGCGGGAAGCCTATACCCGTTCGATGGATTGCCAGTATACCTGGAATGAAGCGAAAACCGATATGGTGATTCCGGCCGCCGTTTCCATGACTGACGAGGAAATCAATGCCTACAACACGGCTTATACAGCAATCCAGACTCTGGTCAATGAAAAGACTGTAAAGTATATTATGGGAACCGAGGATATGAGTACCTACGATGCGTTCGTACAGTCGCTGTATGAGTATGGCATCGAAGACTGCATCCAATATAAGCAGACGGCTTATGACCGGTATCTGGCCAGATAAAAGGGTGAAATAGCTAAAAGCTGAAAGTATGGTACAATAAAAAAAGGAATAAAAATTCATAAAGAAAACAGGAGGATCATCATGGCAATACATTGGATAACAGAAGAAAACGAAAAGAGAATCGACGCCTTGTTAGCGGAGATGACGTTGGAGGAAAAAATCGGGCAGATGCGCCAGCCGGGGCCGTCTCTGGTCGGTGCCTTTGAGGTATCGTTTGAGGAATTGCTGGACATGCGTTTCGATGGTAAAATCAGTGACGAGGAATTCCAGAAAATGATGAGCAGCGTGAAAATGGATTACCGGGAGGAGGAGGTCAAGGCTGGAAAGGTCGGCTCCTTTAACGGGGTAAGTGGGGCGGAGACGGTTAATGCGATTCAGGAAAATGCCTTGCAGTCCAGGCATAAAATACCGTTGCTGTTTGGGATGGACGTGATCCATGGCTATAAGACGGTTTATCCGATTCCGTTGGCTCTGGCCGGGAGCTTCGAGCCGGAATTATACCGGAGGGCAGCAGAGATGGCGGCAGAGGAGGCTTCGGCAGCCGGGGTTCACTGGACGTATGCGCCGATGGTAGATGTGGCAAGAGACGCCCGTTGGGGACGGATTTCCGAGGGAGCAGGCGAGGATACCTATCTGGCCTCCGTCTTTGCCGTCCATACGGTTCAGGGCTTCCAGGGAGAGGATATCAGCGACGGAAAGCACATCATTGCCTGCGCCAAGCATTTTGCCGCTTATGGCGGGGCAGAGGCCGGACGGGATTACAATACGATAGACATTTCAGAACAAAAGCTGCGGGAGGTTTATCTGCCTCCGTTTGAGGCTGCGATCAAGGCTGGGGTTGGTACGCTGATGCCAGCGTTTAACGATATCAGCGGTGTTCCGTGTTCGGTCAACCATCAGCTGCTGACAGAGATTTTACGGGACGAATGGGGCTTTGAAGGCTTTCTGATCAGCGATGCCAATGCGATTGATGAATGCGTGAATCATGGGATCGCCGAGGATCGCAAGGATGCTGCCAGACAGTCGGTTTTGGCCGGAATGGATATGGATATGTCCTCGGATTGCTTTTTCCAGAACCTGGAGCAGCTCGTGAAGGAGGGCAAGGTAGCAGAGGCAGAGATCGATCAGGCGGTACGCCGGATTTTACGTCTGAAGTTTGCACTGGGGCTCGTGGATCAGCCAATCCGTACCAACACCGAGCGGGAGCAGGAGACGATGTTAAAGCCAGAATTCCGGGCGCTGGCAAGAGAAGCAGCAGAAAAGTCGATTGTGCTGCTGAAAAATGAAAACGAGGCGCTGCCGCTTGCCGGAGGAAAAACGCTGGCGCTGATCGGAGCGCTGGCAGCAGATGGCGAGCAGATGTTAGGAGCCTGGGCAATGGGCGGCGATGGGGAAGCCTGCGTCAGCGTAAAGGCTGCGCTGGAAGCCGCCAGGCAGCCGTTTACCTGGATCAGTGGACGGAAGGAGGACGGCAGCGTAGACAGCGAGGGTATCCGGACGCTTTGTGGGCAGGCGGACATCGTACTGGTTGCTGCCGGAGAGCAGAAGGAGGAAAGCGGAGAAGCAGCCAGCCGTGGAGAGCTTTCCCTGCATCCGGAGGATCGAGACATTCTCCGTCTGGTAAAGGAAAGCGGGAAGAAAAGTGTGCTGCTGTTATTTAACGGCAGGCCGTTGGTGCTGACAGAGGAAGTGGAACTGGTGGATGCTATCCTGGAATGTTGGCATCCGGGAACAGAGGCAGGGAACGCGATTGTCAATATCCTGACGGGAAAGGTGAATCCATCGGCGAAAATCACTGCTTCCTTCCCGGCTGCCGTCGGTCAGTGTCCGATTTATTATAACCATACCTCGACCGGGCGTCCGGCAGGAAAGGGCAAATTTACTTCCAAATATCTGGACATTCCGGTAGAACCGCTTTACCCATTCGGCTATGGCCTAAGCTATACCAGTTATGAGTATGCCGATTTGAAGGCGGAAATCAGGGAGGAAGCGTTCCAGATCGAGGTTACGGTGAAAAATACTGGTGAACGGGCAGGTGAAGAGGCCGTACAGATTTATTTGCAGGATGTGGCGGCCAGCCGGGTACGTCCGGTCAAGGAGTTAAAGGCGTTTGAAAAAGTAGCTTTAGAGGCAGGCGAGCAGAGGAAGCTTTGCTTTACGATACCAGTGGCCGAGATGGGATTTTATTCGGCGGGAGCCGTAGCGGCCAAGCCAGCCCGAATCGTAGAGTCAGGGCTGTTCCGGGTATATGCAGGCGGGAATTCCAGGGATACCCTTTGCACAGAGATAAGCTACGCGGAACTATGATAAAAAACAGCGTATGCCCTGTACAGTACCCCAGAGGATTTACGGACGCATTCCTTTCGCGACCGGAAATTCTCTGCCTACATCTGGGTGCTGGGCGGGGCATACGCGGAACTATGATAAGGAGAAAAACAATGAAATATAACGCATTTCATCCAGGCCAGGTATGGCTGGATACAGAAGGGAAGCGGATCCAGGCGCATGGCGGCAGCGTGATGTAGCTGGACGGCGTGTATTATTGGTACGGGGAAAACAAGGAAAAAACCCTGCCGGATAATGATATCTGGCACTGGG
>CASCWU010000037.1 GCA_949155905.1 uncultured Lachnospiraceae bacterium
GGTCATTTCGTTACCGGAAGATTTCCCTGCCGGAGACGATTACTTATATTGGAGACTATGCGTTTTATCAGCGAAAGATAGAAGAAATTTCTCTGCCGGATTCTGTGACAGAAATGGGAATCGGTGTATTTGAGGATACAGAGGTGGAAGGAGAACTGGTATTTCCGGCTTCGATAGATACAGTTCCCTCTCGGACATTTTACCGCACGTCGGCACGTCGTCTGGTGATTCCAGACACAGTGACAAAGCTGGAGCTGTATCAGCCTGGAAGAGCCGAACGCTGAAAAGGGATTACGGAATCTGATTATCAAGGCAAAGAAGCCGCCGGAAATCGAAGGGAAGCAAAAGACGCTTCGGAACATCAATGTGCCGAACAGCAGCATTTCTAAATATAAGAAAGCACTGGCGGGGAAGATTGGGTATAAGAAGCTGTATTAAGATTATTCATTTTGAGTCGGTGACAACGGAATAGGTAGACTGACTATATGAAAAAATTGCCAAAAAGGAACGGAAAATAGGATAAAAAGTCTTGTCGTAACTGCATTTTTCTTTTATAATAGAACCAGAAAGGAAGGTGGTAAATTTTTGCAGAAAAATAAAACGTTTTCCAATACCCCCTATGACGATGTGTTCCGTTCTATGCTTGTCCGCTGCTGTGATCTGATCCTTCCGGTGGTGAATGAGATATTCGGAGAGCATTATACCGGGGAGAAGTGATTTCCTTTTCCCAAAACGAATTGTATCAGGAGAAGCAGGGAGGAAATCAGGAGGAGATCATTACCGATTCTAATTTTACAATTCAGGGAGTTAAGAAGAAAAAATATCATTTTGAGTGTCAGAGCAGTCAGGACAACAGTATGCTGGTGCGGATGTTTGAATATGGTGCGGAGCTAGCGTTGCGGGATGGAGAATTAAAGGAAAATTCTCTGACTGTGACATTTCCTCATTCTGCCGTTTTGTATTTAAGGAGTACCAGAAATACACCAAAGTATTTTACCCTGAACATAGAAACTCCTGGCGGCAGTCTGGAATACAAGATTCCGACGATGAAAATGCAGGATTATTCCTTTGAGGAACTGATGGAGAAGAAATTGTACTTTCTCCTCCCGTTTTTACTCTTTAATTATGAGAAAAATTTTCCAAAGTATGAAGAAGAGGAGGAAGAGCTGCAAAGACTGGTGGAACACTATCAAAGTCTGTCTGAAAGGCTGGAGGAGTTGGTTCAGGCAGGGGAGATGAGTGAATTTTCCAAATGTTATCTGATGGATATGTCCAATAAGGTCTTACAGCATTTAACCGGAAATTATGAAAAAATCAGAAAAGGAGTGGGGCAGGTTATGAGCGGGACGATTTTAAGAACGGAAACGTCAGATATTTTTGACGAAGGAGTGCGGAAAGGATTGCAGGAAGGTCGTCAGGAAGGTCGCCAGGAAGGCCGTCAGGAAGGAATAAAGGGATTGATTGCCTCTTTACAGGGGTTTGGTTTTACAGAGAGAGTAATAAAAGCAGAGCTAATCAAACGGTATTCGTTATCCGAAGCGGAGGCAATCGAATACCTTAACGGATAATGCTTACAGGGGGTTAGGCGGATAGGAATTTACCAGGGGGGATTTTTATAAAACATTTTTGGAGAAAGTATGGTTTTTGGATAAGTGTAGCATGTGTTATAAATGTAAGTATTATATGCTTTGTAATGAATAGATTTTTCAACAGGAATAAAGCTGCTTTTGCGGATGAACAAATTTATATGATACAGGAAGGCCCCTTTCCGGATCTGCCATGGCAAAAGGATATTTTTCCGGAAAAACCGACAGAGCTTCCGGCCTTTCGCGATCCGAGCTTATCCAGAGATGTATTTGGAATACCAAATGCAGCAGGAGGTTATGTATTCCACGATGGTTTTATTTACTATTTGGACAGGAATTGGGTATTATGCAGCAGACCATTATTGGGGAAGGGGGAGGAAGGTGCTGTTCGTTATGAGGGAACAGGAATTGCCGTAGATGCCAAAGGACATCCGCCTGCCGGAATGAGCCGTCTGTATTTTGGAGAGACAAAATTTTATTATCAATATGCAGCAGAAATTTATGAAACGGCGGATACGCAGGAGCTTGAGTATACTGCGCCGAGAGTGAAGGAGATGGGAGAATATATCGGAGAATTGCCGAAGGAAGGGAAATAGCTTGTTTTTTATACGGTGCAATAGAAAGCGCCAAACATTATCCGTGACTTTTTCTCTGTATTGTAGTATAATGAAAAGGATTCTAAAAAAAGCAGCAATAAAAAGAAGTGGAGGTAGTAGCATGGCATCCAAGGTTTATTTTTCAAAAGAGATTTCACCGGAAAAGGTAGTAGAGATGTATAAGCTTCTGGGGAAGGAGCTTCCGGGAAAGGTAGCGGTGAAGCTGCATTCCGGCGAGGAGGGGAATAAAAATTTCCTGGGGCCGGAGTTTTGCAGGCCGATCATTGACTATGTCCATGGGACGGCAGTGGAGTGCAATACGGCTTATGCAGGCGCCCGAAATACGACGGAGAAGCATAAGGTACTGCTGACCAAGCATGGCTGGGATAAGTATTTCCCGGTAGATTTGCTGGATGCAGAGGGACCGGATCTGGAGTTAGAGATTCCTAAGGGAAAACGTATCCAGAAGAACTACATCGGCAAGGATGCTGCCAGCTATGATTCTATGCTGGTGCTGTCTCATTTTAAAGGACATGCAATGGGCGGCTACGGCGGAGCGTTAAAGCAGCTTTCGATTGGAGTTGCTTCCGGCTATGGAAAGGCATATATTCACGGCGCGGGAGATACGAAAAAGATTTGGTCGGCCGATCATGATTCCTTCTTAGAGTCCATGGCAGATGCGGCGATGTCGGTGATTGAGTATTTCAAGGGAAATGTACTTTATATCAATGTGATGAAAAATATTTCCGTAGACTGTGACTGCGACGGCAATGCAAAGCCGCCGTGTATGGCGGATATCGGAATCCTTGCATCCTTGGATCCGGTAGCGATAGACACGGCCTGTCTGGATTTGGTAAAAAAATCGGATGACCCGGGGCGGGGCGAGCTGTTAGAGCGGATCAATTCCCGAAACGGAGAATATACCATTGAAGTAGCGGCAGAGCATGGAATCGGTTCTAAGGAATATGAACTAATCGAAGTATAAGCAGACGAAGATATAAGATAAGAAACAGACAGAAGTAAGGAACAGACAGTGATAAAGAACAGACAGCGATAGGGAACAGGCAGCGATAAGGAGCAGACAGGGGGTAAGGACAGACAAAAAGGCCGGCATGAAGAACACAGAAAGGAAAGCAGTATGGGAAAGCAGAGAGTTATGATTTTAGAGGATGATGAGGATTTGGCAGAGGGTCTTTGCTTATCCTTGCAGGCGGATGAACTGGAATTTGTCCGTTGCGCGGCAGTTGCCGAGGCAAGGGAGCGGATAGAGAAGGAACGGTTTGACCTGTTTGTGCTGGATATTAACCTGCCAGATGGAAGCGGGTTGGAGCTGTGCCGGGAAATTCGCGGGCAGGGCAGTCATACACCGATTGCCCTGCTGACAGCAAAGGATCTGGAGCTGGACATTGTCAAGGGGCTGGAATATGGGGCGGATGATTACATTACCAAGCCGTTTAGCCTGATGGTGCTTCGAGCCAGAATCCGTGCGCTGCTTCGCCGCCATACGCCAGAACAGAAATCGGAGTACCAGGATCAGGTATTCCGATTTTGCTTTGATACTATGGAATTTTATAAAAATGGGCTTTTGGTGGAACTAAGCAGGACAGAGCAAAGGCTTTTGCATCTGTTGACGGCCAATGCCGGACAGCTTTTGACGAGGGAGCGTCTGCTCGAATGGGTATGGCCGGAAGGAACAGAATATGTAGAGGACAATGCGCTTTCTGTTGTGATTCGCCGCCTGCGGGATAAGCTAGAGGAGATACCATCGAGGCCGAGGTATATTAAGACGGTATATGGGAAGGGATATCTGTGGGAAAGGGAAGAAAAAGGGAAGTAGGATATGCAGTATCAATGTATGATAGTAGATGATGAAAAGCTTCTGGCGGACAGTACGGCAGAGTATTTAAATTTATTTGGGGTAAAGACAGCAGCCGCTTACAGCGCTGCAAAGTGCCGGGCGTTTTTTCAGGAGCATACGGCAGAACTGTTGCTTTTGGATATCAACCTGGAGGACGGCAGTGGCTTTGAACTGTGTAAGGAGCTGCGGGAAACGACGGACATCCCGATTTTATTTATCTCTGCCCGGAACAGTGATGATGACAAGCTGATTGCGCTGCATATCGGCGGAGACGATTATATAGAAAAGCCGTATTCCCTCAGCGTTTTACTGGCGAAGGTGACAGTGATGCTAAAACGCTATCGGCAATATACAAAGACTTCCGGGGAGACTTTGGCATCCGATCAGGACTCGGAGCAAGGGAATTGCTATGTAAGCGCCGACCGTCGTCTTGAGGTTCGGTTTGATACCAGACAGCTTTTTGTAGAGGGTGTGCCGGTAAAGCTGACGGCATTGGAGTTTAAGCTGCTGGCCTATTTGATCAGGCAGGAGAACAGAGTGGTTTCCAAGCGGGAGCTGTTTGATGAGGTCTGGAAGGATCGCTTTACCGGGGACGGGACATTGAATGTCCATATCCGCAGGCTGCGGGAGGCGATAGAGCGGCAGCCAGGCAAGCCGGAATATATTTTGACAGTTTGGGGAGACGGATATCAGTTCTGTGGAGGAAAAGAATGAAAAAACAGGGGTTTTTCGCACTTTTTATTTCTCTTTTTGCAGCGGAATTGGCCGTCCTTTTTTGGTTTGTCCGTCAGCCGGTTTCCAGTGGACAGAATGTCATTTTGGCCAATGAGGTATTTCATACGGTGCAGGAGGATTGGGAGCAGCTACGGCAGCATCCGAATACGGCCGGGCAGGAGTATACGGTATTGGATGAGAAGGGAAATGTGCGGTTTCAAACGAGTCCGGGGATTAGCCAGAGCATTCATCAGGCGATTTTACACGGGGATACGATACTGCCGGTTCAAAAGAACGGACGGCTGGCAGGAACATTGATTTTATGGAACGGCGCCGAAGAACGTCTGCAGGCACAGAAGCAGATGGCAGCAATTCTTTTGGCCGTTCTTTTTTTGCTGCAGCTAGGGGCAGGCGTTGGATATTTTTGCTGGATAGACCAGCGGATAATCAAACCATTTGAACGGCTAAGAGGCTTTGCCGGGCGTATAGCAGGAGGCAATCTGGACATTCCGTTAGAGATGGATCGGGGGAATGTATTCGGTGCATTTACAGAGAGCTTTGATATTATGCGGTCAGAGCTAAAGCAGGCGAGGCAGGCAGAACGGGAGGCGAACCAGAGCAAAAAGGAACTGGTGGCCAAGCTTTCCCATGATATCAAAACCCCGGTGGCCAGCATCAAGGCAGCCTCCGAGGTAGGAGAGGCCCTGGCAGGCGAGAAGCGGCAAAGGGAAACCTACCAGCAGATCATAAAAAAGGCCGATCAAATCAATACACTGGTCAGCAATCTGTTTGCCGCATCCTTAGAGGAGCTGTCGCAGCTTTCGGTGAAAGCGGAGGACATATGCAGTGAAGCATTGTCAGAGCTGCTGGAGCAGGCGGATTATCGCCATTACGCCAAGCTTAGGGAGCCTCCGTCCTGTATGATCTATGTAGACAGACTGCGGCTTTTGCAGGTGTTTGACAATTTGTTTGCCAATTCCTATAAATATGCAGACACCCCGATACAGGTGGATTTTTACCAGAAGGAATGTTATCTGGCTGTTGTAGTGGAGGATTTTGGCGGCGGTGTCGGTCAGGAGGAGCTGCCCTTGCTAAAGCAGAAATACATCCGCGGAAAAAATGCCGAAGGGCTGGAGGGCGCCGGGCTAGGGCTGTTTATTTCGGATTATTTTATGAAGGAAATGAAGGGGGAATTGTCCCTGCAAAATGGGGAGCATGGTCTGAGAGTAACCGTAAGCCTGCTGCTAAGCGGGATGTCTGATGAAAGTACGATTTAAGGATTCGTTAAGAATTTCCTAAAGACAATTAAGGATTGGAGGGATAAACTGAAACGTGCAAAAGGAAAGCAGCAAACGAGCATATGGAGGGAAAGAGCATGGAAAAAGGGATGGAAAAGAATCGTGTAAAGGACACGAAACGGGTATTGCTGAAGGCGGAGCGTTTGAGTAAGACCTTTTCCAGCGGCGGAACGCTGCAGCACGTTTTAAAAAATATTGATTTGGAGCTGTATGAGGGGGATTTTACCGTAATTATGGGAGCAAGTGGGGCAGGGAAGTCTACGCTGCTGTATGCTCTTTCCGGGATGGATACGCCCTCTTTGGGGAGGATTACCTTTGGGGATACGGAGATTTCCGCGCTAAGCCAGGATGGGCTGGCGTTGTTTCGGCGCAGGCATTGCGGCTTTGTATTTCAGCAGATTTATCTGATGGATGGGATGTCTGTGATGGACAATGTGCTTGCGGCAGGATTGTTGGTGCAAAAGGATAAAAGGGCGTTGGTAAGCCAGGCGAAAAAGCTCTTTGCAGCAGTGGATATTTCCGAGGAGACGCAGCAGAAGTTTCCGGCACAGCTTTCCGGCGGAGAGGCGCAGCGGGTAGGGATTGTTCGGGCAATGATCAACCGGCCGGAGCTGTTGTTTGCCGATGAACCGACCGGAGCCTTAAATTCTAAAACGGGACTGGATGTTCTGAATACAATGACAGCCTTTCATGAACAGGGGCAGGGCGTCGTGATGGTGACACATGATATGCGTTCTGCCAGACGAGGAAACCGGATTTTGTACTTAAAGGACGGTGTGATTTTAGGCGAATGCTGTTTGGGACGATATCGGCACGGAGATGAGGCAAGACGGGAAAAGCTTTCAGCTTTTCTGGCAGAAATGGGGTGGTAGCATGAAAAAGGAGCTTCTTTTGGTACATTCTTATCTGCATAAGGCAAAGGGACAGACGGCTGCATTGGTGGTGCTGATGCTGTTAGCAGCCTCTATGCTTCATTTATGGCTGATGCTGAGCCTGGATTATAAGCAGAACTTTGACCGCCGCCATGATGCGCTTCATGCAGAGCATGTGATTTTGGTGGCAGACGGAGAGACGGACGAACAGTATGATTTTTTGGAGAAAACGTTACAGGCCGATGAGCGTACAGCAGAGTTTGTTTTAAAGCCGGCGCTGCATATGGTCGGAAAATTTAGCTACAAGGGCGGTGAAATCAATTCAGAGCTGGTGATGTTGGAAAAGGAGGTAGCGGTTTCCTCTTCGATTGGCCGGGTAGAAATCCTGGAGGAGTGGGACGGAGCGGATGGAAAGAATGAGAAAATCAGTGGGATTTATTTGCCTCTTTTGTATCAGTCCGAGGAAATCGCTCTGGGGAAAACGGTATCTGTTACGATTGGGAGCGAGGAAAGAAGCTATACGGTCTGTGGCTTTTTTAACAGTATGATGGCAGGCTCTCATAACTGCAGCATGCTTGAATTACTGTTGACAAAGGATTGCTACCAGGAGCTAGAGGAAGCAGGCTGTGCGCCTCAGGCAGTTTTTTGTGGGATACGGTTAAAGGAGAAGGCGGAGAGTGAGAGCTATGAGAGTACTCTAAAAAGTAAGGTATCGGCCAGTTATCCATCTGTCCGTATCGTGAGCAATTCCTATGCGCTTGTTACGAATTCCCGCTATATTTCGCAGATGATTTGCGCAGGTGTGATCAGTGCGATGGCCTTTTTTATTTTACTGATAGCATTGGTGGTAATGGCATCGAATATCGTGCATCATATTCAGGAAAATATGAAAAATCTGGGTACACTAAAGGCGATTGGTTATACCGGACGGCAGCTGATTGCTTCTCTGCTTTTGCAGTTTTTGGGCGTTTCTCTGCTGGCGGCGCTGGCGGGAATCGGGCTTGCCTATGCGTTGTTCCCGTTTGTGAATACCATGATGATTTCACAGACCGGGATTCCGTATCAGGTGCGTTTTTTGCCGCTTCCTTTTTTGCTTACTCTGGCAATTTTAGGAGGCTCGGTTGCGCTTGTTGTAGTGCTTTCTGCCTGGAAAATACAGAGAATAGAGCCGATTATGGCGCTGCGGCAGGGGCTTTTGACGCATAATTTCAAGCAGAATCATATCCCGTTGGAGCGGGGAGGGCTGCCGTTATCTGCGGCGCTTGCCCTAAAGACGGCCTGTGCGAGTGTCAAACTCAATATAACGGTTTGTGTCACTATGCTGGTGCTGTCTCTTGTCGTCGTGTTTTCCGGGGTGATGGCAGAAAATATGATTTTGGATATTACCCCGTTTTTAAATATGATTGTAGGGGAAACGGCAGATAGTTGTATCAATGTCAACGCGGAGGCAGAACAGGCTTTTACAAGGAAATTAGATGCCGATAAACGAGTAGAGAAACAATATTTGTACCATACGATAAATGTCAGTCAGGTAGGCGGACTGGATTTAATGGCGACGGTTTCGGAGGATTTTTCCAAGGTGAACAACCAGGCAGTGGTATTTGAGGGACGTTTCCCAAGGTATGAAAATGAAATTGCACTGGCAGCGAAGTACGCTGGGGAACAGGGATTGAAGCTAGGAGACAAAATCAGGATAGCAGCGAATGGCCAGGAAGCAGATTATCTTATTTCCGGCTTTACCCAAATCACCAATAATCTTGGAAAGGATTGCCTGATGACAAGAGAGGGCTATGAACGCTTGGGCGAGCTGCCAAACGTCAGCTATTACCTGAATCTGACAGAGGATACCAATATAGAACAATTTCAGCAGGAGATAGAGGAGGAGTTTACGGGTGCGGTAAATCTGACGATCAATATCAAAACAACAGTAGAGGGAGGGACTGCTGTTTATATTTCTCTGATGACGATGATTGTTGCCGCGGTTTTGGTATTAAGCATGATTGTAATTGTGTTTGTTCTTTACCTGCTTGTACGGTTGCTGCTCGGAAGAAAAAAGCAGGAGTATGGAATTCTGAAGGCGCTTGGTTTTACAAGCGGACAGTTAATGCTACAGACCGCACTTTCCTTCCTTCCGGCTATGGTTGGCGCTACGGTGCTTGGGCTGATGGTTAGCTGCTTGTTTATCAATCCATTGATTTCCCTGTTTTTGCGGGGGATTGGGATTGTAAAATGTACCTTTTCGGTGCCGACAGGATTTGTCGCCATAGCCGGAGCCGGACTGGTGCTGTTTGCCTTTGCCGCCGCCTGCCTGCTGTCCTGGAGAGTGAAGCGGATTTCTCCGAACAGGATGCTGACGGGGGAATAGAGATAGGCGGCCAACATCGCTTATTAAGATATAGGAAATGGATTTGTTAAAAAGAAGTCAGAATGTGTAAGGATTAAGTGAGGACTTTTTTCTGGTATTTTTGTTAAACTATAGAATAGAAACAACGGCGGCAAAGTTTCCGGTCTGGCAGTAGGAAAACTATCTGTAAGCCATATTACAGCAAAAAGGATGTTAAAATTGCGAGATAAAAAATACTACAGGAGGTGTCTTATGGCAGTATTTAGGGGACTGAAGGGAACATTTGATACAGTAGCTTCTGTATACGAGAAATTTCGTCCTGGATACGTAGAAGAATTATATAAGGAAATATTTAGATACAGTCTTATTACAGAAGCGAGCAAGGTAGTTGAGATCGGCATCGGCGGCGGACAGGCGACGCTATCGTTCCTTCAGACGGAGCTTTTTGCGAAGCTGGAAGAGGCGATTTGCCATTATGGCGGTTTTCTTACGTTGTATGATACGATAGATTTGCAGCTTGCAAGGAAGCCGTAGGGAGGAAAACAGGAAAGGGCTGGCAGGAGGCCGAGGAGATTTTCATGAACGAAGCTATTTTAATCGTCGATGACGAAAGCGCGATTGCCGATTTAGTAGAGGTTTATCTAAAAAACGACGGCTATCAGGTATACAAGTTTTATAACGCGGCAGAGGCCTTGGCTTGTGTCAACCGAGAGGAAATCAGTTTGGCGATCCTGGATATTATGTTGCCGGACATGGACGGCTTTACGCTTTGCCAGCGGATTCGGGAGCAGCATTTGTTTCCGATTATCATGCTGACGGCAAAGGTAGAGGATATGGACAAGATTACCGGGCTGACCCTGGGGGCAGATGACTATATGACAAAGCCGTTTAATCCATTGGAGCTGGTGGCACGAGTAAAGACACAGCTTCGCCGTTATACCCGCTATAATATTCACTCAGAAAATGCTGCTGTAAATGCTTCCAGCACGATAGGAACTGTCCATGCCGGGGGAGAGGGAGCAGCTTTTGGGGCAGCTCATGAGCAGGAGGAATTGGATATTCGAGGGCTGTATATTTCTAAGAAAAGCCATAAGTGTACCTTAAATGGGAAGGAGCTGGCGCTGACCCCCTTGGAATTTAATATTTTATGGTACTTGTGCGAGCAAAGGGGCAGAGTGGTTTCCTCAGAGCAGCTTTTTGAAACAGTATGGGGAGAAAAATATCTGGACAATAATAATACGGTGATGGCGCATATTGCCCGGATACGGGAAAAGCTGCATGAACCGACAAGGAAACCTAAGTTTATCAAAACCGTTTGGGGAGTGGGGTATACGATTGAAGAGTAACACGAGAGAGAAAAAGAGTTTCCGGCAGATGAAGCAGCAGCTTATGGCGTGGTATGTCCTGGCGATGACAGGCTTTGCAGCAGCTTTTCTTTTGGTGATTTTGCTTGGCTGGCTGTTGTGCAGAGAAATCGTCTGGCAGTATACCGATCCGCTTTACTGGATTTTAAGATGGATGAGGGATAACCTGCTTTTGTTTCTGGCACTTGGTATTCTTTTCGGCTGGGGAGTGATTTCCTATGCCTTTTTTGCGATCCCATTCCGTTACCTGAGCGAAATCATGAGTGCCTCCGAAGGTCTGATTCAACTGCCGCAAGAGCCGATTGTACTGCCGGATCGGATGAAAAATATCGAGGATAAGTTAAATCTTGTAAGGGAGCAGGCGATCCGGAATGCAATGCTGGCAAAGGAAGCGGAGCAGAGGAAAAATGATTTGATCGTATATCTGGCGCATGATTTAAAGACGCCCCTGACAAGTGTAATCGGATATTTGACACTGCTGCAGGAGGAGCCGCAGATCTCTAACGAGCTGCGCGCCCGTTATACCGGGATAGCCTTGGAAAAGGCAGAACGTCTGGAGGAGTTGATCAATGAATTTTTTGATATTACCCGTTTTAATCTGACCGCGCTGACCTTAGAGCCGGAGCAGTTAAACCTGAGCCGGATGCTGGAGCAGATCACATATGAATTTTTGCCAGTTTTGGCGGAAAAAGGGCTTTCCTGGCGGCTGGAGATTGCCCCGGAGCTTTGGCTGGCCGGCGATCCGGATAAGCTGGAGCGTGTATTGGACAATTTGATTCGCAATGCAGTCAGCTATAGCTATCCGCAGACAGAGATTTTCCTTTCCCTTTCTGTGGCAGAAGGAATGCTTCCCGGACAGAGCGCCAAGCCTGTTCAGGCTGTCCGTGGGCAGAATCCTGCTTTGGCGCAGACCGACGTAGTATACCAGGAGAAATATGCCGAAATCTGCATCTGTAATCATGGAAAAACAATTCCGCCGGAAAAACTTTCCCGGATTTTTGAACAGTTTTTTCGTTTGGATTCGTCTCGTGCCTCAGCGACCGGAGGCGCCGGGCTGGGATTGGCGATTGCGAAGGAAATCGTAGAGCTGCACCAGGGCAGTATTCAGGTAGAAAGTGAGCGGGAGCGTATCCTGTTTACCGTGCGGCTTCCGGGAGTCTGTCAGAAAATCGTATGAATTTAGTAGGAAAATCACATGCTTTTATGAAAAAAAGGATCATAAAATCCTGAGAAAAAACGAAATTATAACAGGCTCTGTTTTGATATAATGCTTTTATCAGACAGAGCAGGAAAAAGCAGTTGATACAGTGTTTTTACCTGTAGAAGCTGCTTTTTATTATGGCAAAGGCCCATCCAAGGGAAAGGAAGAAAGAACATCGGAAAGAGGGATACGAAATGGAAAAAAAGAGACAGATAGCAATACTATTTGGAGGCTGTTCGCCGGAATATGAGGTTTCTTTACAGTCGGCTTATTCGGTTATCAGCCATTTAAACAAAGATCGGTATACGCTTATTTTGTTAGGGATTTCCCGTACAGGAGAATGGTTCTGTTTTACAGGGGAGCCTGAGAAAATCAAGGAGGATACCTGGTGCAATGAGACGGACTGTATTCCGGCGGTGCTTTCCTCTGACAGAGGGAAAAGGGGAGTGTGGCTGCTGCAGGAAAGACCAGGCTTTCTTTCGTTAGATGCAGTTTTTCCGGTGCTGCACGGCAAAAACGGTGAGGATGGAACCGTGCAGGGGCTGGCGGAGCTGGCAGGGCTTCCGTTGATTGGCTGCGGGGTGCTGGCTTCGGCTCTTTGTATGGACAAGGATCGGGCGCACAGACTGGTGCAGGCGGCGGGAATACGGGTGCCGAAGGCAATGGTAATAGAAAGCACAGGATGGAAGAGAGAGAAGGAGGATAAAGCAGATGTGCAGCGTTTTACAGAAGGACTGGGCTATCCGCTTTATGTAAAACCAGTCAAGGCAGGCTCCTCGTTTGGCGTGACAAAGGTGTTACGGCCAGAGGAACTGGAGGAAGCAATAGAGCGGGCGTTTGCTTATGACAGTCAGGTGATCCTGGAGGAAAATATCGAGGGCTTTGAGGTAGGTTGCGCTGTATTGGGAACAGAGGAGCTTCTGGTTGGCGAGGTAGACGAAATCAGGCTTGGGGAGGGAACAGAGGGCTTTTTTGATTTTACGGAAAAATATACCTTGCAGAACTCTGCTATTTATGTACCGGCAAGAATCCCTGTTAAAAAAGCAGAAGAAATAAAGAGGACAGCAAAGCAGATTTATCGTGTGTTAGGCTGTTCCTGCTTTGCGAGAGTAGATATGTTCCTGACACCAGACGGAGAAATCGTTTTTAACGAGGTCAATACCATTCCAGGCTTTACCGAGCATAGCCGTTATCCGGGGATGATGAGGGCGGCAGGCTATCCGATAGAGGAGGTATTGGAACGGATTTGTCAGTGCGGCCTAGAGGGCTGAGAAAAAATCGGAAGGAGGTTATCATGCGTGTGAAGCAGGGCTATGGAGGTCTGGATCGGTTTCGGCTGATAGCGGCAGTCTTGGTTATTGCAATTCATACCTCGCCGCTGTTATCCTTTTGGGAAGCGGGAGATTTTTTCCTGACCCGTGTGCTTGCCCGGGTTGCCGTGCCGTTTTTTCTGATGGTGACAGGGCAATTTCTGCTGGGGAGACAGGTTGAAGAGAAGAAACGAATTTCTAAATTTTTACGGGAAAATCTGCTTTTATATGGAATCGCTATGCTGCTTTATCTGCCAATCGGGATATATGCAGGGCATTATCGGGAGCTAACGGTCGGGAAGCTATTGCGGATGTTGGTTTTTGACGGAAGCTTTTATCATCTGTGGTATTTTCCAGCCTGCCTTTTAGGGGTGCCGCTGGTGTATATGCTGGAGCAGAGGCTGGGAAGAAAGGGCGCGGGAATAACATCTGCAGTGCTGTATGGGATAGGGCTGTTAGGTGACAGCTATTATGGACTGATAGTAAATGTGCCGGTACTGTCGGAGCTGTATGAATGGTTTTTTCAAGTATGCTCCTATACACGGAACGGCCTGTTCCTGGCTCCGTTATTTTTGCTGCTAGGCGCTTGCCTTGGGGAGAGGAGAAATGAGGGGAGGGATAGGAGAATAGGATATCTTGCGCTGGCGGTTTCCCTTCTGCTGATGACACTGGAGGCATTTTTGCTGCGGTATTGGAAGCTTCCCCGGCATGACAGCATGTATTTATTTCTGCCTGCGGTGATGTGGTTTCTCTACCCGGTCTTGCTGGAATGGGGCGGGAGCCCTTCTAGGGGCGTCAGAAAGCTGGCTGCCTGGATGTATCTGCTCCATCCGGCCATGATTGTGGTAGTACGTGGTGCGGCAAAGGCAACGAATACAAGCGCCTTTTTGATAGACAACAGTATGATTCATTTTGCAGTGGTGACAGCGTTGTCGGCAGCGGCGGCCTGGGCAGTGTCTATGTCTTTGACAACGGGGCGTCAGTTCTGCCGGAATCGTTGCAGGGAAGAGAATACCGTGTCTTTTTTGCAGGGATCTTGCAGGAGGAACGGCCAGGAGAATCAGAATAGAAAAGCAGTGAGGACAAGAGCCTGGATTGAGCTTGATCGGGCTGCACTGCGCCGAAACGTGGAGTTTTTAACCTCGCGGCTGACGGAGGGGTGTGAGCTGATGCCTGCCGTCAAGGCAGAGGCATATGGACATGGAGCAGTTTTGATAGCAAGGGAGCTAAGCCGGCTGGGTATCCAGGCATTTTGTGTCGCAAGTGCAGAGGAGGGGATAACGCTGCGGAAAAACGGTATAAAAGGGGAGATCCTGATACTGGGCTATACGCATCCGCGGCTGTTTCCGAGTTTGGCGCGTTGGGATTTGACACAGACAGTCGTAGATTATTCATATGCCAGATTGTTGGAGCGTTATGGAAAGGGAATTTCCGTCCAGATCGGTGTGGATACCGGAATGCATCGATTAGGAGAGAGGAGCGAACATAGTAAGCTGATTGGTCAGATGTTTCAAATGTTTCGGATGGGGAGGATTTCGGTAAAGGGGATTTTTACTCATTTATGTGCGGCGGATACGATGGGAGAGCAAGAACAGGCATTTACTAAAAAGCAGGTAGAACGGTTTTATCAGGTGTTGGAGGTGTTGCAGGAGCAGGGGATTCGCTGCCCGAAATTTCATATGCAGTCCAGCTATGGGATATTGCATTATCCAGAGCTAGGAGGGGATTACGCCAGAATCGGGATCGCTCTGTATGGGGTGCTAAGCACCAAAAAGGATACCGAACAGTGGAAGAAGTTCCTATCACCAGTGCTTTCCCTCAAGGCAAGGGTGGCGACGGTAAAGGAGCTAGGAGCCGGAGAAGCTGCCGGATATGGGCTGCAGTTTGTGGCCGGGAATCCGGCTAAGCTGGCAGTTTTGACGATTGGATATGCGGATGGCGTTCCAAGAAGCTTGGGCAAGGGAGTGGGCAGTGTACTAATCCGGGGAAAAAGAGCGCCGATTGCGGGGCTGATTTGTATGGATCAGACGCTCGTAGACGTCACTGGGATAGCGGGGGTAAGGGCAGGCGATGAGGCAGTTTTGATTGGACGATCCGGAGAGGAAGAGATTTTTGCCGGTGATCTGGCAGAGCAGGCCGGGACGATTACCAATGAGATTTTAAGCCGGCTTGGGGCAAGGCTGGAGCGGATTGTCGTGGAACGATAGGCAGACATAACCATTCAGGCAGGTGAGAGGCGGATTAGAAGCAGGGCAGAGGCAGGGCAGAAGCGGATTAGAAGCAGGTTGGAGGCGAGGTAGAAGCGGATTAGAAACAGGTCAGAGGAGAGTCAGAGGCGGGGTGTTTTCGGACATTGATTTTCAGATAAAAGAATAGTATAATCAGCTTCATAGATACGGAAATGTTATGTCAGGAACAGGAGCGAACATAAATGAAGCGTTATGTAGATATGAGGGAAATATCCGACGGGCGGCTTTATGGTCTGAACGATATGGTAAAGGCAGATTGTAGGGATTGTGAGGGCTGTTCGGCGTGCTGTAGGGGAATGGGAAATTCGATTGTGTTAGATCCTTATGATATGTATCGTCTGTCTGCCGGCCTTGGAATTTTGCCGGAGGTATTGCTGGCGGAGAAGCTGGAGCTGACGGTAGTAGAGGGGCTTATTTTGCCGAATTTAAGGATGCAGGAGAGAGGTGAGGAAAAGGAGGTATGCGGTTTTTTGGATGAAAACGGAAGATGCAGCATCCATCCGTACCGTCCGGGTATCTGCCGTATTTTTCCTTTGGGGCGTTATTATGAAAACGGGAGCTTTCGTTATTTTTTGCAGACGCAGGAGTGCCGGAACCAGAACCGGGGCAAGGTGAAGGTCTGGAAATGGATAGATACCCCGGATAGCAAGCGTTATGACGCGTATATTTCCGATTGGCATTTTTATTTGCAGGAGCTGCAGGAGTATTTGAGGAAGGAAGCATCTGCCGATAGCCATGGCCTTTCCAGAGAAAAAGAGATAAATCTGGCGTTTTTAGAGCGTTTTTTTCTGCGCCCGTATCAAGAAGGAGACTTTTATGAGCAATTTTATCAGAGGCGAAGGGAGGGAAAGTTAGGATGAAATTGTGCGCCTTATGTCCCAGAAGGTGTCTGGTGAATCGAGAGCAGGGAGAGCGCGGTTATTGCGGACAGACGGCCGAGCTTAGAGTGGCAAGGGCGGCGCTGCACCAATGGGAGGAGCCATGTCTGTCCGGTACGGTTGGATCAGGGACTGTGTTTTTCGCAGGCTGTTCGTTGGGCTGTGTGTTTTGCCAGAATCAGGAAATTGCAGCGGGAAGAGCGGGGAAGCTGATTTCGGTGGAGCGACTGGTAGAGATTTTTCTGGAGCTGCAGGAAAAGGGGGCGCACAACATCAACCTGGTGACGGCGACGCATTTTGTCCCGCAGGTGGCAGAGGCGCTTCGGCAGGCGAAGCAGGAGGGCTTAAAGCTTCCGGTGGTATACAATACAAGCTCCTATGAGTATGTTTCCACTTTGAGGCGGCTGGAGGGACTGGTAGACATTTATTTGCCGGACTTAAAGTACCGGGATAGTGCCTGGAGCCTGCGTTATTCCCATGCGGCAGATTATTTTTCCTATGCCAGCCGTGCGATTGCCGAGATGGTACGTCAGGTAGGGGAGCCTGTTTTTTCCGAACCGGAGGGGCTGATGAAGCGGGGAGTGATCGTAAGGCATCTGGTGCTGCCCGGCGGGGAAGCGGACTCCAAAGAGGTGATTCGGTATTTGTATGAAACCTATGAAAATCAAATTTATATCAGTATAATGAATCAGTTCACACCAACGCCGGGATTGGCACAGTACCCGGAGCTGAACCGGACGCTGACGGAAAAAGAATACAGCCGGATAGTGGATTACGCTATCCGGCTGGGAGTGGAACAGGGTTATATTCAGGAAGGGGAAACAGCCAAGGAAAGCTTTATCCCTTCCTTTGATTGTGAAGGTGTATAAAATCCGTTATTCGGTTACTGTCACCCGGCATTTCAGCTTTACGACTCCGGTCTTGCTCGTACCAATAGAGGCGGTAATGGTAGCAGTTCCGGTTTCGCTGGCAATCAGGGTGCCGTCATCATCTATCCATAGAATATCGCTGTCGCTGCAGCTCCAGACTACCTTTTGACTGGTGCCGCTGACCTTCAGGGTATGGCTGTCGGACAAATGTAAGGAAAGCTTATATTCACTTAGCTTTGGAGTCTCTACTTTGACCTTGCAGGTTTTTTCTCCTGCGCTGGTTTGAGCGGTAATCGTAGCAGAGCCTTTTCCGACTGCGGTGACTTTTCCGTTTTTGCTTACGGTAGCAACGGTTTCATCGGAGCTGCGCCAGGTAATGTCTGCGGATGTACCGGAAAGCTTGAGTGTTTTTCCTTTTCCCTTTAGCAAGGTAAGAGAAGAGCAGTTCAGCTTTATCGTAGCGGGTGCGGCCGTCGTTTTGGCAGAGGTGCTGCCAGAGGCCGTGTTTTTAGAAGCAGTGACGGTAGAGACACCACCGGTAGAAGCACCAGTAGAGGCATTGCCGTGATGATGTGTGCTGTCCGTACAGGAAAGATAAGGGCAGACGCCGTTCGTATGAAGATGTGCTTCGTGTCCTTCGCAATAGTAGTAGCAGGCAGACCCTGTATTGCCGCAATGGGTGCTGTTATGGTGAGAAGAGCCGTTTCCGCCATGGTGCGCAGATACTACCGTGCTGAAGGAAAGGCACAAACAGAGTGCGGCTGCAGTTGCTTTTAACAGTGGAATTTGATGCTTTGTCATATCTTTGTAAACCTCCCGAGAACGCCCAGCATAGCTGGATTTTAGTTGCTGTTTTATGTGTTAAGCTTACTATACAACAGAACAGAAGGGATGTCAAGGAAGGTTTACAATCATTTCCTGGAGCCTTAGGAGAAATTTTTCGGCTGGCTTAGGAAGAAGCTGATATTTTTTCCAGACGATGCTCATACCAATATCAAGCTGCGGAGAGAGCGGCCGGAAGCAAAGCTTGCTGTCTCCGCCGACATTGATGATCCGATCCAGGCAGACGGCG
The DNA here is from genome assembly GCA_949155905.1 of uncultured Lachnospiraceae bacterium. Classification (GTDB taxonomy): domain Bacteria; phylum Bacillota; class Clostridia; order Lachnospirales; family Lachnospiraceae; genus MGBC131033. The sequence continues at coordinate 18,212 of CASCWU010000037.1, forward strand.
TAGCCCAATCCCTCTTCTACCATCAGGGAGGCATTGTATACCAGGTTGTAGGTGGCGACGATGTTTAAGGCCTCCAGATCCTTTTGCAGCCAGTTGAGCAAATCATGGCCGCCGCAGGAAACCTGACGGGATACAATCAGCGGCTGCTGCCACAGATCCTGGGGAGTGATCACTTCAAGCCCGGCCAATGGGGAGTCCCGGCGCATTAAAACACCCCAGATATCTTTAAACGGAATGCGCAGATAATTGTATTTGGAAATATCAATCGGTTCCAAAACCAAGCCAAAATCCAACAGACCCTTATCGAGCTGCTCCATGACGTCACAGCCGTCTCCGCTGGCAATATGGTAGTGGACAAGCGGACATTCGGACTGCACACATTTGGCGGCTCTGGCAAGCAGGCGTGTGGCATCCGTTTCACCGGCTCCGATATGGATATCACCGGAAATCCCTTCATCGGAAAGCATGACCTCGTTTTCGGTTTTTTTCACCAGCTCCATAATCTCTTCGGCACGCTTCCGCAGGATCATTCCCTCCTCTGTCAGAGTAATCTTACGGTTGCCGCGGATCATTAGCTGCTTGCCGAATTCCTCCTCCATATCCTTGAGCTGACGGGAGAGGGTAGGCTGGGAAAGGTGAAGCGCTTCAGCAGCGCCGGAGATGCTTTGCTCCCTGGCAACGGCCAGAAAATATTGCAGGACACGAAGTTCCATGTGTGATTCTTCCTCTCTATGTAAAAGCTGTTTTTCTAAAAACACAGGATTGCTTTTATCATACTAAAAAATGATATAACTGTCAAGCATAGAATCATATTCAATATAAGTATTTGCTATAAATAAATGACCGTGGCATAATGAGGATAGGAAAGAATATCACATTCTGATTTGAAGGGAGGGAAGAGGCATGTCAGGGACAGAGCAGGATTCGAGAAAAGCGATAGAGCAGAATTTAAAGGATGCAGGGTGCGATGCGCAGATGATTGAGGAATGCTTAGAATGCTTGGCAAAGGGGAAAATCAGGGAGGAGCTGCGGCAGCTTGAGCGTCATCGAGGGCTGCTGTTAGAAAGGCTGCATGTGGAACAAAAGAAAATAGACTGCCTGGATTATTTGATTTATACTACAAAAAGGCAGCTATAAGGAGAATCTGTTCCAAGGAATTTGTCGAGGATTGCAAAAAAATGGGATATTATCTTGACAGAATAATGGTCAAGCGGTATCTTTTTTTTGTGAAAAAATTTATTTACTATGGAGGGAATGTATGAAAAAATGGATTTATTACATCATCGGGCTGAATATGATAGCATTGGCGGTGGTGCTAAACATTCGCTGGAATCTGGGAGTAGCGGCGTTTAGCTCCGTGATGTACTCGGCTTCTCAGATTTACGGGATTTCCCTGGGAAATGCGTCGATTGTAATGTATTTGATATTTGTTCTGCTGCAGTGCATCCTTTCTAAGAAGGTGACAGTATCCTATCTGCTGGAAATACCGCTTTCTTTCGCATTTGGCTGGCTAACGGATTTCTATGACTGGATAGTACCGAATGTTCAGTTTCCGCTGGCAGCTAATATAGTGCTGTTTATCGTTACGATGTTTATTACTGCTATGGGTGTGTTCCTTACGGTGCAGACAAATCTGGTTTTGACTCCAGTGGACGGGATTGTAAAAACGATCTCTGAGGTTTTTCATATCCGGTTTTCCCTGGTAAAAAATACATATGACATTGCTATGGTGGCAGTAACTGTGCTGCTTTGCCTGTGCAACCATGCGCCATTTTATGGCATCGGCATCGGCACGATTTTGACCGCAGTGGGGATTGGACGGATCATTTCGATTTATGAGGCAAAAATAAAGCTTAGCTTTTAACCAGGAAAAAATGCTGGACAAATCCGATGGTTTCGTGTAAAATACTTATATCAAAAGAAAGAGAGGGCTTTGTATGTTAATTGTGTTATGGAGGAAGCTTGGTTAAGTAAATCAAGGCAGGGAGCAAGACAAACCAGAGAGTTTTTTGGCGGACAAAAGACACTCTTTCTTTTTGTTCCCTTGCAGCGCAAAAGCGCTTCGTCCATAGCAGCAGTACCAGACCTGATATGTCTCTGGCGGGTAAGCCTGTACGCCGTCGCAAGAATGCCGGGAGTGTTCTTGCACGGATCATAGATGCCAGGGCAGAGGGCAGAGTCCCATCAGGAATGGTAGTACAGAGTTGAGTATAGAAGACCTGTAAGGCAAGGATGATAAGTGCCTTACAGGCCTTTTTCGTAAGATGAGCATGCCGTCAGTCTGTGGTGAAAGTCCATAAAGGGCGTAGTTGCCGACGAACCCCATAGCGATGCCCAAGATTTACACCGTGAAGTGTAGGTGGGAAGAAGGGACAGCGAAATCGTAATCTGTGCAGTAGGTGGGTAGAAGCGTATAAAAAACCAGGTTTTCTGAATCTATGATGAAAGTATGAAGCGGAATATTGTCAGCAAATGCTGCCAAGCCTATCCTCAGATGGGCTTTCACGCCGCATTCTGTAAGCAAGATAAAGAAGGGAGATCGTAATAAATGGAACAAAATCATACAGCTTCTACGATTCAAATAACAGGCTTTGAAGCAATTAGACAACAGCTAGCGGGCTATGCAAGCACCGCTCAGGGGAAAGCGTTGGCAGCGGGGATTGTTCCTTATTTGTCAGAGCTGGAATTAAAAAAGCATATGAGGGAGACGACACAGGCCAGGAAATTATTGGAGGAGCAGGGGACGCCTCCTTTGCCGCGGATGGAACGGGTAGAGGAATATCTGGATAAGGCAGTACGAGGAGAGATGCTTCTGCCGGAACAGATTGAGCAGATAGGAGAGTTTTTGACAGCAATCAGAAGGCTTCGCTCTTATCTTGAAAAGGGAAAGGAACGTCAGGTAGGAATTGCCTTTTATTGCGATAATTTAAGAAGCCTGGAGGAATTATCTGCCGAATTGGAGCGTTCGGTTCGCGGCGGACGGGTGGATGACTATGCCTCTCCTAATCTGCGGGATATCCGAAGAGAGCTTTCTCTTTTGGAAGAAAAAATCCGGGTCAAGGCAGAAAATGCCCTGCGTGCGGCAAAGAACTATGCGGCGGATTCCTTTGTTGTCAAACGGAACGGGAGGATTTGCATTCCGATCAAAAAGGAATACCGCTCCCGTGTGATGGGGAGTCTTATCGACAAATCTTCGACTGGAATGACATTATTTATCGAACCGACCACCGTGACGGAATTACGAGAGGAATATGAATGGTATTTGGTAGAGGAGGAAACCGAGGTACACCGTATTTTGTATGAATTGGTCAATCAAATCGCAGAGCATGAGGCAGATCTGCGGGAGGATATCCGTGTGGTAGTGCTATTGGATGTTGTATTTGCAAAGGGAAAGCTAAGTGCGGGAATGAAGGCAGTCGAGCCGGTGATAACAACCGGGCGGCATATTCGTATCCGGCAGGCCAGGTATCCGGAGTTAAATTCAGATGACTGTGTTCCTTTGGATTTTACATTAGGGGAGCAGGGACGCGGCATGGTCATTACCGGTCCGAATACCGGAGGAAAAACAGTGGCGATTAAAACCGTAGGCCTATTTAGTCTGATGGCCTGCTCCGGGCTGCATCTGCCATGCGAGGAGGCTGAAATCGCTATGCAGGATCAGGTGCTTTGCGACATTGGCGACGGCCAAAATATTGCGGACAATTTATCTACCTTCTCCGCCCATATCGGAAATGTATTGGAAATATTGCGGCGTGTAACGCCGGACAGCCTGGTGATTTTAGACGAGCTTGGCTCCGGCACCGATCCGGCCGAAGGAATGGGGATTGCCGTGGCTATCTTAGAGCAGCTCCGGCTTTCGGGCTGTCTGTTTTTGGCCACCACGCATTATCCAGAGGTAAAGGAATATGCAGATCGCTATCAGGAGATTACCAATGCCCGAATGGGTTTTGACCGGGAAAGCTTGCGCCCTCTTTATCGGCTGGAAATGGGGAAGGCCGGAGAAAGCTGCGCCCTTTATATTGCCAAGCGTCTGGGGCTTCCGGAGGCTATGCTACGGATGGCGGCTCATGAGGCCTATGGTGGAAGAAAGAATGGGCTGGAGGAGCGGCTTTTGGCAGATTTGGGTTTGCAGCAAAGGGCAGAAGGTGAGAAAGAAAAGGAACACACAGAGGCTATGAAGCCGGAAAAGATGAAGGTGCCGCAGCTTGTTCGGATCAGACAGCAGACCGAGCCCTTTGAAGAACGCTTATTTCAGCGGGGTGACAGTGTAACTGTAGGCTCAGAGCAGCAGATCGGCATCGTTGTAAAGCCAGAGGATCGGAATGGAATGGTGCTGGTACAGATCAAAAAAGAAAAGCAGCTTATCAGCCATAAGCGGCTTCAGTTAAAGGTAGCCGCCAAAGAGCTTTATCCAGAGAATTATGACTTTTCCATTATTTTTGACACCGTGGAAAACCGTAAGGCACGCCACAGGCTGGAGAAGGGACATCAGGAAGGACTGGTGGTTCCGGCAGAGGAGTAGGTGACAGATATCGGAAAAAGGCACTCTTGTTTTCCTGCTCTTCCTTTGTTGAAAAGACAGGAAGGTAAAAAATGGAAAACAAGAGTGCTGCTCAGGAACGCTTCTGGTGTTTTTGCAAGGGTGCGGTGCTTAGGCAGGACGTACGGCGATCTCAAACAAAGAGTTTAGCAGCAGCCAGTTGGCACGAAATGGTTTCATCAGGCTCCAATAGCCTGCTCCCATCAAACCATATTCCGGGATTAGACGGAGCTTGGCCTGGATGCTGCGGACATCCTCGAACCAGACAATGTGAGCAATTCCATCTACGGTGTATTCATAAAATGGAGACTGGGCAATTTCGTCAAATTGAATGTCTGCCCGGTGCAAGGCAGCTCGCCGGACTGCCTCGACGTTGCTGATATTAGAGGCAGCAGTTACACCCCGCTCATAAGGCAGCGCCCAGTCATAGGCATAATTAGGAATGCCGAGGTTGATTTTGTTTCTTGGAATAGCTGTGACAGCATAATCAAGGACAGCGCGGACACGGTTGATGGGGGCAACTGCCATAGGTGGGCCGTATGTATAACCCCATGCAGGATATAGGTTAAGAGAACCCCGCATAAATAGCGGGGTGGAAGAATTTAAGAAGGAAGGCGCGGTGATACGGAGAGCGTAAAGTTGATGTTATTCCGGCTGCCGCGCCGGTTCTTTTCTGTCTTTGAGTAGTCGATTCGTTCGATAACTTCCTTCAGGAGTTGGTTCTTTTCGGCAGCAGAGGAGAGGCTGTCATAGACATCCAGCAGGTGTTGAATACGGGGAAAAAATTGGTTTCTGGTGTTTTGCGATGCCTCTAGCTTCCGGATCTTCCTCTGGAGGAAATCCCGACGCTCCTTTAAAGCATCCATTTTTCCAGAAAGAACCTGACGTCGCTGCAGGAACTCCTCCGAAGTGTATATTCCTTGTTCCAACAACGTATAAGTGCGATCCATCTGGTTCTGGAGAGTGGCCAGCTCGTCTTCGGCTTCCTTTAGGCCAGCTTGGAAAAGCGACAAATCGCTTTTTACGTGATCGGGAAGCTCCCCAGCTTCAAACAGATATTGGTTTCCCCAGTCCGCCAGGAGGGAAAGAAGGTGCTGCTCCACCAAGTCAATCGGGGCAGCAACAGTATCACAGTGCCGGTTCGGGCATTTTAATGTCGCATACCGGGTGTGGCTGTTCGGTCCCAGGCGTGTCATAAGCTGCCCGCATTTCTGGCAGTAAACCAACCCAGAAAGCGGGTTCTGTAAAATCTTTTTATGCTGCACCGGGGCAATCGTGCGCTCCTTTAGCAGCCGCTGGGCCAGGTAAAAGGTTTCCTCGTCTATCAGAGCTTCGTGCAGGCCGTTTACCAGGATAAATTCCGCTGCATTTGGCCGGGACTTCGTGATTTGACCGTTTTTGATGGTCTTTTCTTCTTTACGCCGTCCCCAGCAGATCTTTCCGATATAGGTAGGATTTTTCAGGATATCTCGGATGGAGGCACGGCTCCATCCAGCCGACCGGACGGGCTTGATTCCGATAGAATCCAGATAAGAAGCAATACTGTCGCTTCCAAGCCGTTCCCAGTGGCCGGTTTCGGTTTCCAGGCCCTTTGTATAAAGTGAAAAAATCATCTGGACTACCTTTGCCTGTTCTGGATGGGGGCGCAGGGAGTAACCGCGTTCTTGCTCCAGTTTGTACCGCTCATAGCCATAGGGAGGCGTAGGGGAAATATATTTGCCCTGTTTGATGGATAAAACCCGTCCACGCTGGATGCGCCGGTTGATCATCTTATATTCCCGTCTGGCGGTAAACAGTCCGTACTCAAAATATTCCTCGTCAAATTCGTTATCCGGATCGTAGGTTTTATTTGGGGTAATGATTTTCGTCCCAGTGATGGAGAAGGTTCTGGCAATGATACCCTGGTCAATGGTATCGCCGCGCGCCAACCGCTCTACATCCATACAGAAAACGCCGCTCCAGGTGCCGTCCTCGATATCGGACAGGAGCTGCTGCACCATAGGGCGGCCAGAGATGGACTCCCCAGAGACGACCTCTTCATAGAAGCGTTCAATCGGTTTTTGGAGCTGCCGTGAGAGGGCGGTAAGGATTTCGCGGTGGCGATCCAAAGTGCTGCCGGAGGAGTGGCGCTCCTGCTCGAGATCGACACGGCTTTTTCTAAGGTAAGCACAGTAGTGTTCCATGAGAGAACGCCTCCAATCGAATTCTTTTAAAGCAGATTGTAAAAAATCTCATCCAGCGGGATAGAAAAATTATCATAAAGAGATATCGGAACAATGGTTTTGCAAAGCTCTTTTTCTTTTTCAGTCATATCTTCCTCTGGTAGCCGGTAAATCTCCTCTAAGCGGTATTCCCCATCTACTAGCAGATACACTTCAATGTTTTGTAAAACCGGATCGACAATCCAATATTCCCTCACTCCTACACGTTCGTAGAGGTCTTTTTTGTATCCTCTGTCATTCTTTGCTGTGCTGGGGGAAAGAACCTCTACAATCAGATCTGGTGCGCCATGGATTCCGTTCTTCTGGATGATGCTTTTATTACAGACAATCATAGCATCCGGGATAACCCGATCTTCTTCTGTAAGGAAAACGTCTACACCATCATGGAATGTGATACAGGTTTTTCCCTTCAGGTAAACACGGAACGCATGGTAAATATTCCCTGATATTTGGCTGTGATTCACAGATGGGCTGGACATCATAAAAATTTTTCCGTTCAGCAGCTCCTCCCGTGGCTCTTCCTGATAGGCGAGGTTTGTATTCATAGATTTTTCTCCTTTCTAAGACAAAGATCTGGTTCGCTTATTTGCGTTTCCGCTTCTGGTTTCGATGAGGTTTACAGTCCAAGTAGATCGGAGTGTGTGCCAGTATGTTCTACTCTCACATCAAGCATGTTCAGTTCTCCATCAATTCAGCAAATAAAGCCTCTGTACTGCCAGTAAAGAGAGTGCCGCCGCCATTCTCCAATTCCTCAATAGAGGCGATAGTTTCTGCGTTTGGCTTTTCCTCTGTCGGCTCCTTTTCTTTGATAGGTTTGCTCAAATAATATAAATCATCTGGGCAGACATCCTGTCCGTTTATCCATTCAATAGTATTTCCTGCTATATGGACTGTTTTAAAGATAGTTTTATCTTTTAGTTGCCCGAACCAGTCTCCGACCATAAGAGGGGTTGCATCAAAAATCCTGATTTCCCCATTATCAAAAAAGATGGAAAGCTGGTAATTCTCTAATGGCGTAACACGGATTGGCTTTGGTCTTAACATAGGAATCCTCCTTTTATTGTAGCGGCTGAATTTTAAAAAATTCTTCTCCTGATTGCAATAGTGTCCAATTTGCCTTTAATTCATCTTCATGCAGCGCGATCCAGGCTTCTACGAGTTTTCGTTGTTTACGAGGAAGTTCGCCCTCAATTAAATGGCCGTCAAGACTATACACAGCCTCAAACTCCCCGTATTCTGCATGAACATGGGGCATGTTATGTTTACCTCCAAGTTCTCTATACATTTTTATCAGGATTCCATAAAACATACTTAGTGTAGGCATTTCGTCAGCTCCTTAAAAATTTTCATCATTCACAAATTTACTTTACATCACTTTGGAAAGCGACGGCCTTTCCTAAAACATGAAACTTGTCAAGCTCCTCATTTGTAAAAATCATATCTTCATACGCTGGGTTCTCTGCTTTAAATTTCTAATACACCCCCTACTTCAGTATTCCGGATCGGAAGCAGGAGGTGTTATGACAATTATCTTACTTTTATATTCAATACATTTTTCCCCATAGTAAATTGTAGTATTAACTCATCCTCCGAAGATGCCACATTATCTGGAATTGTAAAAATAACATCGCCTTCTTTACTGGATAATGGATTTAAGGTTTCATCATATAAAGATCTGCTATAGCCTAAAAGCTGTATGGAACTAAATTCATATCCATCTCCATATAAAATCTTAGTACGAATATCATCAGATAAGGAGAAGCTTGGAAGAAAGGTATCTGCTGCTTTTCCATTATTTGTAATAGATAAAGAAACAACAAAGTATTTATTTCCCTCATCAGGAGAAAAAGAACCATATCCATCAGGGATGGAATCAACAGTATCTGTGGCAGTAGCAGTGATAGACCAATCGCCTAATGTACCCTCTGTACCTATTTCAATAACTTCGTCATTTGATTCTGGCTTGGTGTCATCTGTATTTGTGTCATCTTCCGTTGGAGTATCAGGCTCATTGTTTTCTTGCTGTTGTTGAGCAGCATCTTCTAATTGAGCCTTTAGATCGGCGTTTTCCTGTTCCAACTTTTCAATCTGGCTTTTTAATTTTTCAACTTCGGCAGAATCCGTAGAAGCTGCTGGAGTTGAAGAGGAGCAGCCTGCCAAAGTAAAGGTGGCCAGTGCTATAAGTAATATAATTTTCTTTTTCATAAGAAAATCCTCCCTTGTAACATAATTTTTATTAAATCGCTGAAGCGGTTTAATCATCAATTTACTTTTTCGTGCTTAATCCTCTGCTTTCCCAAGCACCCTACCCAATACGGTAATAATATCACCATCAGCAATAAGGCCAGGGTAGTCAGGGTTTAAAGAAATAAGTCCGGCTTCCCCCACTTTTTTAATATAAATGCTATTAGCTTTTTGGAATATTCCTATATCCCCTACAGATAGATGTTCGGATTTTTGTACGTATACAATATCTCCATCATAGTATTCCGGTTCCATAGAAGCACCACTTACACCAATAACATAATCGGCATTTTCATTTATATCATTTTCTGGATATGATTTGGTTCCGGCAGTCATACCAGAAAACTCCACACTGGTTCCGGCAGCAGCTATCTTTCCGTAGTAGGCAAATATGCGCTTTGGGATAAATCCCCTTTCCAGTTCTTTGATTCTTTCGTCTTTCTCTTGAATTTGCTGTGCAATAGCATATTCCCTATCCAGTACTGTATCAACCACGCTGGCTCCGTTCGGGGAATGGGTGGAGATGAAGCGGTATTTTTTGATTATATTTTCAAATTCTTCCGGGCTTGCTTCATTCTCATATAGTTCCCTTGTTTCATCCTGAAATAGGTAATTAGCGTCACAATGAAGAATATCAAATAAATCATATAGAAGAGTTGCTCTAGGAGAATTAACATCTGTTTCCCAGTTTCCTATTGCTCCCTTGCTTACATTTAGCATTTCAGCAAGTTGGGGCTGAGTAATTCCAAGAGATTCTCTTTTTTCCTTTAGTCTTGTTCCAAAACTCATGTTGCACCTCCTTTGTATTAGAATGATACTATAAAAAACTGAGAACGTCAATATAAAAAAACAAAAAAACTGAGAAAAAGTTGTTGACATCTCAGAAAAACTATGATATATTAAATAAAAATCTCAGAAAAACTGAGAAATGAAAGAAGGAAGCCATATTGACTATAGCGGAGGCAAATGAGCCAATCGCAACTGGCATTAAAGTTATAATTGCGGAAACAGGGCTTAAAAATCTGCATGTGGCTAAAAAGGCTGGGTTCACTCCACAGGAATTAAGTGATATGTTTAATGGTCGCCGACTGATAAAGGCTTGCGATATCCCTAAATTCGCTCATGTTCTGGGAGTAAAAACGGATGATATTTATGCCGCAGGAAGAAAAGGAGGGAGGTGAGAGGGTGGCGAAGCCAGAACGGGAGCAAACGACTATCCGCCTCCCGGCAGAGTTGAAAGAAAGGCTCCAGCGGGAGGCGGCAGAGAAGGGAATAAGCTTAAATGCGTTTGTACTTATGCTCTTGAACGAGGCGAAAAATCGTTCAGACTGATTTCGCCGTGTTCTTTTTGAAAGGCAGCAATATGGGCAAGAATAAGCTGTTCAATTTCTTTATTCGCAGAACGTCCATTATATTCTGCAATATACTTTAATTTGTCCATTGTTGCTGTAGGAATACGTAGTGCATAGTGAGGTAGTTTTGATGGCATAAAATCACACTCCTTTAGTTGTCATTGTGTTGTCATTATAACACCACAATTAAATTTGAAAAAGGACTTGACAACAGAGTGGCAACACCTTATAATAAATGACAACAAGGTGGCAACACCTAGAAAGGAGTAGAAGGATTGAAGGATAGAGTAAGAGCTGGTCTGCGTATTCCGTATGAATTGAATACATGGCTTATATTACAGGCTGAAAAAATGGGAGTGTCAAAAAATGCACTGATTCTGCAAATTCTTGGAGAATGGGTGAAGCGAACGGGGGCGGAGGAAGAGCGAGAAATAGGAGGGAGGTGAGAGGGTGGTGAAGCCGGATAAAAAGGAAAGGCTTGAAAACATTTTGCTGGAATATATAGAACATCATACCAAAGACGCACAGCCGGAGATTGTGGTAACAATTCCAGCTGTGGTTATGGCACTTGTTGAACTTTGGAAGATCGATGCTTAGTTTTTCTCTTCGTTCAACTCACATAGTTTGTCATAGACTTGTTGCATGAAATTAGCAACAGCTTTACCGTTTGCCTCACTTGCGGAATGGTCCCAACTTTGCATTTTGGCAACTGTAATTTCTTTGACATATTCGAGCAAAACAGAATTATCAACCATAATAATTCATTCTCCTTTCTATGTACTCGGCCTGGCAGGGCCTGTGAGTACAGTATACAGAAGGGAGACAGGATTCGCAATAGCAAAAGGAAAGGAGGAAATTGATTTGACGATAGGAGCAAATTTGAAGCGCTTACGTCTCAGCAAAAATATGAGTCAGGCGGATTTGGCTAAGGCGGTTAGTGTTACACAGCCTATGATCGCACAGATTGAACGTGGCACAAAGTCGCTGACGATGGAGCTTGGACGGGAGATTTCAGAAGTGCTGGAAGTACCGATTGACGCACTTTTGGAGGATTCCACGAAACAGACGGCGTAAGAGAAAGTAGGTAGAGGGGAGGTGAGAGGGTGAGAAAAGCACAAGATGAAAGGAAAGGCTTGGTAACAAATATTGTTGTTAATTGTGAGGAATTAGACGAAGCATTGATAAAAGCAAACAGATTAGTTGAGCTTTTGAGAGAAGCTTCTGAACTAATCTGCTTGCTTTCTTCTCACACTAAAAATCAGCTATGAGTTTGATTTACTATAGCATTTGGGAGAATCTCCATTTTTTCGGGTAAATTTTTGGCTTGAACTACACCAGAAATGATGAGGTTCCCATTATTAGAGATGGTTTCAGCCTTTAATGTTCCATAAATGATAACAGTGGCATTGTTGGAAATACTTAGATTTCCATTCATAATACCAAAAAGTTTGAAAGTGCAATTTTCTCCAACTTCTACAGAGCCGTTTAGTATGCCACGAATAATAAGATTAACCCCAGAAGTTACAATAAGGTTTTCATGGCATATATTTGTAATTTCGGTATTACTTGAGAGTGTGCGTTGTTTCATATTAGCTCTTTTCCCTTTCTGTATACTCGGCCTGGCGGGGCCTGTAAGTATAGTATAGTGGAAAGGAAGGAGGTTGGCAATAGCAGAAGAATGTTTGTTGCGACGTCGCAACAGAAAGGAAAAACTATGCGGAAAAACCTGAAGAGAGCCCGCCAAAAGGCGGGCATGACACAGCAGCAGGTAGCAGATAAGCTGGAGGTGGGACTTAGACATTATCAAAAAATAGAAGCAGGAGATACTATGGGTTCTTTTGAGGTTTGGGACGCCTTGGAGGACATTCTAGGGATACATCAACGGATACTCCGAGAGATTTCAGATAATCGTCACGACCCAAAAGAAAATCAGTAGGCACATTTAAAAAATCGGATAAAGTTATTAAACCCTCAAAGGTTGGTCTGGCATCTCCACTTTCATATTTTTGGTAGTTTCTCAATCCCATTTGAAGTTGATCGGCCAGAGCCTGTGCAGTAAAACCCCGAAAAATTCTGGTAGCACGTAAACGATCTTTAAACATAAGCAAGCCTCCTAAAATATTTTCTTGACATACGCCATATTATGGCATATAATCAAAGAAAAAAATACGCCATAATATGGCATAAAGGAGGCAGCGCAAGTGGATAACGGAAAAACATTTGAGAAGCTTATGCACCTGGCAACGAGAAGAAACATCACAGTCATGTTTCTTCCGCTGGAGGCAAGTGACAGCATACTCCATCATGACAGGCTGGCAGTACGGCAGGGACTGGATATCAAAGAGACAAACTACAACCTGGCATTGGAACTGTCTCATGCTTATCTGCACCATGATAAAGGCGACATAACCCGGTCGAAAAAACGGGCAAAGTATGATGAGCAAGCTAACCGGGCGGCGAAGATGGTGTTGGATTTGTTGGAAGAGTAGGGAAGGAGAATACTCGTTGCGACGTCGCAACAGAAAGGAGAGGAAGATATGGCATTAAAGGAGCTTTTGGAAGTGCTGGCTATGAGTATTCCGTACACGATTGGTACCGTTTGCGGACAAGGCTGGATCGTGTATTACGACGGCAGCCATAAGGTCGAGGTTCCGAAGGAGTTTATGAACAGGACGGTCACTAACATCTACCAGAGGGAATATCGGGAAGGAGTGGCGGGTTGCTGTGAGTTGAAGGCTGGGCTTGCCATTATTGTGGAAGGTATGGAAAATGGCGACATTTGAAGGAAAGAGAGCGCTGATAAAGATATGGAAAAGATCGTTGCAATATTTCTTTTAGGAGTTGCTGCAGGAGTGTTTGGATATAGGTTTTATATCCTTTACACAGTGAACAAAATTCCGTTTACTCATTGTGATTATTGCCAATTTTGGATAGAAAGGGAACGGCTATTCCCTAGTAAAATTTCTAAAAGAAAATCTAAAAAGGAATAGCCATTCAAAGTTACTTTTTTTGCTTCTTTGGTTTTGGTGGGCAAGGAATGGGATGCTTTGGATCTGGTGCGCCTCCACCATCTTGTCTTATTTCTCGTGTAGGACGTGAAGATGGAGAGGTTGGCCGTGTTTTATCAGACATAATAAAACCCTCCTATTCTGATGGAAAATTATTGTGAAAATATATATTACATTCTCTATCGGCTTTCTTTTCACAATATTTTATAGTTGGCAAATATGTACCTGCAAAAAACTGGGAGACAAGCTCCGAATATGATGTTTCATGTTTTTTGATAAGTTTTAAAATTTCTTCCTCTGTGCTGTCCAGGTATTGGATTTTCAGCCAGTCGGTTTTAAGTTGGATAAGAAGCTTATCAAGAGAAGAAATCATAAATTTAGTGGAACTAAGCAGGTCGTTGTAGGGAAGTTTTGGAAACATAGCCTGTATTAACTGTGACACACAAATCAGGACAGACCATATTGCGGGGTGAGTTTTCCAGATTCCCCAGGCAGCAATGCTAGATAAAGAAACAACGCTGCAAAAGATGGTAAGAATCCAGTTGATTTTACCAAAAAGTGATTGGAAGTATTTGTAATAACAGGATTTATAAACAAGCTTTACATATAGGTTCCAATAGGTTTCACGCATGGAAAGTCTCTCCTTTATAAAATGAGTTACAAGGAAGGATAGGTTATGCAAGATAAAAAGGAAGTTATATCCACCCAGATCCGGCTTCCTACCAGGATACATGAGTATATTCGGCAGGAAGCAGATAGGATGGGGATAGCGCAGAACACATTTCTGATTATCCTGCTGGAGCAGGGAAAGAAATTGTGGGAAGCAGATGTTACTCACCTTCGGGAAGTTCGATAGCTCCATGTTCCTTTTCGTAGGCTTCGACACCAAGTTTCATAAAGTATTCAAGCTGGGCGTTCGTAGTCCGCATTTCATTTTTGGCAATGATTTTGGTTTTTTCATATAGTATTTCGTCGTATCGCATTTGGGTGGAAACTTTTCCGTTATATGCCATAGTAGCACCTCCTAAAATTTACATATCCAAAGAAAGGAAAAGTTATGGAAGATAAAATACAAACCGGACTACGTATTCCGGAAAGGCAGTATAACAGGGTAAAGGAAAAAGCTGACCGGATGGGAGTTTCTATCAATCAGCTTATCCTTGTGTTGATTGATACAGGGCTTAATTTTCTGGATAGGGAGCAACAGGAATAGTGCCATTCTGCTGCTCATAATCAGAGATATATTTTTTAATTAGAAACTCTACTAAGTTGTTCATAGAACGGCTTTCGGCTTCGGAAAGAGTTTTCAATTTTCCATAGGTGATTTCATCTATGCGAAGCCCTGTTTGAATCTTTGATATAGCCATATGGTAAAACCTCCTGATAAATATTGTTAGCATATTGTAGCAAAAACAAATTGACTTTTCTACTAACATATGTTAGCATAACGATATAATTAAATATAAAGTGCTAACATATCAAAGGAGGGAACGCAAATGAATTTAGCGATGAGGATTGAAGATGCCGCCATTGAGGCAAGGAATCTGCGGAGCGTAGCCCTGGCAACTTATGACGCCATTTACAATGGGGTTGATAGCTACCAGGAGTTTGAAGG
>CASCWU010000038.1 GCA_949155905.1 uncultured Lachnospiraceae bacterium
TGGATGTGGATGACTTCCCAAAGATATCGGAAACAACAGAATCTAATGCAACATTACAAACGGTAAGAGCATTCTGATATCGATTCTTTTCGCTGGAACGGCAGGAAACTAATTTATAGCGATACCTTGTATATTCACGCAAAATACGGATTTTCTTGCAAGGGACATAACTGCCGCGAACAAGTCCAAGACGGAACAAATCCCCAATCCATTTAGAATCTTTGGTATCATCTTTGTTGCCTTTCACCGCCTTTACCCATTTAGGATTGGCAATGACAACATTGATTTCATCTTCCAGAAGGTTAAAGACAGGAACCCAGTATTTACCTGTGGATTCCATACAGACATCATGGCAATCATTGTCGAGAAGCCATTGCTTGAATTCGAGAATTGAATTGTTAAAGGTGGAAAAGCGCTTCTTTTGGTAAGAAGGCTCAATGCCACCAGTAGTTTTGACGATTGTGGCAACGAGAAACGATTTGTGAACATCGACACCACAACAGGTTTGATAAATAACTTTCATAGTCAGACTCCTTTCGTAAAAGATAAGAAGCCATTGACTGAACTGCCACACAATTAAACGAAGGCGCTTAAACAATTCTTAGTGTACGGATTCATGATACCACTTATTTGTGCTTGAAAAGGCAGAACTTACACTGATTTTTATGCTGTCTAAAACGAAGAAAGTTATTACAACTCCTCCTACCGTGCTTTGTAGTATAGCTTCTTGGGAATTATTATATCGCACAAAGTAGAAGTTTGGAACACTTTCATTACTATTTGTGCCGCCAACTGAAAGGCGGCGGAATGGAGATTTTTATGAAAAAAAGCGATTTATGATAACAGGAATTTTTGTATTAGTAGGAATTCTATTGATTCCTATCTACCTTCGTTCTGAAGCCTTTCATCGTTTTTATGATCGACGGCTACGGACAAGATATTTAAAAAATATCCATAATGATGGGGAGTGGATACCTTTGGATCACCATACTTCTTTAGAAGAAACGCCTTATTTTTATGATATTTGTGCAGTAGTAAAAGTAACCGATGGAATGGAGGACAGCCTGGGAGAAAAATGGAGGAAGGATCCGAAGCAAATCTGGGACGCATCCTATGAAAAAATAAATGTAGAGGTAGAAGAATATGTATTTGATAAAACAGGAAATTATTTTGAATCTTTAGTTATTCGCGCACTGCCTGTGACTATATGGGCAGATGAGAAACAATGGAGAAAAATTTATGCCTATACAGGAGAACGTCTTTTTCTTTTTATCACTGTAATCGGAAGCGGATTATGCCAGGCAGAAGCTAGTTGGGGGTATATTGTTACAGAGAATAATTATTTGGTGCCATTGACGGATAACTATAGCGAAGAAATGAACTCATATGGAGGAAGGAAGGTGGATGTTTATAAAGAGGATCTTTTAGAAGAATGGGAAACATATCAGGCAGAAAAAAATTATGAGAGAGCAATTTGTCATGCCATTTTGCAGGATACCGGGGAGATAAACTGGGAAAACGAACAATGTGGGTATGTTGTTTTAAAAGAAGAAGAAAAAGGAGAGGGAGAAGTTCAAGTATCCTTACTCTTTATGAAAAGTCAATTCGATGAGACGGGAGAGTGTGTAGGAGAACAGAAAGAAGGGGTAATGGAACTGACATTAAAAAAAGAAGGTACAGAGTATGAGATAGGTTCCTGTAAGATTGCTTATGAAGAGGAACTAAACAGGCAGCCAGAAGAAGGGTGGGTAGTAGAAATAAAGGGGCTGTTAAAGGAAGTGGGGTATCCTTCTGAAAAAATTCAGGAAGAATTATTGTATTCCAGAGGGAGAATAGACCAAAAAATCCAAGATGAACAAAGCGATCAGAAGAAGTATGAACGATTTGCTGCCGGGCATGATAAGTGGGAATAGAACTGTTACATAGCTGGAAATTTTCGGTTGCAGAAATTTCTTTCATCCTGTAAAATAAAATGAAGCCCGGGATATGAGCAGACAGGGATGGAGGGAATGGGAAATGGAACCTAAAACAAGATCAAGAACAGTATCTATTGGAATCCAGAACTTTGAGGATTTGATGCTTCATCATTACTTTTATGTAGACAAGACCAGATTTATAAAAGAATGGTGGGAAAATGGGGATGTCGTCACCCTGATTACCCGACCAAGAAGATTTGGGAAAACATTAACCATGGATATGGTGGAAAAGTTTTTCTCTATTCCGTATGCAAAAAGAGCAGATTTGTTTGAGGGACTTTTTATTTGGCAGGAAGAAAAATACAGAGAGCTACAGGGAACTTATCCGGTCATTTTCTTATCCTTTTCCAGCGTAAAAGAAACTTCTTTTTCCGATGCTAGAAAGAAAATCTGTCAGATTATGTTAGGTTTGTATACAAAATATAGTTTTTTGCTGGAAGGGGATTATTTGAGTGAGAAGGAGAAGCAGTATTATCAGTCTGTTTCCGTTGTTATGGAAAATTATGTCGTCTCTTCTTCCCTGCGAATGTTGTCTGAATTTTTGTATCGCTATTATGGCAAACGGGTTATTATTTTACTGGATGAATATGATACTCCGATGCAGGAGGCGTATTTGAATGGTTACTGGGAGGAGATGGTAGCCTTTACCAGAGGGCTGTTTCAGGATACCTTTAAAACGAATTCCTATCTGGAACGTGGTCTCTTAACCGGAATTACCCGGATCAGTAAGGAATCCATTTTTTCGGATATGAATAACCTGGAGGTGGTTACAACTACTTCAGAAAAATACGAAACGGCTTTTGGGTTTACAGAAGAAGAGGTAAGGGAAGCCCTGCGGCAGTTTGGTTTGTCTGATCAGCTAGAGCGGGTAAGGTTTTGGTACGACGGCTTTTGCTTTGGAAAACGGAAGGATATCTATAATCCCTGGTCGATTACCAAATATTTAGATAGCGGAACGTTTGATACTTACTGGGCAAATACCAGTTCTAACCGTTTGGTAGGAAAGCTTCTTCAGGAAGGAACCCCGGAAGTCAAGATTGCGGTAGAGGATTTACTGGCGGGGAAGCCGATTTGCACGGAATTGTCAGAGGAGGTTGTATTTGAAGAGTTGGAGGAAAGCGATCAGGCGCTTTGGAGTCTGCTGCTAGCTTCCGGGTATTTGCGGGTAGAGGAGGCATGGGAGCAGGAAGACAAGGAAGAAACAGGAGCCAGATATGCGCTTGCCCTGACGAACTTGGAGGTAAAGAAAGAATGCCGGCGTCTGATTCAGAAATGGTTTAAAAACAACTCTAGCCGCTACAACGATTTTATCAAGGCTTTTTTAGCAAAGGATATCGACTACATGAATGAGTATATGAATCAGGTCGCCCTGCAAACCTTTAGCTCCTTTGATGTCGGGAACAAACCGTCGGAGCGTGCGGAACCAGAGCGATTTTACCATGGCTTTGTGTTAGGGTTGATGGTGGATTTGGCAGGAAAATACCAGATTACCTCCAACCGGGAAAGCGGCTTTGGCCGCTATGATGTCATGTTAGAACCGGTACAAAAGGGAGAGAAAGCGTTTATCATCGAGTTTAAGGTATTCCGTCCGTCAAAGGAGAAGGATCTGGAGGAGACGGTACAAAATGCGTTAAAGCAGATCGAGGGAAAGCAATATGATACGGAGCTGGTTAAGAAAGGGATTGCTAAGGAAGAGATCCGGCATTATGGATTTGCCTTTGAGGGGAAAAAGGTATTGATTGGCTAATGATAATATGATTTGCTATAGTTACTTTTCAGAGTTGCGCATATTAAAATGAGGAGAAATCAGAATGAAGCCGACTGTTTCGATAGGAACGCAGGATTTTGAGTTTCCATCCAAACAAAGAGCAGGTGAGGATCTTCATTTGGAACTGCTGCACCATGGAACCTGGTACCGTCTGCAGGAAAAGGAAGGAGCAGAGGAACCAAAACCATCGGAACGGGAATGGCTGCCTCAGTCGGCAGAGCAGTATTATGCGCTGGAACTGGGGGATTTTTTCGGAGTGATTCCAGGATATTACCGGCTTTGCATGGCGGTAGAAGAAACAGAAGAGGTAGAGTATTTGGAGACGTATTTTTGGATAAAATGAAAAAAACACTACAGTAGTACCGGAATTTGAGATAAAAGAGGGCTGACTCGTAAAATATAATGGTTTCGGATGGTATTAAAATGCTCCAGTCCCATGTTTTTCCGGAAACAGCGCTTTTTGCTCGGTTATTCTCCCGGATAGCTTAAAGGAGATAGAAGGGGCAGCTTTTTCAGGTTGTGGGGCATTGGAAAGCATCGAATTGCCAATTGCTTTACAGCAGATAGGAGACGGAAGCCGTTACTCGGAGATTGTAAAGCTGAACAAGCTGGGGAAGAAAGGGATAACGGCAGGGCAGAAGATAAAGCTTCCGAAGAAATAATAAGAAAGAAGAAGGCGCTAAGAAAGGGGTAAAACGATGACAGTATTGAGAAAAAATGCGATGGCAGAGTTGGAGAGGGTGCCAGAGGATAAACTGGAGATTCTTCTTCAATTTATCACTAAACTGACAGGAGAAAATGAGACGAAAAAGGAAAACGGGGATTTGGAGCAATTTATTATGCCCTCTACCGAAAGAGGGAAAAATGCAGATGAGTATGTAAGGGGATTGAGGGAGGATGACAGAATTTGAACGCGTATATATAGACACAGCTCCTATTATATATTATTTGGAGAATAATGTTTTTTACGTGGATAAATTAAAATATTTTTTTAGAAAATGCTTAGATAGGGAAATACAACTTGTGACATCTACCATTACCATAGAAGAATATCTTGTATTTCCCTATGCAAGCGGAAAACTGGAATTAGTGGATAATTTTAAGCGGTTTATAGAATATATGAAGATGGAGATTGTTGATATCACAGCTGATATAGCGGAACAAGCGGCAAAAATCAGGGAACAGTTCAGACACTTTAAAGCAATGGATTCCTTACAGCTTGCTGCTGCTATAGCTAGTGGATGTGATGCGTTTTTTACAAATGATAAACAGTTAAGACAAGAAACAGAACTACCCTGTATCACATTAGAAGATTTATAGAACAAAAACAGCCGTCCCCCACGCTGTAGCCAGTTTTGGGGGACGGCTGTTGCCGTGGCAGTAGCCGTCGGCAATCGTCCTTTTGATTAGCCTTCAATCGCTCCGGTTGGGCAGGTAGCAGCGCAAGCGCCGCAGTCAATACAGGTTTCTGCATCGATCTCGAAATGCTCTGCTCCTTCAGAAATAGCGCTTACTGGACACTCTGGAGCGCAGGAACCGCAGCTGATGCAGGCATCGGTAATTTTATGTGCCATGACCATAATCCTCCTTTATTTTAGTGTATTTAGCTTTTTACGCCTCTATTTTAATATAAAAGAAGCCGTTTGACAAGTAAATTTGTGTATAAAATCAAGTACGCAGGCAATGCCTCACCGTAACCCGGATATATCGGACCGCCGTTTCAAAGCAGTCTGGGCTGCCGTTACATCAGCGCTGTCCGTATTTCTTTAAAATCGAATGAATCCGGTTGGTAGGGCTTAACAGCTCGCTGATAGAAGCATCGTGATTCAGTGTGTCAATCAGAAGTGCGATATATTTGCTCATGTCTACATTGATGTAATAGGAACGGGAAAGCAGCTCGTCTGTCTGGTATACCAGATTTGTCGTCAATACACGGTAAATCAGGCCGTCGGCATAGGCTTCGTCGAATTTTGCCAGCCCATTCGTAAACAGGCCAAAGGTAGAGGCAACGTAGATATTGCCTGCATGACGCTTTTTTAACTCCCTGGCAACGTCCAGCATACTTTCACCAGAGGAAATCATATCGTCTACAATAATCACGTCTTTTCCTTCTAAATGACGCCCCAAGTATTCGTGTGCGACGATTGGGTTACGGCCGTCTACGATAGTGGAGTAATCCCGGCGCTTGTAGAACATCCCTACATCTACGCCCAGCACATTGCCAAAATAGACTGCTCGTGCCATAGCGCCTTCGTCCGGGCTGATCACCATCATATGATCGGCATCAGTACGAATATCTGGCACATTTTTGAGCAGTGCCTTGATAAACTGATAGGTCGGCATGATTGTCTCAAAACTCTTTAAAGGGATTGCATTCTGCACACGCGGATCGTGGGCATCAAAGGTAATGATGCTGTCTACGCCCATAGCGGTCAGTTCCTGTAAGGCCAAGGCACAGTCCAGGGATTCACGGGTGCTGCGCCGGTGCTGGCGGCTTTCATACAGGAATGGCATAATGACAGTGATCCGATGTGCTTTGCCGCTCGCAGCGGCAATCAGCCTCTTTAAATCCTGGTAATGGTCGTCTGGAGACATATGATTTTTGTGTCCACAGATAGAATAGGTCAGGCTGTAATTGCATACATCGACCATGATGTATAAATCATCTCCCCGGATAGAGGTGCGGAGTACGCCCTTTGCTTCGCCAGAGCCAAAACGAGGGCAGTCAGCGTCTACCAGATAGGAATCACGCTGATAACCTGCAAAAGCAATGGTGGAGGTATGCTCATTGTCCCGCTTGTTCCGCCAGGAAACAATGTAGTCATTGACCTTTTTCCCCAGACTTTCACAGCTCTTGGTAGCAACAATACCAAGAGGGCCTACTGGAATGGTTTCAATATAATGTTCTTGTGGCATGATCGATTCTCCTCCGTGAATGTGTTGTGAATCCTACACTTACGTTATATCATTTCTGCCTGCCTCCCGTCAAGAAAAATCGGCAGACTATTATGTTCTTTTACAGATAATTTTGTGATTGCCTGGACTGGTTTGTGTATTTAAAGCTGTTTGGACGGCATTATGACGCGATTTAGGCGAATGCCTTCTGGATACGGATATCTTCTCCGACCAGCTTCACGAGCGTATAGTTCATTGTCAGCCGGGAGAAAATCCGTTCGCTGTAGTTCCGGCTTAAATCATCCAGGGACAAATTGGTGGAAATGACCGTTGATTTTTGGCGTAAGTCCCGTTCGTTTAAGCACAGATACAGGCGGCTGGTAATAAAGGTATTGTTGACCTCCGTCCCCAGGTCGTCGATGATCAGCAGATCACAGTCTAAAATATAATCAAAGGAAGCTTCCGCTTCCGGATCGTCCCGTTTCTGAAAGGCATATTTTTCCAGTGCATCAAAAAGCTGAAATGCAGTCAGGTAGATAACGGTATGAGAGGTGTCTAACAGCTCCTTAGCGATGCAGTTGGCGAGAAAGGTCTTGCCGACTCCGGTATTGCCATAGAGCAGTAGATTTTCATAAGAAGAATCAAAGCCGCTGATAAAGCTATGACAGGTAGCAAGCGCCCGCCTGGCATTGGCACGGGGGGTCAGCCCGGTCGATTCCTCGGTATAATCGTCGGAATAATAAGTAAGCCGAAAGGTGTCAAAATTTTCGCGTTCCAGGGAGTGCCTAAGATTAGACTGATCATAGAGCAAATCGACAATCGCCTGCTTAAAGCAATGGCATTTTTGGTTGCCGATATGTCCAGTATCCTGACAATCCGGGCAGCAATACCATGGCTCTAAGTAATTTTCCGGAAAGCCGGTTTTTCTTAAAAGATCTTTTTTCCTTGCGGAAAGCGCTTCATTTCGCTCCCTTAAAGAATCCAGAGCTGATTCTTCTCCGGAGAGCACAAGTCTGGCGCATTGGATAGAACCGGAAATCAATTCCTGATCGAGCTGCTCTAACTCCGGGAGTCTGGCATAGACCTGTTCGGTACGCTGATCTAACTCCCATTTGGCCTGCTGTCTGCGGCTGTCATATTCCCGCAGAATACGGTTATATTGGTAATTTTGTAGTCCCATCCTTGCCCTCCTCTATTTGGTTTCCCTATCAGTTTCCGCTACGGTTTAACAGACGCTGCTCCATAGAGGAATATTCCTCCCCCGAGTAGCTTCGCTGCGGAAAGGCATTGAAACGGTTGTTGTTTTTTGGCACGGCTCTGGAAAAGCTTTCGGTTTTATTGGCAGCCGTTCGCGCCACAGTTTGGCTGTGTATCTGGTCAGCTCGTAAAATATCCTGCTTGGTAGCGATACCCTTTTTATGCCAGTTTTCCAGGATACGGTCGGCGTATTTAAAGTCCGGACGCTGTGTCGAAAGCAAAGAGCGGCTGCATGCTTCCTCTATCATATCAGCAGAAAAGCCGAATTTCTTTGCCCAACGGTCAATATAGTTCTGCTCGGCTGCTCCCGGCATTCGGTTCATGCCAAACGCCCGGACAACGGCCTGGTAGTGTGCATTGTATTTAAGCGAAGAGGTTTCTGCCTGTTCTACAGTGCGGATGCCCTCCTGCGCCCAGTTCAGCGCTACCTTTTCGATATAAGACGGGCTTTTTTTATCGCGGGAAGCGCAGTATTCATATAAATATAAAATCAAATCAGCCGGGAAGCCGGCGCTTTCATACAGATAAATGATCAACTGGATATCAGCCGGATTTAACAGGCGTTCCAAATACCGTTCCGCGATGCTCATGACCCATTTGACCTCCTCGTTGGAGGAAAGTTTTTCGATCTGTGACTTGGAGTAGGTCGGAATTTCCAAATCAGCCTGCTTTTGTTCCGCAGCGGCGTCCATAAAACCGGCGGACGGCTCTTTGGCGGACGGAGCGCTTTGCAGGATAGCGGCAGAGTCCGGTTTTTTGATCACTGGAATATCTATGACGGGAACGTTCATGACCGGTACCTCTACGACAGAGGCATGCTTGGCGCTGCTCTGATTCAAAAGGACAATTCCGGTAATGTCACCCTCGTTGCCTTCTTCCCCGGCACGGGCAGCTTGCAGCAGGCCGTATTGCTCTAGCCAGGCAATTGATCGCAGGATATCCCCCTCCGTATCCCCCAAGGAAGCTGCAATAGAAGAGACGGACAGATCGGTACTGTCCGGCATAGAGAGCTGACGCAGCAGATAGAGATAGGTTTTTACGCAAGTGCCGTTTGCATGAGGCATAAAGTGATCGATAAACTGGTTGGATATGACGGTGACACCACAATCTCCGTTGCTTGAAATTGCTATTCCCATGATAGATTCCCCTTTTCTGATTTGGATACCTGTTTCGTGTGCTTCTTGAGTATAGCACAGTTTGTTCCGTTTGAAAATAGGGGGAAAAGCGCGTGGATGAAATTGTGGATAGTGTGGATAATGTGGATAACAGGACAAGCCAGGAGAGAAAAAAACAAAATTTGTCGAGAAAACGCACATTTTAAGCCAAAAGGTAGAAATCTGCTCTATTCCTGTAGAAAAAGTGGATCTGCACAAAGAAATCCACAGCCTATTCCAAAAAGCAGTGTTGATAAGGCTGTGGATAATGTGGATAACTATAGCTGTAGAAAATTTTCTCCAATGTTTACAACGTCTCCTGCTCCCATAGTTATCAACAGGTCGCCGTTGGTACAGTTGTGTATTAAAAAATTTTCGATTTCTTCAAAATTTTTAAAATAATAGGCCTCTACGCCCCTTTCCGTCAGCTTAGCCAGCAGATCGGCAGAGGAAATGTCCCCCGGATCGGCTTCTCTGGCAGCATAGATATCGGTCAGAACTACCTTATCGGCATGGGAAAGCGCCTCGGCAAAATCATTTAGCAGAAGGCGGGTGCGGGAATACGTATGAGGCTGAAAGACGCACCAGATTTGATGGTAGTTGCCCTGTCTGGCAGAGGCCAGAGTTGCCGTTACCTCGGTCGGGTGATGCGCGTAGTCGTCGATTACCGTGACGCCCTTTCGGATGCCCTTGTTCTGGAAGCGGCGATCCGTACCATGAAAGGATTTGAGAGCGGAGGCAATTTCGGAGAGGGTGATTGGGTTCGCAGGAGGAAGGCCGGCAGACGTAAGGTATGGGGAGGCAGCGGCATCAGCGGCAACCAGATCCGTATCAGCGGCCGCCTCAGGTACTGGCCGATATTCCAGGGCAGCAGCTATGGCAGCGAGGGAATTGGAAATGTTGTGCCTGCCGACTACGCCCAGCTCAATCCGGCCGGCCGACTTGCCGCGGATCGAAAGTGTATAGCTGCCGTGTCCGGCTTCATCAAAGCGGATATCTTCTGCCATATAGTCAAACGGGCCACCCGCAAGACCATAAGTGACAGCTCGGACAGGAAGCCCGGCATAGAGCGCCTGATAGTCCGGGATTTCTCCGTTGATTACCAGAAGGCCGTCTTTTGGCAGCAGCCCCAAAAAGGTAGTAAAGGACTCCCGGATTTGTTTAATGCCGGAAAAGAAATCCAAATGGTCGGCCTCGACATTTAAAACCAGGGCAGTGGTCGGCCGAAAATGGTGGAAGCTGTTTGTATATTCACAGGCTTCCATGATAAAATGTCCGGAGGCGCCGATTCGGAGATTGCTGTCTATCTCCGGCAGAGTCCCGCCTAACGTGATGGTCGGATCGAGCGCGGCGTTTAAATAGATACAGGAGAGCATTGCCGTAGTGGTCGTTTTGCCGTGTGTACCGGAGACTGCTATCGCATTCGGATAGTGACTCATAATCTGTCCGAGCAGGGTGGCACGATCCATCAGAGGAAGCCCTGTGGCCTTGGCAGCGGCAAATTCCGGGTTGTCTGGATGAATGGCGGCTGTATAGACGACCAGATCGATTCCCGGAACGATATGTTCGGCACGCTGACCATATACGACATGGATTCCAAGCTCCTCCAGGTGACGGGTATAGCTGCTTTCTTTGGCATCAGAGCCGGAAACGGAAAATCCTCTCGTAAAAAGAAGCTCGGCCAATCCGCTCATACTGACACCGCCAATCCCGATAAAATAGACGGACATTGGCTTGTGAAAATCAATTTGAACCTTCATTTTTTCCACATCCTATTCTGTTTTAAAATTTTTATTATAATTATAGCATATTTCTATGCAAATTTCTATTTCATTTTTCCAAAAGGTGTGTTATAATAAAGACAGACGGGCAAGGTTTGGGGCATTGCACCGTCGATACACAATTTATTTACCTAACTTAAAGGGGGTCGCAGCATGAATATCACTGACGTCAGAGTACGGAAAGTGGCAAAGGAGAGCAAGATGAAGGCCGTAGTATCTATTACCATTGATAATGAATTCGTCGTTCATGATATCAAGGTAATCGAAGGCGACAAGGGGCTCTTCATCGCTATGCCAAGCAGGAAGGCGGGAGACGGTGAATATCGGGACATTGCTCACCCGATAAATTCCGACACCCGTGAGAAGATTCAGAAAATCGTTCTGGAGCGTTATGAGACCGCGGTACTTGAGAGCGAGAATGATGATGAATTTTTGCGGGAGGCCGTGGGATAAGAAATATCGTACAAGCCGAAGAAAAGAGGGTGTCAGAGGATGCCCTCTTTCCTTAACTTGTGGAATGTGAGGAATTATGTATATCATTGCAGGACTTGGGAATCCGGGGACGCGTTATGCAGGGACGAGGCATAACATTGGCTTTGATGCGGTGACGCATTTATCAGATCGCTACGGCATCCGCCTTAGCAGGACGGAGCAGAAGGCACTTTGCGGCAGCGGGCAGATAGAGGGGCAAAGGGTGCTTCTGGTGCAGCCGCAGACGTTTATGAATTTGAGTGGGACAAGCATCCGCGCATTGGTGGATTATTATAAAATCGATCCAGAGGAGGAGCTGATCGTGATATATGACGATGTCAGCTTAGAGCCGGGGAAGCTCCGTGTTCGTGTAAAGGGGAGCGCCGGAGGGCATAACGGGATCAAAAATATCATAGAACAGTTAGGAACGCAGGTATTTTCAAGGATAAAGATCGGCGTAGGAGAGAAGCCGGAGGGCTGGGATTTGGCAGACTATGTGCTGTCGAGGTTTCCGGCGGACACAGAGCCGGTGATGCGGGAGGCGCTTGCACGGGCGGCCGAGGCGGTCGGCTACCTCCTGACAGAAGGAGCGGCATCTGCCATGAATAAAATCAATTAAGGGAGGAAGGACGGATGCGAACCTTTACGGCGCCTC
The DNA here is from genome assembly GCA_949155905.1 of uncultured Lachnospiraceae bacterium. Classification (GTDB taxonomy): domain Bacteria; phylum Bacillota; class Clostridia; order Lachnospirales; family Lachnospiraceae; genus MGBC131033. Next base: position 11,958 of record CASCWU010000038.1, read on the forward strand.
TGCAGGAGTTAAATGAATACAGCGGAATAGCTTCCTGTCTCAAGCGTGGGGAAACACCTGTTTTAGCCACTGGCTGCATAGATTCCCAAAAGTGCCATTTGATGAGCGGGATAGGAGAGGAACTGGGCGCTAAGGTGCGGGTGATTGTCACCCACAATGAATTAAAGGCCAAAGAGATTTATGAGGACTATAAGCTTTATGACCGGGAGGTATGCTTTTATCCGGCCAAAGACATTATGTTTTTTTCGGCGGATCTCCATGGCAATGCGATTGTCAGGGATCGACTCAAAACGATTCGGAGACTGTTAGAGCAGAGGTCAGGCCAGTCTGGTGCGGAGGATGGTTCGGCTCATTCGCTGACGGTCGTTTTGTCGTTAGAGGCGGGAATGGATCGGATTCTTCCGCTTGCTTTTGTTCAGGAGAATCTGGTGACAATCCGTCAGCAGGAGCAGGTGGATTTGGCAGGGCTTTCTGTGCATCTGGTGCATTTGGGCTATGAAAAGACCGGACAGGTGGAAGGGCCGGGACAGTTTGCCGTGCGGGGCGGTATCCTGGATATCTTTCCTTTGACGGAGGAGTGTCCTTACCGGATAGAGTTTTGGGATGATGAGGTGGATACGATCCGCAGCTTTGACGTAGCCAGCCAGCGGTCGATTGAGCCGGTAGAGGAGTTGGTGATCTATCCGGCAGCAGAGATTATATTAGATGAAAAAACACGTGCGGCAGGGATGAAACGCCTGACCAAAGAAAAAGAAGAGCAGGTAAAGGCACTCCGGCTGCAGATGAAAACGGAGGAGGCGCACAGACTGTCTGAGACGGTCGAGGAATTTCGGGACAATCTGGAAATTTATAGCGGTTCCTTTGGAATAGAAAGCTATATTCGGTATTTTTATGACAATACCGTTTCTTTTTATGAGTATTTTGATCCGGCGGAGACTGTTTTTTTCCTGGATGAACCGCTCAGGCTGATGGAAAAGGGCGAGGCGGTGGAGATGGAGTTTCGGGAGAGTATGTCTACCCGTTTGGAGAAGGGCTATATTCTTCCCGGACAGGCAGATGTCATCTGGGAGTATAAGTCGCTTTTGGCGGATTTGGCCAGGAAACGGACGTTGTTGCTAAGTACCTTAGAGGCCAAGGCAGGTATCCTGGCTCCGAAACGGCGCTTTGATCTGACGGTAAAATCAGTCAATTCCTACAACAATAATTTTGCGCTGCTGGTCAAGGATTTGCAGCAATATAAGCGGAACGGCTTCCGGGTGATTTTAGTATGCGCCTCCCGGACGAGAGCAGAGCGGATCAGCGCGGATCTGCGGGCAGAGGAGTTAAATGCCTTTTTCACCGAGGATTTGGATCGAGAGGTGCAGAAGGGAGAGATCGTAACGATTTACGGCGGCTTGCACCGGGGCTTTGAGTATCCCTTGATCAAGCTGGTCGTGATTTCGGAGAGCGATATTTTCGGTGCGGAAAAAAAGAAGCGGAAGAAAAAGCGCGGCACCTATGAGGGAAGGAAGCTGGCGAGCTTTTCCGAGCTGCATGTGGGTGACTATGTTGTGCATGAGAACCATGGTCTGGGAATTTACCGGGGGATTGAAAAGATCGAGGTCAATAAGGTGATCAAAGACTATGTCAAGATCGAGTACGGGGGAGGCGGGGTGCTGTATGTATTGGCGACCGGCTTGGATGTGCTGCAAAAATATGCTGGCTCCGAGGCAAAGAAGCCAAAGCTGAATAAGCTAAATTCCGTCGAATGGAAAAATACCAAGGCCAAGGTCAAAGGCTCTGTGCGGGAAATCGCCAAGGAACTGGTGGAGTTATACGCAAAGCGCCAGGCGGAAAACGGTTATCAGTTCAGCCCGGATACGGTCTGGCAGAGGGAGTTTGAGGAGCTGTTTCCGTATGAGGAGACGGACGATCAGCTTCGTGCTATTGAGGATACGAAGCGGGATATGGAGAGCCGCAAGATTATGGATCGCCTGATCTGCGGGGACGTTGGCTATGGCAAGACAGAGGTTGCGATCCGGGCGGCGTTTAAGGCAGTTTCCGATGGGAAGCAGGTGGTGCTGCTTGTTCCGACTACTATTTTGGCGCAGCAGCATTATAATACCTTTGTTCAGCGGATGAAGGACTTTCCGATTAGTGTAGATATGCTTTCCCGTTTTAAGACTGCTGCAGAGCAGAAAAAGATCATTGAGCAGTTAAAAAAGGGGAGCCTTGACATCATCATCGGGACGCATCGGGTGCTGTCGTCAGATATTCATTTTAAAAGCCTGGGGCTTTTGATTGTCGATGAGGAGCAGCGGTTTGGAGTGGCACACAAGGAAAAGATTAAGCACCTCCGCTCCAACATTGACGTACTGACGCTTTCCGCGACGCCGATTCCGCGGACGCTTCATATGAGCCTGGCGGGGATACGGGATATGAGTGTGTTAGAGGAGCCGCCGGTAGACCGTTTGCCGATTCAGACCTATGTGCTGGAATACAACGAGGAAATCGTGCGGGAGGCGATTAACCGGGAGCTGGTACGGGGTGGCCAGGTTTATTATGTATACAACCGTGTCAACGGAATTGATGAAGTAGCCGACCGGATTGCCAGACAGGTTCCGGATGCCAATATATCTTATGCACATGGACAGATGAGTGAGCGGGATCTGGAGCGGATTATGTTTGAGTTTATCAATGGAGAAATCGACGTGCTTGTTTCAACGACCATTATTGAGACTGGACTGGATATTTCCAACGTCAATACGATGATCATAGAGGATGCCGATCAGCTTGGTCTTTCTCAGCTCTATCAGCTTCGCGGACGGGTAGGGCGCAGCAGCCGGACGGCCTATGCGTTTTTGATGTATAAGAGGAACAAGATGCTCCGTGAAATCGCAGAAAAGCGTCTGCAGGCAATCAGAGAGTTTACCGAGCTTGGCTCCGGCTTTAAGATCGCCATGCGGGATCTGGAAATCCGGGGCGCCGGAAATTTGCTTGGCGCCAGACAGCATGGGCATATGGAGGCAGTCGGCTATGATTTGTACTGCAAGATGCTAAACGAGGCAGTTCGGGCAATGAAGGGGGAGACAGTGGAGGAGGAAGCCTTTGAAACGATGGTAGATTTTGATATGGATGCCTATATTCCGGCTTCTTATATCAAAAATGAGGTGCAGAAGCTGGATATGTATAAGCGGGTAGCGGAGATCGAGAGCCGGGAGGAACTGATGGATTTGCAGGACGAGCTGATTGACCGGTTCGGAGAACTGCCTCAGGCAGTAGAAAATCTTTTGAACATTGCCTTGATCAAGGCGATGGCACACAAGGTATATGTGTCGGATGTCAAATACACAGATCATACGCTGCGGTTGGTGATGGAACAGGAGGCGAAGCTGGAGGCCGCCAGAATACCAGAGCTGATTGCCCGGTTTTTCGGCAGATTAAAGTTTCGGCCGGGACAGCCGGTGGAGTTTTTTTATGAATTTCCGGTTGCCGTCAAAAGCAAAGGAAAGCGTCAGGACAATGCGGAGCGTTTCCAGGGAATCCGGCAGCTTTTGGAGGATTTTACGATGCTTTTGCTGGAAAAAACAGTTTGAATTTTTTATACAATAGAAATAAGGTGAGGTATGATAGAACAGAAAAAAAGGTATTGGATTGGGGCGCTGGTCGTGCTGCTGATAGCCGGCGTCGTCGGGGGATTTTTCTGGTGGCAGAAGGGAAATGGTACGGAAAGCGCCGGGCTGACAGGAGAGGGCGGCGCATCCTTCGCGGAGGATGTGGTTATCCAGGTAGGGGAAAAGAAGGTGACAAGGGAAGAAATCATGTTTTATGTGCTTTGTGTCCGCGAGCAGTACGAGGGGTATTTTGGGAGCGAGGTCTGGACCGTGGATTTTGGTAACGGAAAAACCTTTGCGGATATGTGTAAGGAGGATATTTTAAACGAAATCGTACAACTGAAGATTATTACTTCTATGGCGGAGTCGCAGGGGGTACTGGTGACAGAGGATGAGGCGGATGAGATAGCGGATACCGTGCGGGAGCAGATGGAGGAGATTTCGGACTATGATATCTTACGTTACCACATTGATACGGAGCTGTTAGAAAGTATTTATCATGATAATTATTTAAGCTCTAAAATGTTTGATGTAATTACCAGCGATGTGGATACGATGGTATCGGATGAAGAGGCAAGACAGGCAGAGTTTCAGGTATTGGCGCTGCTGACAAATGGTACAGACAAAAACCGGAATGAAATCGCTATGAGCGAAGAGGAACGGGAGGCTCTTAGAGAAAAGGCAAAGGAGCTGTGGGAACAGGCAGACGGAGGCGCCGATTTTGAATCTCTGGCAACGGTACACTCCGATCTGGCAGAGACTTCTTTTATTATCGGGCGCGGAGCCTGGAAGGAGGAATACGACCAGGCAATTTTTGACGAGGCGGCCTTTTCTTTAAAAACCGGGGAAATCAGCCAGGTGGTAGACGGACCGCACGGCTTTTATATCATTCGCTGCGTCAATGAGATGGATGAGGATGCTACCGCCCAGGCGAAGGAGGCCATCATCAACGAGCGCCAGGATACGACCTTTCGTAAGCTGTATGCGGAATGGGCCAAGGAGTTTGAGGTGATAGTAGATGAGAAAAAATGGGAGGAGATTACCTTTGAGGATCCGGAGGAATAAAGAAGGATCTCCGGCTATCCAACCATTGTTTTGGCAGGACGCCGGAGAGCTTTAGAGGAATTTTTTCATTTCTTCGATGTTTTTCTCTTCGGTTTTCAGCAGCTTTTGGGCAAGAGAAGTGACAGAACGGTCGTGGCCATGGTAGGCATTGAGCTGTTTGGTCAGGTTCGTGGTTCCCATTGTGCTGCCCTGAACCATGATCTCTGCGAGGCGGGAAGCGCTGCGGTCTGTCATACTTTTTAAGCTGCTGGTCATATCTGACATAAGCTTGGCAGTAACGGAAATGCCCTGAGGCGTTTGACCTGCCCGTGTCAGCAGGGAAGCAGCCTCTGCCTTGACATCCTCGTATTCCCTAAGCTGGCTTGTCAGGGCGGAGGTAAAAGCGCTGTCGTCAGACAGGCTGATCATATGGCGGATGCTGTCGATTCCCATCACGGAGCCCTGGTGAATGTGTTGTAATAAATTGATTTCTGGTGTCATAAAAAAACTCCCTTTCGTGATTTCCTGTTGCATGTTTTAATAATAAAACCTGTTTTTAGGATAAACGAAACGGGAGTTTTTATACATAGGAGCAGGTTGTGAAAGGGAGGAAGCAGATTGGAAAAAGACCAGAATGTACGTTTATTGTTGGAATACGACGGAAGCTGCTTTGGAGGCTGGCAGCGTGTAAGGAACGGGAAAAAGCCGTCGATTCAAGGTACGTTGGAACAAGTATTGGAACAGGAATTGGGTAAATCCGGCATTCGGGTGATTGGATCGGGCAGGACGGATGCAGGTGTTCATGCTTTGGGGCAGGTGGCGAATGTCCATCTGCCGTATTCGGTCTGGTGTAAGAAAACACCGGGAGAATGGAGGAACTATTGGAACGGTTGCTTGCCGGAGGGACTGCGGATTCGTCTGGTAGAGGAGGCAGATCGAGCCTTTCACAGCCGTTATGATGCCGTTAGAAAAACCTATTGCTATGTGTTTGACGTGCGGGAAGTGCCGTCTGTATTTGCGGGGAGATATGCTTATTGGATAGGAAACAGAGAATTCGCAGGAGCTAAAATACCAGGGATGAGGGAGTGGGATAGGGAGGCTGTGCAGCAGGCATCTGTACGATTGACGGGCGAGCATGACTTTTCTGCCTTTTCTTCCAGAATGGAGCCAGGCAGGAAAACGGTGCGGACGATAACACGGATAGAATGGAAATCCTGGAAGCAAGGGGGTGGGGAGTTTCTGATTTTTGAGGTAGAGGGAAACGGATTTTTGTATCATATGGTACGGATTTTAGCAGGAACTCTGTACGAGATTGGGGTCAGAGACAGGAAGCCGGAATGTATTTTAGAAGCGTTTCACAGCGGAAGGCGCCAGGATGCTGGAGTCACATTGCCAGGCTACGGCTTATTTTTAAAAGAGGTAGGCTATTACTGACGAAACAGGATAGCTGCATGTTTCATAAGGACAGCTCATACAATAAGAAAGACAGAATAAGGATAGGAATGTAGGACGTCAAACAGGAGGATGAGCTGTGGAAGCAAAAAAATATTTAAAACGGATCAAATGGGTGGTATTGATGTCAGCCTGCGGGCTTGCGTGTATCTGCCTGCCGCGCTATATAAAACAGCGGGCAGGATGGGAAACGGAGCAGAGGGAGGCTGTCACTTCCAAAGATTTTATCAAATGGGTAGATTTTAAGGTAAGTTATGAGGCGCTTTGCGACGCCTATCAATATGATTTGGAAAGCTATGGGACAGAGACTCATTTGGAATGGATTCCCCTGCTGGCTTATCTGGGAGCAAAATACGGCGGTGATTTTAGGGATTACCGGAGCAGGGATATGGCAGAGCTGACAGCGAAATTAACCGAGGAGAATAGGACAATAGAGGAGCTGACAGAAGGGATGAAGTATTATGATTATTATCTGGAGGCCTATACAGCAGTACTCGGAGGCCTGGTAGGGGAATATAAAATCGAAAAAAGGGGAGAGGAGTCCGGGGAGGAAGGGAGTGCAGCGCCGGAAACGCCGGAAATTCAATATGGTCTGCGGGCGTTTTCCCCGGTGGCAAAAGATTTTTATTATACGGATTATGATGATTTTGGGGTATCTCGTTCCTATGGCTACCGTAGGCAGCATCTGGGACATGATATGATGGGACAGGTCGGGACGCCGATCATTGCGGTAGAGAGCGGAACCGTGGAGGCATTGGGCTGGAACCAATACGGCGGCTGGCGGATTGGGATTCGCAGCCTGGATCAAAAACGATATTATTATTATGCCCATCTGCGTAAGGGCTACCCGTACCAGGGCGACCTGGAGGTTGGAAGCAAGGTAGAGGCTGGGGATGTCATTGGCTATATGGGACGGACGGGCTACAGTACAAAAGAGGATACGAATAACATTGACACCTCCCATCTGCATTTTGGCTTGCAGCTTATTTTTGATGAGTCCCAGAAAAAGGAAAGCGACACTTTTTCCGGGACAGAGATCTGGATTGACTGCTATGCGTTGATCCGATTTTTATATCAGAATAGATGTGAGACCAGAAAGGTGGAAGGGACAAAGGAGTGGGAGCGAGTGATACAAACGGAGTGGGTGGAGTAGGCGGGGAATTTTTAACAGCAGGAAATCACAGCAGTCTTGTCCGAGGCTCTCCCCAACCGCCCAGATCGTTTCCTGTTATGGTAGTATATCTGCTTTCTCCAGGAGAGAGTACCGGAGCGGCCTGTAGCAGACGCTCTATGAAAGGAGTGTCTCTGCCAGTCAGCCCTTCTGCTATCATCACGTTGCAGATACGGCAGAGGAACAGGTCACTGCCTTTAGCCAAGTGATGTTCTTTGATTACCTTTAGCTCGAAGCTTACCGGACTTTCTGCAATCGTAGGGACTTGCAGGATTTGTCCAGGCTCTACGGTAGGCTGGCGATCCATTTTATGAGGCTCCTCCCGTCCGTTGGTAGTACCGTAATAATCGGCCAGAGGCAGCAGAGCCTGATTGACTAAATTGGCCGAGAAAACGCCTTGCTTACGGATCAGATCCTTTGTAAGCTTTTCCTCGCCGATACATGCCATAAAGCCTAAGCATTCGGTATCTTCGTCCTGGATGCTACAATAAGTAGCCCAGGAAAACAGACCGAAATGAGGCCGTCCGTCGTCCTGGTAGTTTCCGTATAAAAACAAAGCCTGCGGGCAGAAGGAATTGCCCAGTTCACCTTTTATTTTTCCCATAAGAATCCGCTCCTTTTTTGGATTGTTTTTTCAGACGTGTTTCACAGTTCTCCAAATTCAGCAATATCTTATCTAATAAAGCATCTAACCGGGTAGCATCCTCTTGTGTAAGGCCCTGATAAAACAGATCATTCATTTTCTGAGAAACCTGGTCATAAGAGGTCTGCAGACCTCGTGCCTGTTCCGTCAGAGTAATGAGTACCTGCCTGTGATCGGTCATGCTTTCGGTTCGGAGGATTAAGCCCTGAACTTCCATCCGAGCTAACATAGCAGTAAGCGTATTTTTAGCCAGGCCGGTTTTGTATACCAGGGTAGAAATCGGGATGCCGTCTTCTTGCCAGAGGATATAGAGAATGCGTCCCTGGGCTCCGTTGAAAGCATCGACGCCGCAGTTATCCAGCAAACGTTGGAATATCCGAGCCTGTACCTGCTTGATTTGTGTGATGAGGAATCCGGTTCTGGTTTCCATGAAACAACCTCCTTTTAAATAGTACTATATAGAACTAATTATGTCAAGACTGGTTTTTTAAAGTCATGATTAGAAAAGTAGTTTTTAGTATATGCTTTTCATAGACAAGCGTCAAGAAGCAGCTTACCTATTCAGGAAAAGAAACCGGATTTTTGTGATTTTTTTAGAATCGGTTGATGTGAGGTATAAAATGTCACTATTTACAGATACTACTATCACAACGCATTCGGCAGGTTAAGATTCTGCCGGTTTTGCTCAAACTATAACATGGAAAGAGTAAATGGAGGCAAGGATAAATGAAAGCAACTGGGATTGTCAGAAGAATTGACGATTTAGGAAGAGTCGTAGTGCCAAAGGAAATCCGCAGAACAATGCGGATCCGAGAGGGAGATCCGTTGGAAATTTATACGGACAGAGAAGGAGAAATTATCTTAAAAAAGTATTCTCCGATTGGAGAGATGGGCATATTTGCCAAGCAGTACGCAGATACGTTAGGCCAGGCAACTGGACATATCGTCTGTATCAGCGACCGGGATCAGGTGATTGCGGCAGCAGGGACAGCCAAAAAGGATATTATCGGAAAAACGCTTAGCCGGGAACTGGAGGAGGCGATGACCGAGCGGGAAAGTATTGTGGCCAGCAGCAGCGACCGGAATTACCTGCCCTTAGTCGAAGAGGAAGGAGAAAACGATTACCGGTATCAGGTGATGGAGCCGATCATCAGCGAAGGAGATGTGATAGGCTGTGTGATGCTGCTGACAAAGGATGATAAGGTAAAGATGGGTGAAGCCGAGGTCAAGCTGGCCAAGGTAGCAGCAAGCTTTTTGGGACGTCAGATGGAATCCTGACCGCAGAATGGCTAGTGGAAATTTGTTTTGAAAAGGGAAAAGGGAGCTAGTCAGAAATGTGGTGTGAAGGGATAGGCAGCAGGGAGATTTTTTTGGAAAAGAACCTGCTGCCGTCTAATTCCTGTTTTTTTTGAGTTTTTTGCCGGAAATATGCGAAATTCCTTGACAAATGGCGGCAATAAGGTTATAAATAGATTTGTAACGTATTTGAGCATTCCGGGAAGGGAGTTTCCTTGAATTTAGGGATGTCCATGTAAGTATAATAACACATATTCAGAGGAGGAACTAATCCATGAACAAAGCAGAATTCGTTGCAGCAATCGCAGAGAGTGCTGAGATATCCAAGAAGGATGCAGAGAAGGCGCTGAAGGCATTCGTTGATGTTATCACCGAAGAGTTAAAGAAGGGCGAAAAGATTCAGTTAGTAGGATTCGGCACATTTGAAGTATCTGAGAGAGCTGAGAGAGAGGGTAGGAATCCTCAGACGAAGCAGACGATCACGATTCCTGCTTCCAAAGCTCCTAAGTTCAAGGCTGGTAAGGCTTTAAAGGATGCAATTAACGAATAACATGTGAGGCATAAAAGAAGCGTTACGGGCGGCAGAAGGTGGCCTGTAGCGCTTCTTTGTGTTATGTACACGCCCGCACAAGGAAATTAGTTGCTGCCGCAACATGCGGGCGGTGCGGCAAGCAGGAAAAAATAGCCCCTGCTCGATGCTATACGCCCGTACAAGGAGGAGATTATGAGGTTAGATAAGTTTTTAAAGGTATCGAGGTTGATCAAGCGGCGGACGGTGGCCAACAGTGCCTGCGATGCCGGACGGGTATCGATCAATGGAAAGCCGGCCAAGGCTTCTGCCGCGGTCAAGGAAGGAGATATTTTAGAGATTGGCTTTGGCGATAAGATGATCAAGGTAGAGATCTTAGATGTTGCAGAGACGACCAGAAAAGAAGAGGCTAAGGAGATGTACCGCTATCTGTAGAGCAGGGTATCCGAATGGTTGTGATTTGGAGACATAAGAAGTCGTTTTCTTCCATATAATATAACAGCAATGGGAGGGGGCATTTTATGGAAGAGCGGAGTCCGGCGCTGCATCGGGTGAGTATGACGGGACGGCGGGCAGCTATCCTTACAGGAGTAGAGGATGTGCTGTCCTTTGACGACCATGAGATCCTGTTAGAGACAACAGAAGGCGTGCTGACGATAAAGGGGGAGGAGCTGCATGTCAACCGGCTCTCTGTCGAAAAAGGTGAAATTGACATTGAAGGCAGGATTGCGAGCCTGTCTTATACGGAAAAGGACGGCTTCCGGCAGAACGGGGAGTCCTTATTCGGCAGACTATTTCGGTAGAGGGTGAAAAGATGCTGGTACGGATGCAGGCGGAATTGTTATATTTTGCGCTTTCCATTGCGGCGGGAGCGTTGGCTGCCTTACTTGGAAGCGGGATGAAATGGCTGCATCGGCGCAAGAGGCTGGCCGTTTGGCTCGGACTTTTGGATTTGCTGTATTGGTTTTTATTCGGCTTTTCCTTATTTTTATTGTGTTTTTATCAAAACAGCGGGATTTTTCGGGGATATGCGGTTGCCGGAACCTTGTGTGGCTATAGTCTGTTCCGTATAGGGGAAGGGCTTTGCCGCAGGGATGGAGGCTGGCAGAGGCGAAAAAGGAGAAGCATCCGAAAGCAGAAGCGAAGGAAGGGGCAACAAGAGCCAGAGGAGAAGGGGCAGGAGAAGTAGCAGAAACAGCAGAAGCAGGATGAGGAGAAGAAATAAAAATAAGGAAAGGGGTTGGCCTTATGAAGCAGGACAGGCATAGAAAAAAAAGGCGAAAGGCGGGAACAGGCTGGATTGTACTGTTTGTAATGGTAATCTGTGGAGTGGTAGCTTATAAAAGAGTGATGCTCGAGCAGGATGAAAGGAAGGCGGAGGAAGCCTACAAAGCTGCTCTCAAGCGTTATGAAGCCCAAGTAACCAGAGAGGAAGAGTTAGATAACCTGAAAATATACATACAGACAAAAAAATTTATTGAGGATATGGCAAGAGAGAAATTCGGTCTGGTTTATGAAAATGAGATCATTTTTCAGCCAGAACCAGATTGAGATAGAGCCGGTAGTGTGATAGGGAGCTGTGAAAAAATAGAGTTTGGCTACTCTGCTTTTTCACAGCCTCTTTTTGTATCATAAGAAAGTTCTCCAAACTTCTCTATGATACAAAAAAACCTCCGATATGTCTGTTTTAATCTCTTAAAGCATCCGAACTCCCTTCATTCGGGAAAAATTCCCTTAGAGAGTAAGTTTTGTCAAAAACTTTTGGGAAATCCTGCCCTTTCTTTGACAAAGATTTTCGGACGGGCTGTCTATAATACCGCCTAAAGAAACACGGCAGGCGAAAAAGACAGGCCAGAGAAAGCAACAGGCCGATGGGGGAACGCCTGCCCAACATGAGGGAGGTCAAGGAAGAAATGAAGAAATGGAACAGAAGGACGGTTTTGCTGTATGCGGTAAGCTTTTTTGCCGCTCGCTTTTTAATCGGAGGAGGCGGTACAAGCTTTTATCAGGCGGGAATGGCGCTGCATCCGTTTGTGATGGCGTTGTTTGGCTGCCTGTGTCTTGAGACAAGGCTTCCGCGTAAACTAAGCTTTTTGGTGCTTTTGGCAGGAGTAGCCTCTGCCGGTGTAGAGGCTACCGGACAGGACATGCTGCTGCGTTATGGAATCAGTATGCTGTTGTTTATGTTTGTGATAGGAATAGCGGAAGCGCCCCGTCCCTTGCCGGCAACCGGTAAGAATCCGCTGTCGTTGGTGTCGGCGGCGGTGTTAGTTGGGATTGTCACGGCAGCGGTACGGGCAGGAGGAGCATTTTTTACCGTAGAAAATGCCTGGCTGCTGGCGGTGTTAGAGGGAGTGCTGGCAGCAGGGCTGACGATTGTTCTGCAAAAGGGAGTGCATTTCTTTTTATATCCGCCGGAAAAGAGAGGCTTAGAGGGACGTGAAATGATCAGTGTAGCGTTGGCGGTGCTGGGCGCACTCTGTGGGCTGCCGGAGCTTGGCGGGTTTTCTCTGGTCTATCCGGGAGTGGTGCTGTCGGTCTTGTATTTAGGATATTATTATGGAATCGGCGCGGGGACGGTAGCAGGAGCGCTGGCAGGTATGGTATTGGGAATCCAGACAGGAGAGCCGGAGCTAGTTGGGTGCTTTGCTCTGTTTGGAATGGTAAGCTGTGCGTTAGGGGAGTTAGGAAAAATCCCGGTGCTGCTGACCTGGATGATGCTTTCCGCTTCGGCAGGCTTTGTCTGGAATGATTATTTTATCAGTAAGGAGGGGTTAGTGGGGCTGCTTCCAGCGCTGATGCTGTTTTTATTGATTCCTCAGAAAAAGGAACAGGCGGAGCCGGAGAACGAAGAACCGGTCTTTACAAATATGCAGGCAGTGACAAAGGAAAAGCTGCGGGATATCTCACTTGCTTTTCATAAACTGTCCGAGCTGATGGCCTATCCGGTGGAGCCTAAGACGAATCTGGGCGGCGGGGATTTGAACCGTATTTTTAATCTGGTGTCGGAAAAATGCTGTGCAGGCTGTGAGAGACGCCACCTTTGTATGAAATCGGAATTTTATGAAACCTATCAGAATGTATTCCAGATTTTAAACCGCGCAGAGCGAAGCGGGCGGATTGAACTGTCGGAGGTGCCGGAGGGATTTTTAGAGCGTTGTATCCGTTCGGAATATTTTCTGACGGAAGCAGGAAGAAGCCTGGAGCTGGCCAGGACAAATCTGATCTGGCAGAACCGGATGGCAGAAAACCGGGTAGTAGTAGCAGAGCAGTTTGCCGGAGTAGCCGGAATGATGGATGAGGTCGTGATGGAGCTGGGCGTTTCTACGAGGAAACGGAGCGAGGAGGAGGAACGGGTCAGAGAGTGTGCCGCCTCTGCTGGAGTAGAAACCTGCCAGATTGCCGTAAAAAAGAGAGAGGATGGGCGGATGGAGATTTTTGTCACGGCCAGGATACCAGACGGAGGGTGTATTACGACCAGAGATTTCGGAAATTTGCTGGGACAGGCAACAGGGAAGTCCTACCATACGTCCTTTAGCAGCAAAACGGTGATTAGCGGGGAATGGGCGACATTGACCTTTTTAGAGGACACCCCCTTTCGCTTTTATAGCGGTGTGGCAGCCTGCAGCCGGGACGGAGAGCCGCGAAGCGGGGACAGTCATTCCATTCAGGAGCTGCCGGAGGGCGAGGCAGTGCTACTGCTTTCGGACGGAATGGGGAGCGGAAGCCGTGCCGCACAGGAAAGCGCCCGGATGGTAGAGTTGCTCGAGCAGTTTTTAGATGCCGGAATGGAAGGGGCGGCAGCTATGAAGCTGATACAATCCTCTTTGTTTTTGCGGGGCGGAGAGGAGAGCTTTACAACGGTGGATCTGTTTCGGGTAGATTTATGCTCCGGGCTTTGCCGTTATCTTAAAGTAGGGGCTGCAGACAGCTTTTTAATCCAGGGGAATAAGCTGGAGCGTCTGGCGTATAGCTGTCTGCCTGCCGGAATTCTGGCGCCCCAGGAGGCGGAGGAGCAAAGCCTGCGTTTGCGGGAGGGGGATTTCCTGGTCATGGTGACAGACGGCTTTTTGGATTGCTTTGAGGAGGGACAGGCAGAGGAGATCCTGCTGTCGGTGATAGGCGGCAGAAAACAAAATAATCCCAATGAATTAGCGAGGATTTTACTGGATTCTGCCCTAATTCACTGCGGAGGAAGGCCGGCAGATGATATTACGGTGCTGGTGACAGGCTTTTGGGGAAATGAAAAGCTTGCAAGTGAGGCGTCGGGGTGGTAAACTGGTACAGATACTAGGCAGAATACGAAACAGGAAAAGAATATGGTGAGAGAAATCCAACATACATGGAAAAAAGAAGACAGTGTGCGTGCAGGAGACGGAATCGTTATCGGAGTATCCGGTGGGGCAGATTCGGTCTGTCTGCTATGCCTGTTGGCAGAGCTGCGCAAGGAATGGAGGCTTCGTTTGTACGCCGTACACGTACATCATGGAATCCGGGGAGAGGAGGCAGACGAGGATGCTGTCTTTACAAAAAAGCTGTGCCAAAGGCTTGCGGTAGCCTGCGAGGTCGTATACGGGGATGTTCCGGCGTTGGCCAGAGAGCAAAAATGCTCGGAGGAGGAAATGGGACGTCTGTTCCGCTACCAGACCTTAGAGGAATATCGAAAGCGCTGGAGCTGCCGGTGGATTGCCGTGGCGCATCATAGAGAGGATAATGCAGAAACAGTCCTGTGGAATCTGTGCCGTGGCAGCGGCCTGGCAGGGCTGACAGGAATTCATGCAATAAGAGGGCATATCCTCCGTCCGCTGCTTCCCTTTCGCAGAGCGGAGATTGAGGGGTGGCTGGCGGCGAGGGGACAGGAGTTTTGTACGGATCGGACAAACCTGGAGGAGCGCTATACGAGAAACCGTATCCGCCGCCGGATATTGCCCCTTCTGGAGCAAGAGGTGAATGCGCAGGCTGTCCGGCATATCGCAGAGACCGCGGAACGTCTTTCGAGGTTGCAGGATTATTTAGAGGAGCAGATCGCCGGGGTATTGGAACAGGTGCAGATAGAAGGGGGGCGCTTTGTTTGGGAAAGGAGTGCGTATGAAGCCTGTCCGGAGGGGCTGCGGGCAGAAGCGATTTTAGAGCTGCTAAAAAGAGTGAGCGGACAGGCAAGGGATATTTCGGCAGAGCATGTGCGGATCGTAAAGGAGCTGTATGACAAGGAGGTAGGGAAGCGGGCTTCGCTGCCCTATGGAGTAGAAGCAGAACGAACCTACACAGGCTTGTGCTTTGTGCGGACAGAAGGGAGGGCAGCAAAGGAAAAGCAGGCGGAAAAGAAAAAAGAGGCAGACGGCTACGTTATCGATCTAAAGAGTCTGGGAAAAGAAAAAGGAAAATTGTTTCTGCCAGAGCTGCAGAGTGTGTTATTTTTTGAAATTTGGGACTGTACGGCGGGCGGAAAACGGACGATTGTGTCGGTCGATAAGGAAAAAATTCATTTTTCGGATGGAAAAATCATTAAATTTCCAGAAAGTAGTTGTACGAAGTGGTTTGATTATGATAGAATACAGGGTAGGGTGGTAGTCAGAACCAGAAGGCCTGGAGACAGCCTGGTCGTTCATCCGGATGGCCGGAGAAAGAAGCTAAAGGATTATTGGATCGATCAGAAGCTTCCGAGGGAGGAACGAGAGAAAACATGGCTGCTGGCCGCGGCGTCGGAGGTTCTTTGGATCTTTGGGGGTCGAACGGGTGAGGGAAACAGGATTGATACGGATACCCAGCAGATTCTAATCGTAGAGATGAGGACGGAGAAGCCGGATGGCTTTGGCTACCAGCGCAGAGGTAACTCCCAGGGAATGGTTACGGGAATATGACAAAGGCCGCAGGAGCGGCAGAATAGGAGCAAGGTATTATATGGAGGATAAGATTCGCGTTTTGATCAGCGGGGGACAGGTTGAGGAGCGGATAAGAGAGATGGCAGAGCGGATGAATGAGGATTATGCCGGAAGGTCTCTGCATCTGGTCTGTGTGCTGAAGGGAAGTATTTTTGTAACGACAGAGCTGGCAAAGCATCTGACCGTTCCGGTTACGTTGGACTTTATGTCGGTATCCAGCTATGGGGATGGGACGGAAAGCACTGGACGGGTTAAAATCGTAAAGGACTTAGACGAGAATATAGAGGGAAGGGACGTCCTGATCATTGAGGATATCATTGATTCCGGGCATACGCTGAGCTATCTGATGGATATGCTAAACGCCAGGAGGCCGGCCAGCCTAAGACTGTGTACGCTGTTGGATAAACCGGATCGGCGGGTGACGGATGTAAAGGTGGATTATGTGGGCTTTTGTATTCCGGATGAGTTTGTCGTAGGATATGGCTTAGATTATGCACAAAAATACCGGAATCTTCCGTATGTCGGAGTAGTAGAGGGCAAAGAGGCTATCTAAAGGAAGTGAAATGTGCGCAGAAGGCGCAGGAATGGAGGAAACAGGAGTGAGAAAGCAAATGAAGGGCATGGGCTTCTATCTGCTGGTGCTGGGATTGATTATAGCAGCCATGCTGATATCGGACAGCCTGTATAACAGCCGTCAGGAGGTCTACAATGAAGTCATGTTCCAGAGGGATCTGCAAAACGGGAAAATAACCGGAGTAGAGATTTACCAGAATGTGGAGGCGCCGACCGGTGAGATACAGATAGCAGTAAAAACCGGAGAGGGCGAGGTGACGAAGTCCTTTTATGTCAACGATATAGAGAATATCGTAAGGATTTTGGATGAGGCAGAGTTTACGAATTTTTATATTCATGATGTGACAAAGCCAGGCTGGTTTGTCAGTATTCTTCCTTATTTGCTGGGATTTATCTTAATCTTTGTGCTGCTGATGTTTATGACGAACCAGACAGGCGGCAGTGCAGGCGGTTCCAGGATGATGAGCTTTGGACGGAGCCGTGCGCGGATGTCTACGGATAAAGACCGGAAGGTGACATTTGATAATGTGGCGGGCTTGAAGGAAGAAAAGGAAGAGTTAGAGGAAATCGTAGATTTTTTAAAGAGTCCGCAGAAATACCGTGAGGTAGGCGCTAGGATTCCTAAGGGTGTGATTTTGACAGGCCCTCCGGGAACCGGTAAGACCTTGCTCGCAAAGGCGGTAGCAGGTGAGGCTGGCGTGCCGTTTTTCAGCATTTCCGGTTCGGATTTTGTAGAAATGTTCGTCGGTGTCGGCGCCTCTCGTGTCAGAGATTTGTTTGACGATGCCAAGCGAAATTCTCCATGTATCGTGTTTATCGACGAGATTGATGCCGTGGCCAGGAGGCGTGGAGCCGGTATGGGTGGCGGCCATGACGAGCGGGAGCAAACCTTAAACCAGCTATTGGTAGAGATGGACGGCTTTGGCGCTAACGAGGGAATTATCGTGATGGCGGCAACCAACCGGGTGGATATTCTCGATCCGGCGATTTTACGTCCGGGGCGGTTTGACCGGAAGGTAGTCGTGGGCAGGCCAGATGTCAAGGGCAGAGAGGAAATCCTTGCGGTACATGCAAAGGGGAAGCCATTGGCAGAGGATGTGGATTTGAAGCAGGTAGCGCAGACGACAGCGGGCTTTACCGGAGCCGATCTGGAAAACCTTTTAAATGAGGCGGCAATCCGGGCGGCAAGAGAGGATCGAAAGTTCCTAAAAGAAGAGGATATCAAAAAATCCTTTATCAAGGTCGGTATCGGTACAGAGAAAAAGAGCCGGATCATTTCCGAAAAGGAGAAACGGATTACCGCCTACCATGAGGCAGGACATGCGATTTTATTCCATCTGCTTCCGGATGTCGGGCCGGTGTATACCGTATCCGTGATTCCGACCGGGCAGGGAGCCGCCGGCTATACGATGCCTCTGCCGGAAAAAGACGAGATGTTTAACACCAAAGGGAGGATGCGTCAGGACATTATCGTCAGCCTGGGAGGACGTATCGCAGAGGAGCTTATTTTTGATGATATTACGACAGGAGCCTCCGGCGATATCAAGACTGCTACTAAGACGGCCAGGGCGATGGTGACACGCTACGGTTTTACCGATTCGATTGGATTAGTCAACTATGACAATGACGACGATGAGGTATTTATCGGCAGAGATTTGGCACATACCCGAAGCTACAGCGAAGAGATTGCAAACCGGATCGATGAAGAGGTAAAGAAGATCATTGATTCCTGTTATGCCGAGGCAAAATCCATCATTACGGAGCATATGCAGGTGTTACACGATTGTGCAGCATTGCTGATTGAGAAAGAAAGAATCGGGCGGGATGAGTTTGAAGCCCTGTTTGAAGCGTAATAAGAGAGTGTGCAGACGGCCATGGTTTCTTCCGAAACAGGAGGGAACCGTGGCTTTTTGGTATGAAGGAATGAACCGGATTTTTTCAGATAAGGACAGACAAAACGAGATAGGCAAAATGAGGAAGGGGGATGATACAGATGGTACATAGAAAAAAGAATTTAAGGCGAAGCGGCCGTTTGGGAGGGGGAATTCTGTTTTTTACATCCTGCCTGCTGCTGTCTTCGTGCGGATTGCTGCCGCAGGAGGAGGAATACAGGGCGGCGCCGACCATACGGGAATATGAGTCCGAAGCATATAGCTACGCTTCTGTATCCAAGGAGGATATTCAACTGACAAAAAAGGTATCCTGTGTCTATTCGTCTGCGCAGGAGAGCCAGCTTTCCTTTGGGGTATCAGGGGAACGGGTGCAGAATTTGTATGTATCCTTAGGAGATACCGTAAAAAAGGGAGACGTGCTGGCAGAACTGAATATGGGCGGCTTGCCGGAGGAATGGGAGCAGGTAGATGCAGAGCGGGAGGAACAAGAGTTAGAGCAAAGGCATCTGACGGAGCTGCTGGATCTGGAGAAAAGGCGGATGCAGGCGTTGGGAGCTGCAAAAAGCCAGGCGGCAGAGCGTTATGAAAAGCAGATCCGGGAGGGCGCACAGGAACTCGAGCTGATAGAGGCCAGATTGTCTGCGCTGCAAAAAAAGATTGACGCGAGACGGGTGGTAGCGCCGATAGACGGAAGTGTTTTCTATATCAAAAATGAGCTGGCAGGGCAGGCCTCGAAAAAGGATGAGGTAGTCCTGCGGATCGTCAGCGGGGAGGAATGTTATTTTGTAGCGGATGCTGCCGAGGCCGATATGCTGCAGGAAGGGGACAGCGTAAGCGTTGTAGTCAGCAGTACGGTTTATGAAACGAAGGTACGCTTTCCAAAGGAGCAGCCGAGTGAGGAGATTTATTTTGTGATTTCCGCCGGAGACGGACAGCCGGAAATGGGAAGCAAGGGCAGCGCCACTCTTGTCTTAGAGGAGAGAAAGGACGTGCTTTGCCTGGCGAACCAGGCGATCAAGCGGGTAGGAGAAGATTCCGTGGTATATTATGAGGATGAAAACGGAATCAAGGCGATGAAATATATTGAAACAGGCTTGCAGGGAAATCAGAAAACCGAGATTTTGTCAGGACTGGAGTTTGGCGAGACGGTCATTATGAAATAAATTCCGGCAGCAGATGAAAAGGAACAGGTTTAGGAAAAACAGGTTTAAGAGAAACAGGTTTAGGAGTACATAAAACAAATCATAGGAGAGCAGGAGAAATGAGAAGTTTGCAGAGGATAGGCAGGAGAAGAGCGGCGATGTCTGCTTTGGTGCTGCTTTTTACGGGCTTGCTCGGCGGCTGTCAGGCAACCAAGGCAGAAGCGCCGCCGTTGCAGGAGCCGGTCAGCATCAGTGTGGATACGATCCAGGTAAAGCGCGAGGATATTTGCCAATGGGTAAGCTGCGAGGCGCAGGCCGTACCGGTGACGAGCGAGGTAGTGGCAGAGCATAGCGGCGTTCTGGGGGAGATATTGGTCAAAGAAGGCGACGAGGTAAAAAAGGGCGATCTGCTGGCACGTCTTTCGGACGAGGCGGTGCAGGAGCAGTTAGCGACACAGCAGGCCAGGATAGAGACAAAACAGGAGGAAAATCGTCTGCGCAACGAAATTGCAGAGTGTGATTTGGAGCTGCTGCGGCTGTCCGGGGGGCGCTTTGAAATCGAGGAGGCAGAGTTGCGGCTTCGTCAGCAAAAGGAAACACAGGAGCTGGAAATGAAACGGTTGCGGGAGCGGGAGGCCGCGCTGCAGGAACAGGTTGTAGAATGCGATATCCGGGCGCAGGCAGATGGGCGCGTTGCCTATGTTGCGCCGCTTACACCGGGGAGTATGCTGCAGGAGGGGAGCGTTTTTATGGTGCTGGCTTCCGGGACGCTGCAAATCCGCACGGAATTTTTGGCGGACGGAATTTTAACGGATTATGATAGCTGCTGCATTTTATATGGCGGGGAGGAAATTCCTGTCGAGCCGTTGTCTTATGAACGGTCGGAGTATATTGCAGCGGTCTTGCGGAACGGCTCCTTTTATCGGTATTATAAGCTGCCGGAGGAATCGGAGCAGGCAGAACGGCTGCAGGCCGGAGATTATGCCTGGCTGCAGGTGGTGCAGAACCGGAGAGAGCAGGCGCTGGTTCTTCCGATTGCCTGTCTGTACCGGGACGGAAACGGCTACTACGTGTACCGGATAGAGGCAGACAGCCGGGTAAAAGTACCAGTGGCAGTGGGGATTCGCAACGAATTGATGGCAGAGATTACAGAAGGACTTACAGAGGGGGATGAGGTATATGTCCGAAATTAAAAAACGAAAGGGTCTGCTTCTTGTTATCGGGCTGCTTCTCTCTGTCAGTCTGCTCTGTTCCGGCTGCGGACAGGCAAAGAAGGAAGGCGAGGGCAGTCGGGCATCGGATTTGGGTGCAGATATTTTAGAGGAAAAGGGAAATCAGGCTTCTGATAATGATGTACATCAGACTGATGCACATCAGACTGATGCGTATCAGACCGATACCGTAAAACGGGGAACCTTTACCAAAAGCAGCAGCTTTGACGGAGTTGTATATTACCCGGAGCTAAGTCAGGTGACATATGAGGGAGAAGAGGCAGTTTTGTCCGAATGGCTGGTAGAACAGGGGAGCGAGGTAAAGGCGGGCGACCCGTTAGCTTATATTCAGATAGAATATGACGAAGTAGCTCTGCAGGAGATGGAATTGGTATTAGAGCGGCTGG
>CASCWU010000039.1 GCA_949155905.1 uncultured Lachnospiraceae bacterium
ATAGGTTGTCATCCGGCACCGTTTGGAAATTTCTTCGATAAATTCTTTTTTATTCAAGCACATCGCCTCCATAGCGTCGAAATGGGATTCCATATAGCTCCAGCTCTCCTTGCAGGTCTCCCTGCGGAGCTTCCTTAATATAAGAAACGGGAGTGCGGGATTGCTTCATCAGCTCGATAATCGCGGCATTTTCATAGTGGAAAAGAACATAGAAAAGCAGCCTGGCGATCCCGGCGTATTTTTTCTTATCGGTAAAGGTAATTAAAGTAAAAAGAGTGTGCGGGTTGAGCTTCATTTTCTGGATCTGGGCGGCTAAATCGTCTTTATAAGCCTGGGTAAGCGTATAGGCCTCCTCTGCCGTGTAATAGTCCTTTGCCCAAACGGCCTGAATGGCGGAAACCGTCTCTTCGCACAGGGAGACGATCCGGCTGGTCTGTTTTCGGTTGACGGAATTTGGCTGAAAGCCTGGGAAGCGGAAGCATTCGGATAACGGAAGCAAATCGGTAGTCTTTGTCTTTTTGGAACGGTAGTGATTCAGCTCCTCCAACAAAAAATCCATCGAGGTCTGGTAATAGCGGTAGCTTTTTTTCTCCGGGTTCCGGTAGCCCTTTACGGAAGCGATAAAGCCGAGAAAGGCGGGCTTTACCGCACGTCCATCCACTGTGCTTTTTTGCCATTTTTTCTTGATCCGGCTTAGCTCCTGGTTGGAAGAAAGCTCAAATTCCTTTTTTGCCTTGTCGATTTCGATACAGCTTAGGACGTTTAAGATACAGATATCCAGGTACAGCTCCTGGATTTTTTTATAACAACTCCTTAAATTTCCCTGTGAATCCTCCGCTTCGTTCTGAAACGAGGCTTCCTCGCAGGAAAGCTGGTTTACGGTATCCCAGAGGAGGGAGTTTAGCTCCTGAGAGAGATTGACGATTTCACCAATTTTGTTTTCGCTCGTCCGGTAATCCAGGTCAGACTGGTCGGCAGGGGTGTAGCAGCGCTTGGATTTGGCTGCTTTTACCAGGTTGGCCGGTACGTGGAAATAGCGGTAGTTTTTTAAGGCTGCCCGGATCAGGATGTCGTTGTCGGTTAAAATCATCATATCAGAGTCAAAATCCGCCCCACTGAGCCGTTCGAGGATATTTTCCCGGATGGAGTTGATACAGACGATTTCCTCAGTTAAGTGAAAATATCGGTCAATTTCCTCGTGCGGCAGGTTGGTGGAAACAAGGAGGTTTGAGGTGGAAATATGAGGGCTGCGGCAGCCAAGGAGGTGCGTTCCATACGGGTAGCGTGTGGTGTGCAGGTATCCGGGTGGGAGGGAGGTTTCTCCGGAGGCAGCGTCAAAACGCCCTATCGTATGAAGGAGCATTTCGTAAGGATTCCCAAATAAAACGGAATAGTTGCCGTTGATAAGGAGATGTCCTTTTTTCAGGTTTTTCAAATATGCCTTGCAGGTTTCCTTTTTAAAATCATAAAAATATTTGGTTTTCGGAAAAAGGGCGGAGCGTTTCAGCATCGTATAAATCAGGTCGTGTTTGTCCTCCATCACATTGGACAAATCTCTTTCTGTGTCCGTTTCTTCCAATACGGAGCATTTGACGTGGTATTTAAAAACGTCGGGGTCGGTATGGAGGAGATTGACGTAGTGGAGGGAGGGGGCGAGCAGGGCATGGACGTCCTCTTTGCTAAGCTGGAGGGTATTGAGGAGCTGATAGTGTGCCTGTACGAGCCTGCCGCCGAAAAAATGTGTTTTCTTTTCGTGCTTGACGACGCCAAAGGTTGGCTCTATCTGTCTGAGCCACTGCTCTAACGGGGCGAATTTGGCGTATTTGACGCTGCTTGGCGTGGTGACAAGCTTGATATCCTCGATGCGCTCTGCCAGGGTAATGCTTTGCGGGTGAAGCTGGTTCAGACTGGTAATGCCCTGATCCGAAAACCATTGCTGCAGTCTCGTATGAAAGCAGCAGGATTTGAAAAAGCGGTTGCGGAGCAATACCATTCCATACGGTGCATAAGCACCCATCAGGCTCGTATCGATCAGGGACTGGCCGTCAAAAATAGAGTTGGCAATTTCGGCCTCTCCCTCGCGGGCGGTCATATGCTTGTCCGCATCCAGCTCGACCAGAACCGAGGCTTCCCGGAAGCAGCTTTCACAGTCCGGGACGATCAGGATGCTGTTCGGATCGATTTTTAAAACTCCGATGGTGCTGCTCGTCGGAAGAGAAAGATAGGACTCGAGCGCCGCCAGATCGACCGGGCTGCCTGCTGGAACCGTCAGGCCGCAAAGTTCCCATTCATGGAAGCGCGGATAGAGGCTTTCTTCGAGAAAGAGACATTTTCCGAGGCGGGCGGAACCGGAGGTACGCTTGAAGCGGACATAGTGGAGGCCATTGCAAAAGAAGCCATGCTCATATAAGGAATCGCGCAGATCCCTTCTGGAGCAGGTGACTTTTTGGGTATGGAGTGCATAGACGCCATGTCCGTCTGGAACTGTTTCATAGGAAAAGCCGTCCGGTAAGGGAAGCGTGGCCGGTTCCTGGACAGGGGCAGAAACCACGATGCCGACGATTTGCTCCCCGTCTGCCGCGATATGATCGGAAAACTCCAGATCTTCGAGACGATGCCCTTCCATCACATACGTATCCTTTTTGATCTGGTTAAATTCCTTGCTGCTGTAGTGGAAGGTGACGTTGATCACCTTATCGCTGTATTCCCTGCCGTTATGCCAGAAGGAAAAGAAACGCCTGTCTCCATAAACCTCCCCGGCGATTTCGCGGAGCTTTTCCAGATCCAGGCTAAAATCCAGGGCGCTCGCAAACTTACGGTAGTTGGGCTCTCCCGTTTGGGTTGTAAGGCAGTAGCCGGACAAGCAGGAATGATTGGCCAGATATAAGTCTTTTGCGTCGATGCTTGGAATATAGAGGTTGGCAGGGGTAGTTTGTTTTTTGCTCATTTACGAGGCTCCTTTCTAGGTGTTCGGGAAGCAGGCTCCAGCCATACCTCCCAGTATCCGCCGCAGTATCTGGTGCATAAGGTATCATAATGAAATTTGGCCAGGTCTAAGATCTGGTAGATATAATAGCAGTAGTCTACCTGGCCGCGCCGGATAGAGGAAAGGACGCTGTTGATATACTGGCAGTAGCTTTGCCAGTTGGTGATGCCCAGATAGCTGCCCTTTTCCTCCTCGTTCCAGCTGCTGACGTCTGTGGAATATTTCCCGCCCATTTTTTTGATATGTCTGCCGTAAGGGGTGAGAAAGAGCTTTCTTATCTGAAATTCCGTTTGCCAGGCTTCGTCGGTCAGCCCCGGTAATGGCCTGCCGTTTGTATTGGAGATAAGCTTTTGCTTCCGCAATTCCTCAAGTGTCATAGGATGGGGCATGTCCTGGAGGGATTTCGTTTGTTCCGTTTGTCCGTTTTGCCGGATGGTTTGATTTTGCAGAAGACGTAATGATGTTCTTTTGATTGTGTTAGGAACAGATGTATTGAAATTTTCGATTTCCAGTTCTCCTCCAAAGGTAGTGTAATCAACCGGATAAAGTGTCTTTTTTGTTTTCATAAAGCAGTGTCTCCTTTCTGTATTTTGCTCTCTATCTTTATATTCTCCTTTCGATCCGGTTTTGTTTTGCAAAAATGCGTTTCAGAGAGTGTTTCGTGAAAAGCTGCCGTTTTTTGATAGAAGTATGATTGAAAGAAGGAAGGAAAATAGTGGACAAAAAAGGGGAGTGCTTGTAGCAGAAAAAATGGAGAAAACATCAGTGGAAAAAAACGGAAAGTTTTAAGAACGAATGTTCTAAAAATATATTGACAAAAACTAGTATTTGTTTTAAGATAGAAACAGAACCAAGAAAAAAGACCTGTCCAAACCATACAAACGGTGCGGGAACACCTCAGCCGGACAGGCCCTTCTACAAAACAACGGCGAACCGTCTTTGCTATTAAACCATAAAATCTAGTGTTTCGTCAAGCAATTTCGGGCAAATTCGCCAAATATCCAGAAAATAACAAAAAATCAAAGAGAAAGGAAACGGATATGGATCAGATTTTAATTTCTTATTATGAAAACAATGCAAAAAGGTTAAGGGCTGTTGTAAACAGGATTTTGGCACAGTTTGGCGGCTTGTCCTCAAAGGATACCGATGATTTTTATTCCCTGGCAAACGAGGTGTTTGCAGATGTTTTAAAAAGGTATGACGGACAAAAGCCGTTTGATTCTTTTTTATACTGCTGCCTGGCCAATAAAATCAAGAGCGAAATGACCAAAAGAAACCGCAGGAAGCGGAAGGCAGACGAGCTGTCCGTTCCGCTGGATGCTCCGCTTGGAGAGGAGGAGCTGACGTTAGCCGATATCCTGCCGGGTGATTTTAATCTGGAGCGGGAAGTATTAGGAGAGGAAGGGGAGCGGAGCCAAAAGCTGGAGCGTTACCTGAACGCGCTGTCCATGCAGGAACGGAGGGTGCTGGAATTGCTGGCGGATTCCTATAAGCCTAAGGAGATTCAGCGGCTGCTGCATATTTCCAAAAAAGAGTACCAGGATGCCCTGGCAGGGATTCATACATATGAAAATATTTCGCTGTTGTTTTAAAAATTCCGGAAAGAGAAAAAGTTTAAGAAAGGAAAAGTTTTCCATAAAAAGTTTAAAAAAGAAAAAGTTAAAAAGGAAAAGATAAGAAAAAGAGTGGAGAAAGGAAGGGAAAACAGATGAATAGGATACGAATGGATATGACACAAAACAGGCTGTCAGAGGAGATAGAGGATAGCCGGACAGGAGATAAATGTATCAGGGAAAGCTATACCAGCAGAGAGCTTCAGGGATTATTTGCAAGCGGTAAAATAAGAAAGGATCATCCTTTGCAGCGGAAGCCGGATCAGTGGGGAAAATCGGAGAAGGACGGCCTGATTGCCAGCGTGATAAAGGGGGAGGATATCGGCGCCGTAAAGCTGTGCGAGCAGCAGATCGGTCAGGAAACCGTGCTGTGGCTGGTTGACGGGGTGCAGAGGATTTCGGTGCTGGAGGAATATAAAAACGGCAGCTTTCCGTTAGGCCGGGAAATTGAAGAGCCGGTTATCGCGTATCAGCAGCAGGGATTCGCGGCAGAAGGAAGGGTGCAGGAGGAGATCGAGGGAGAGTACGGCAGGGAGATAGTGAACTATGATCTGCGCGGAAAAGGCTATCAGGATTTGCCTGCCGAGCTAAAGGAGAGGTTTGAGCGGTTCCCGGTAGAGGTTGTCAGGCATCTGAATTGCTCCGAGGAAGAAATCGGATATCATATCCGTAGGTACAACAGGCAAAAGCCGATGAATACGGCTCAGAATGTCATGACCTATCTGGACAGCGCAGCCAAGGAGGTGAAAAGGATTTCTCTGCACAACCGGTTTTTTAAGGACTGCGGAACCTACAGCGCCAAGGAGCGGAACAACGGGACGATAGAGAGGATTATCATAGAATCCGTGATGGGGATGTTTTATCTAAAACAGTGGCAAAAGCAAAGCAAACGGATGGGCGCATACTTAAATCAACATGCCGGAAGGGAGGAATTTGAGCAGCTAAATCAAAACCTGCACGATTTGGAGCAGATGGTTCGGACACATACCGAGCTTCGTGTCTTGTTTACCAGCAAGCATTCCTTTCTCTGGTTTACCCTGTATCATCGTTTTTTGAAGAAATATACAAAAGCACACAGGGACAAAGAAGCTTTTTCAGCGTTTTTAACGGCATTTCAGAAAGGGGAGCTTACACACACCAAAAAGGGGAAGCAGTTTTTGGATCTGGATTACCAGAAGGCAGCCAGGGAGAAGGAGGCCGTAGTAAAAAAGCTGTCGCTGTTAGAGAGGATGTTAGACGAATTCCTTTCCGCAGAAATACGGAATACAGCAAAGAGCAGAGACGAAGATTTTTCCGAATGAAGGAGAATCTGGGCGGTGGGTTAAGGTAGCCAAACGTGTAAGTTTGTGCTATACTTGTGTCATGGGAATAATGAAACGGGTTTCATGGAAATCAAAAAAACAGCGGTGGAGGAAGCTTATAGCTTGTAGGGAGGCGATGAAATGAGTGTAGTAAAAAAGGAAGAACGATATACGATATACGATATTTATACGCTGCCGGAGGGAGAGCGGGCTGAACTGATAGACGGTCAAATTTACGATATGGCTCCACCAAGCAGAAGCCATCAGAAGCTGCTGCATTTTTTTGACCGGACAATCGGTAATTATATTCAGGCAAAACAGGGAACCTGTGAAATATACCCGGCTCCCTTTGCAGTTTTTTTAAAAAACGACGGGCAGAATTATGTAGAACCAGACATTTCTGTAATTTGTGATCCTTCCAAGCTGGATGAAAAAGGATGCCATGGTGCGCCGGATTGGATCCTTGAGATTGTTTCTCCTGGCAGCAGGCAGATGGATTATTACAAAAAGCTGTTTTTGTACCACATGGCCGGAGTGCGGGAATATTGGGTGGTAGATCCGGCAAAAAAGCTTATTACCGTGTATCATTTTGAGCAGGATACCATGACGGAATATTCCTTTGGGGAAACCGTTCCGATTGGGATATATCCGGATTTTTCGATAAAGGTAGCGCTGTAGAAGTTGTTTTGGAGGAAGAAGAAAAGCTTTACAGGCTTTACAGCTTTTGATATAATGGCGGCATATTATTTTGTAGAAGAAAGAGGGAGAAAAGTATGAAGCAGTGTCCTAATTGCGGAGAATTGATTGGTGATAATGCAAATGAGTGTTTTAAGTGTCATTATAATTATTCTTATGGAAGGGTGGTTACGTCCAGAGAGGATAGAAATGAATTTGAAGCAATAAAACAACAGGAGCAAAAAGAAGGAAAAGCTCATTATGAATATAAAGTTGAGGTAATCAACGATTGCTCTACCGGTGAAATAAATGCTGCTGAATTACAGAGATTGTTAGCAGAATATTCACTAAGAGGCTGGAGATTACATTCTGTTTTTACAAATGAGGTAGGGAAAAATTCTGGCGGGGTAGCAGTAAGCTTTCTTGGATTGAGTGTAAATGCTACGATTGATCAAACTATATTGATTTTTGAACGTTGTATAAAAGCACTGGAAACTTGCTAGAGAATTTGTTGTAGTGTAACAGAAAAACAAATCAAGAAACCAAAGGAGATTAGAATATTATGAAATTGGGCATCGTCGGTCTTCCCAACGTCGGGAAGAGTACCTTATTTAATTCATTGACCAAGGCAGGGGCGGAATCAGCTAATTATCCGTTCTGTACGATTGATCCGAACGTCGGTGTGACGGCAGTGCCGGATGCACGTCTGGATGCGTTAGGAAAGCTATATGATTCAGAGCGGATCGTTCCGGCGGTCATTGAATTTGTCGATATCGCAGGATTAGTGAAGGGAGCCTCAAAGGGAGAGGGACTGGGCAACCAGTTTTTGGCCAACATCCGGGAGGTAGACGCAATCATCCATGTGGTGCGCTGCTTTGAGGATGAAAATGTCGTCCATGTCGAGGGCAGCATTGACCCGGCGAGGGATATTGAAACGATCAATCTGGAGCTGCTGTTTGCGGATCTGGAGGTGTTAGAGCGCCGGGCCTCCCGTGTGGGAAAGGGCGCCAGGAACGACAAGTCTCTCGCTAAGGAGGCAGCTTTGCTGGAGCGTTTGAAGAAGCATCTGGAGGATGGAGTCCTGGCAAAGACCTTTGTTCTGGAGGATGAGGACGAGGAGAAGCTGTTTGCCGAGTACAATCTGCTGACAGCCAAGCCGGTGATTTACGCTGCCAATGTCAAGGACGACGAGCTGGAGAACGATGCTGCCGAAAATCCCTATGTGCAGGCGGTGCGGAAGCTGGCGGAGCAGGAAAACTCCGGGGTATTTGTGATCTGCGCCCAGCTTGAACAGGAGATTTCCGAGCTGGAGGAGGAAGAGCGGGAGCTGTTTTTAACAGAGCTTGGCGTGACAGAGTCCGGCCTGGAAAAGCTGATCAAGGCAAGCTACCGGCTGTTGGGGCTGATGAGCTTTTTGACGGCAGGGCCGCAGGAATCCAGAGCCTGGACGATCAAAATCGGCACGAAGGCTCCGCAGGCTGCCGGAAAGATTCATTCGGATTTTGAACGGGGCTTTATCCGGGCAGAGGTCGTCAGCTACGATCACCTGATGGAGTGCGGCAGCTACAATGCGGCCAGGGACAAGGGACTGGTACGGAGTGAGGGCAAGGAATATATCGTGCAGGACGGAGATGTGATCCTGTTCCGATTTAACGTCTGATACAATTTCCTGTCGGGAAAATGTTGTAAACTCTGGGAGTTACCGCTTGCGGGCGGTAGCTCCTTTTGGCGTTTAACCCCTACCTTACCCCTACCCGATATTTTTGCTCAATAGTTTACTGCGCTATCCAGTTTTCGGATTTCATCCTGTTTCAAATCGTCCAATACGTGCGTATAGGTATCGGCTGTTTCCTTTATGGTCGCATGACCTAAGAATTTCTGCATAACACGCACGTCCACATTATTTTCTGCCCCTCTGGTCGTGAAAGTATGACGCAGGCAATGAGGGTGGATGTCACTGACACCGATTTTCTCACAGATAGAATAACAGGTGCGCCGTATATTGTTCGGGTCAAGAGGTCTGCCTAACTGGGTACAGAAAACAAGGTCATTGTCCTCGTATGCGCTACTGGCTTTTTCCTTATTTTTCTCCTGTTGCTCCCAGACATCAGCAAGTACTTTGATAGCCGTATCATTGAGAGGGATTGTTCGCTCACTGGACAGGGTTTTCGGTGTGCCAAATTCTAAGTGCCAATGTTCGTCTGCATTGTCAGGGTCTTTCACCTTGCGGAGGATTCTCCTGATGTGCAACTGGTTCTGCTCAAAGTCTATGTCCTGCCATTTCAGCCCTAATAATTCCCCAAGCC
This sequence comes from uncultured Lachnospiraceae bacterium, assembly GCA_949155905.1. Lineage (GTDB taxonomy): Bacteria > Bacillota > Clostridia > Lachnospirales > Lachnospiraceae > MGBC131033. Next base: position 8,882 of record CASCWU010000039.1, read on the forward strand.
GCATACCTGTGCAGAGGTCGAAAATATAGACAACTCCCATATAGGTCACTTTCGCCTGTTCCACAAATGCGTTTTGCTGTTCCTGTGTTAAAACATTGATTTGCGGCTTTGTTGTTTTGGGAAGTTTTACCCTGTTAGCGGTGTTACGGACAATCAAGCCGTCATCTACCGCCGTTTCTAAGGCGTTGCTTAACAGCTTGTAAACATCTATTACCGTAGATGGCGCTAACCCCTTATCGGACAGGCTGTTGACAAATTTCTGAATGATGTCCTGTCGGAGTGCCTTTAGCTTATAGTGACCGATAGCTGGTTTGATGTGGTTTTTTACCTTTACCGTATAATTGATATAGGTAGTAGGCTTTACATACCGCTTTTTGTATTCGGACATATAATAGTCAAGCCATTCGGCAAGGGTCATTTCTGTAGGATTGGTGATAATGCCTTTTTGCAGATTATTCAGCAAGTCGGTCATTTTGGCGGATACTTCCTGTCGGGTCTTTCCATACAGGGATTTACGCTGTTGCTTTCCGTCCGCTGAAATGCCAATCGTTACACGGGCTTCCCATGTGCCATCTTTGCGTTTGCGGATAGAGCCTTCATTTTGTCCCCGTTTTGCCATATGAATCAATCCTCCTTATCAAGCATTTCTTTAAACTGTTCCTCAAATTCTGTCATCTTTAATGATTTTTTAGAGCCTGTACGTTGTCCTGCCCTGATACGCAAGGCTTTTTTAGCATTTACAGAAAAGGTAAGAACAGATGAAATACCAGCCCGTCTAATGTCATCTATTATACTGTATATATCATCAAAGCCGCTGATGTGCGCCAGTTTCACAGCTATATCATCTGCGGTTAAACCATTTGTGCTCACTTTTTCAGATAAATACTTTCCATATGACGTTGACATTTCAATATATTCTGCAAATGAATAGAACAACTGTCCCATGCACTCAATAAGATTTCGCCGTTGGGGATTTCCGTTGTTAAGAGACAATGAATTTATGGTATTTGCTATGGAATCAGCTAAAAAGTCTCCTTCATCTTCTGCAACCATATCCAAAGAATGAAGTAAGCGATTTACGCTATCTCGCTTGGAATAGTCCGTAGATGATGGATTCATTTTTTCTGTCAGTCCGTAAAGGTAATCAGCGGTGCATCCGTAATATTTTGCAAGGTCAATGAGGATAGTCTGGTCGGGAAGATGCCTGCCGCTTTCGTAACTGCTTAAAGCCTGTTTGGTAATACCGATTTCGTCAGCAACATCTTTTTGCCCTAAATCTGTTTTTGCCTTGCGGAGTTCTTTTAACCGTTGTCCTACTATGCTTGCTAAATCTTCTTTAGAAGTTTTTCCCATGTTATTTGTATCTCCTTTCCGATGATATTGCTATTATACTCCTTTTTATTCAAAAAGTAAATAGTCTAAAGATTATTTCCTGATTAAGAAAAAATAAAAAGTCCATTGACAGGTAGCGGCTCATGTGTTATACTGTCAACAGAAACACGATTCAGACAAGAATAGGAAATAATAAAGAGAGGAGAACGATGTGATGAACTACTGTTCCGAAGAAGATTTACCAATCATTATGCAGGCAAAGCACGTTCAGTCGGTTTTGGGGATTTCTAAAGGGAAAACATATGAACTTATGAATTCCAGTGATTTCCCTACGATTTATCTCAACAAACGTATGGTTGTGCCAAAAGACAAGTTTTTTGAGTGGCTGAATCAAGACAAACGAAAAATCAAAAGGAGGGCAATTTATGTGTCAAGAAAAGGTTGAAAATAAGATTAAGTTTAGCGGCTCATGTATGGATGTAAACACGGGTGCGGAAGTGATTTTTGAAGGATACCGTGAAGGGGGCAACTTATTGCTGGAAGCTAAATGTATATCGGATATCTTAAAGAAACAAGCGGCTCAGGGGCAGAAGGCGCAACAATTTCTGGGTGCAGTCAGGTCTACACTCAAAAAATGTAAATATCTATCTCTGCTTTCAAGCCCTGAACAGAATGTAAGCTTGTTCTGTGAAATCAGAAGAAAATGTGACGGCGTTAGAATTGGTTATGTAGAGGATACGGATTATTTACTGGACTGTGAATATTTTTACATGCAGATTTTTAAACCTCCCGTAGAATCTCTTCCTCCTGTTGGAACTTTCTTATTCCCACCAAGTGAGCTTGCATATTATTCAGAATTGTTCCAGTTGGGAGTGCTGAAACCTTATATGAATGATTCATCAAAGGAGTTCTACATGATTGAAGACTTTGACAAGCGGTATATTCGTGTTTCCAATGCTCTTGTAAATTTTGATATTGCCAAATCAGAAATTCTGTAAATAAAGCATAGCCCTAGAAGCCATTACAGTTTCTAGGGCTATTATATTATCTCTTTTTCAAAATCCCCTCGTCAATCAAACTGGATACCCGTGCAAACTCTTCTTTGGGGTCATGTACATAATATCCACAGGGAGCAGGGGGCGGTACTATATCCTCCCACATACATTCTACGCCCATTCCCTGTAAAGAGCCGAAAAGATAAGGGCAGTCATTACAACCTTTATATTCTGGAGCTACTTTCCGCACTTTATCCTGTCGCTTACAGAAAATCCGTCCGTTTCCGTCCATATAATTAAAATGATTGACCGATTCCAGATGAATAGCCATTTTCATTCCCCCTCTCCGTCAGTACCTATATCGGGCAGTTGAATGTAAGTGCCGTCATATCTCCAAGATTCTGTAGAAGTGATGATTAGTTCATTATCTTGAATAATGGCAGATGTATATACTCTGTCCTCAAATTCCCAGTTGATAAACTCCCAGCCTGTGTCTGCTCCGTTTCTGTCAAGGACAAAGGTTTCTGCTTCTGGCTCAAAGTACAGTACCAGTGAACCATTCTGCGTTTCTACATTTACAAATGTGTCTGTTTCAAAACATTGGTATCTGCCATAGGTGGTATATTCACCGTCCCTATAGAAATCATCAGCCTGTTCCTCTATAGCTGTTTCATTAGGCAATTCTGGCTCTTGTGTAGGTTTTGGTTGTTCTTCCTGTGTTTCAACATCACTGATATAAGTACCGTCCCAATTGATTTGAGTTTTATAAATTACAGGTCTGCCTGTTAAATCCTCAAATAAATACATACTTGATTCATAAGTCCAACCCAACATAATGTTTTCTGTAGTAGCGACACACTCTACATATCTTGTCTCATTATTCTTAGGTGAAGCAGGCAAGGCACAATATGCGTCCACATAAAAACTGATACGATACTCGTTTTTAGATAGCTTTTCCACGGTTGGCTCCAAATAAGTAAATTCTATACCCTTACCGCCGTAAACGGTTTCATAATAGGATACAGCTAAAGATGTAGCTGTGTCTGGGTCTACCTTATTTATAGAACTGGAAACATTTTCCTCTATGGGTGTCGTTACCTCTGTTGTCTGAGTATTCCCACAACCTGAGAGAAGCGTTGTAATAAATAAGGCTACAGCAATAAATCTATGTTTCATTCTCTTATCTCCTGTGTTGTTTTGCAATTTCCCTGTTATGCTGAATGGTTCTAATAACTTCTTTGACAAACCGCTCCGTTCTCTGTTTCCCATAATACCGATAAGGGTCTACGGCTTTCTCCGTCTTTTCGTCCATCCACGGATTGACGATACAATAACCTTTGTAATCAAATCTCACCATGCTAATCGTAGCCGTTCCAGAATTGTCATGCCACATAGCGTCCAACTGTTGCCACGCAAATTCTTTTACCTGTTCAATCGTTATTTCCATAGCTATCCCCCGATTTAATCATCTTCCTCATAATACGCTAAATCGTCAAAATACCCACCCTCGGCATCATCTTCAAGCAATTCTTCCTCGGTCATTTCCGTTACATATTCCAGAGCCTTATTCATTTCAAGGGCTAATTCTTTAGCCGATTTCTGGGTGAAAGGCAATCTTTCTTTTGGTTCAACGAATCTCTCCATGTCATTATCCCTCATTTCTTTGTCAATAAATGCTTTTTAGAATGAATCCGTACATAGTGTTCATGTCTAACGGTTCTGTATCAATCTGTCCACCCAGTCACATAAATTCCGTTCTTGTTTGGGAGTAGAAGCGGTTACAACAAATTCCTGTCCTCTGCAAGCAGAATTTAATTCTGCATAACCGTCCTTTAGTATAGGGCGGTTATCGCCTTGCCATGAAATGGATATACCGTCCTCACCAAAGAACGCAGGCAAAGCCCATAGCCGCCGATTGTCCTGCCCTCTCTTTGTAAGTATCAGTGAATCGTCATACTGGAATGTGCTGTATGTATCGGGCAAATATAAGCGGTTATTCGGACGGTTACAATTTATACTGTGAGGGTGCCAGAAATAGCGGCTTTTTATTTCCTGTTTCTCCCTCAATACTTCTCCAACTTTCATATAGCCGTAGATGATATGGACAATAGGAGCGTTACGGTCAAAACACAGTGTTTTATTAGGTTGAACCATTGTTTTTTGAAACATTCCGTAGAATAAAAATATATCGCCCACGCCTACGCCCAATTTATCCAGATGTACGGCAGATACGCCATGTTGTCCGAATGCTGGTTTCCATTCATCTGTTGCCGTTCTGCCCTCTATATCCTCATATATGTCGGGGTCAAGATGACAGGTCTGGCTTTTGCCAAAATCAAATTTAGGGCATAGCTGACTGATGATTTCCTCTAAACTCTGCCCTTTGTAACATAAATCCTTGTATGCCGTTCCTACCGTGTTATCTGGGATTGGGAGAGATAACAGCGTACCATCTGGCAAAATAGGGCTTGCCATACCTCCCGATGTACTGTCCATGCCTTTTCTGCTCAGTATCACTTTCATAATGCCATGCCTCCTACTAAGCACCATCTTAGCATATAGCACAACAAAAAGCAACTGACAGCATATACAAATAACGCAACGTGCGGATTATCTAAGACATAAGCAATTAGTATCATTTACATATACTATTTGCATTGGAGGGAAAACGCATGGAGCAACAGGCATTAGGAAAGCGTATTCGTGAGGAACGGCTAAAGCTGAATCTGACACAGGAAAGACTGGCAGAAGATGTAAACCTTTCAACCGCCTATATCGGGCAGATTGAGCGTGGGGAACGCAGCTTAACATTAGAAAATCTGGCAGCAGTTGCTAACCGTCTGGGCGTTACCATAGATTATCTGTTGTCTGATTCCGTCGTTTCTGACAGTGACGGTCAATATCGGCTATGGTGTCAACTGATGAACGGCAGGACAGAGGAACAAAAAGCCTTAGCTATCAATATGGTAAAACTCATGTTTGGCTATCTGGACGAAAATTCCTGAATGATACAGTGATGGGGAAGATACCCTTTAACAGAGAATCTTCCCCATTTTAAATGACCAGAAATCACCGCTAATGCATTTTAACCGCTTGACTGAGAATAACTCCACCTATCGCCGAATGAACCTTAGAACGCAATTTTAAGGCTGTTCCCTATCGCCGAAAAGCAACTTAGCCGCTTATAAGCCTTGTAAAAATCCTATTTCCGTTCTACAAAAGCTGATAGAAAATCCATATGGCTAAAATGTCATTCCTCAATCGCTTACAAGACAGATTCCTTACAGCGGTTTACATATCGTTTTATTCCGCATCCCGCTTACAAACCGCCTAAAATCTTTAACCCTGTGACTGATACCGTTATAAGCATTTCAGCATAAACCGTATTCCCTCGCTGAATCCCTTACAAAACCCCTCTCTTTCCAGCTCATTATAGAAACGGTTCAATTCTTCTTCAATCTGTAGGTATTCCTCACCAGAGATAAGAGCAGACAGCCTTGTATAAAGCTGTTTTTCCCTCAACTCAATTTCTGCCGCCTTTTCCGTAACGGTATGAGTGTAAATCGTATCTGTGATATATCGTTCCATGACATTCCCCCTTGTCTGTAAAATTATTTTAAACTCAATCCTTATCATTTCACCTGAACGAAAACAGTGTTTCCAGTCTACTTTAAAATAAGTTTAAAACCATTTTCGCCCATAAATCTCATTTAAAATAAAACCTCAAGTTTAAAATAAATTTTATTTTCGGTGCTTTGTTTTCAGCACGATATATCTTTCATCGCCAGATAGGCGGCTTAACGGCTCATAGGAGCAGACGGGCTTTTCCTTACAGACAAGATAGCTTTCCAACGTCTGGTACTCCTGTTCGGTATAGGCTTCTGTGTTCAGTTCCTTTACATTATAGAATACGCCATAGCTTTGTATCTGGCGGATATGGGAGAGGGCAGAATACAAAGTCTTGAAGTTGTCATACCGCATACGGCTGTTATCCTCGGAGTACATTTTTGTCATATACCCAAACAGTTTCTTATAGTCCTCTGGCTGAAATTTATCCACGATACAGCTATATCGCTGGAAAGAATTGTCCTCACCTAAGATATTATCAGAGGTAAGCCGCTTTTGATTGACTAAGAGCCACCATATCCTCTGGATGATGGTTTCAAAATCAGAAAACAGGCGGCTTTCTATACCAGAAAATTGATTGGCAATATGCTTCTCCCCAATCCCGTTGTTCCCAAAAACAACGGCTACATGAAAGTGAGGGTGGTAGACATCTTCTCTGTATGTGACTTCTAAGGAACGGATACAGCCTTGAAAGCCATACTGTGACAGGTCTACTCCCTTCACTTTTTTGTTGCCGTTTAGATACGTTACCAAAGTTTTAAAGCAGTAAGCCATATGCTGTATGGTTCCTCTCAATTCCTCGCCGTTACAGTCTGGAACGGTCAGCACCATATGATACAGAGAATCCTTATATTGTTCCATATAGGGCAGGAAACGGTTTTGCAGTAACATTTTCTTCACCTGATTACAATTACTGCAAAATTTATCCTTACATAAAAAGGTTCGCAGTAACACTCTTACATGGCTGGCTTCATAAGTTTCCATAGACCAGAATCGGTTACAGTTTTCCAGACGTTTCTTGCGTTCCCTTATTATATGAGCTTCATGAGGCGACAGGCGTTTCTTTACAATGCCGTTTGCAAGCAGTTTCAGATAGTTCATAACCATTTCTTCATTCCGCTTTGCGTTCCCATGCACTTTTCCCATATGGTATTTTGTTACTTCCTTTACAACAGGCGTATGTTCCATGTTCCCCATGTCTGCAATCCCTCCATTTCCTTTTTCCATATCCTTTTTGTTTTAGTACGCTTAACTCTAATTAGAGAATAGATAATTATATAGGGGTTCGCCGCCTGTAATTTACAAGGTTTCTCAAACAGGCTTTGAACCCCTACCATCACCCCTAACCCCTTGACGCAATCTGGATTTTATGGTATATATTGAACTGGTAAAGTAGAAGAAATTCAACATAATGTGAAAGGACGGAATTGTATAGACATGATGAAATTTCGGTTTATAGTGTTCCGGTTTAACGTATGATAAAATGCCTGGACGGTTACAAAAGCCTGTAGCCGACAGGGCGGAGGAAGTGGAAACAGGAAGGCAGGCGAGGCTATGTGGCTAAGTCAGAAAATTGAATTCCCGAACCTGGGGATTACCATAGACATACCAAGCCGGATTGCATTGCTTGGAGATGCGAGCATTACTATAAACAGTCTTTTGCTGGGTGTTTCTATTGTAGCAGGGTTTTTGGTGGTGTGCTGGCAGGCAGCCAGAACGAAGCAGGATCGGGAACTGTATTTGGATTTTGCATTGTATGCACTGCCGATTTCTCTACTGGGGGCCAGACTTTATTATATCATTTTTTCGCTTGGCAGACTGCCAGCCGATCCGATTTTGCTTATTGAACTGAAAGAGGGACAGATGGCGGTTTACGGGGCGATCCTGGCAGGAATCGTTACGGCGTTTTTTTACAGCGGCCTAAAGCGGCTGGACTTCTGGCGGCTGGCGGATACTGCTTGCGTCGGACTGCTGGCCGGGCAAATCATCGGCCGTTGGGGAGACTTTTTTAGCAGAAGATCGTTTGGCGGCTATACGGACGGGCCGTTGGCAATGCGCTTGGGGATTCATGACGTCCTAGCAGGTAGAGGTCTGGTCGGGCCCGCAGATACGGCGATTTCTGTTGTCTCGGAGGAGATGATAGTACGGTCGGAGATAGGAGGATATCCCGGTTATATTCAGGTTCATCCGGTATTTTTGTATGAAGCAGTGTGGAATCTGTTTTTGCTGTTCTTTCTGCTGGCTCTGACAAAGCATAAAAAATTTGAAGGAGAGCTGTTTTTGCTGTATTTGATCGGTTATAGCTGCGGGCGGTTCTGGATCGAGGGAATGCGCACCGATCCGCTGTATGTCTGGGGGACGGAGCTTCCGGTATCTCAGGTGGCGGCGGCGCTGCTGATTGGGTTTGGTCTGTTGGCGGGGGTGTATCAATATTGGCACAGCCGTTCTGCCAGGCCGTAACCATTCAGACAAGTCTAAGGCTGCCTTTGCAGGTCTGCTGAATAAGGCCGGAAAGTGTGATAAGGGAGTTGCATTTTTGCAGAAAACAGTGTATGATGATAGAAAAGTGAGGTAGGGATATGGAGTTTTCCCATGTGTCGGTTATGCTGCAGGAGACAGTGGACAAGCTTTGCATCCGGCCAGGCGGGATCTACGTAGACGGGACGCTTGGCGGCGGCGGCCATTCCTATGAGATAGCCAGGCGGCTCTCTGGTGCAGGACGGCTGATCGGGATCGATCAAGACGGAGACGCGATAGAGGCGGCATCCGGACGGCTTGCAGAGTTCGGCGATTTGGTGACGATTGTCCGCAGCAATTACAGCGAGATCCGCCAGGTGCTAGAAGAGCTGCAGATAGAGCGGGTAGATGGCATTTTATTGGATTTGGGAGTTTCCTCCTATCAGCTTGATACAAGAGAGAGAGGATTTTCTTACCGGGAGGATGCGCCCTTGGATATGAGGATGGATCAGAGGAGCAGCCGCACGGCAGGAGATATTGTTAATGGATACAGTGAGCGGGAGCTTTGCCGTGTCATCAGGGATTATGGGGAGGAGCGTTTTGCCGGGCGGATTGCCAGGCAGATCGTTCTTGCGCGGGAGCAGGCACCGCTTGAGACAACGGGTCAGCTTTGTGAGGCAATCCGGGCTGCAGTCCCGAAGAAGGCACAGATCACGGGAGGGCATCCGGCCAAACGAACCTTTCAGGCGATTCGGATCGAACTGAACCGGGAACTAGAGGTACTGCAGGATACATTAGAAGAAATGATAAGCTTGTTGAACGAGGGAGGACGGATTTGTGTGATTACTTTCCATTCCTTAGAGGATCGGATTGTCAAAAGCCTGTTCCGCAAGGCGGAGCAGCCTTGCACCTGTCCACCGGAGTTTCCGGTTTGCATGTGCGGCAGGCAGTCCCTGGGGGTGGTGTTAACAAAGAAGCCGATCCTGCCCGGAGAGGAGGAGCTGGAACAAAATTCCCGTTCCAGAAGTGCAAAATTAAGAGTGTTTGAACGGAGGATGATGCAGTATGGCAGCAGCCAAACGTAAAAGAAATCCATACCAGGTAGAGGGGACAGCCGTCAGGAAATTAGACTATATGCCGGAGCGGGAGTACGATCCTTATGACGAGCCGAACGGAAGGCCGGGATATCAGCCAGAACGGACTCCGGATCACAGATCCGGGCAGAAAAAAAAGACAAAAGCGGTGCGGCAGCAGGCGCCTAAGCTGGCCAAAAAGTCTGCAGCTCCGGCGATTGATTTTTTTGCTATGCTGATTTTGGTAGCGGCGATAGGAGCCACTTTTTTTGTCTGCATCAGCTATTTGCAGGTACAAGCGGCGATTGATTCCCGGAATAAGGAGATCGGCAAGCTGGAGAGCCGTACCGACGAGTTGGCGGCGAAAAACGATTATACAGAGTTAAAAATACAGGATTCTGTTGATTTGGAACAGATTCAGAAGCGTGCTATGGACGAGCTGGGGATGGTTTATCCTTACAACAACCAGATGATTACCTATGAGAAAAAGAAAAACGGATATGTCAGGCAGTATGGAGAATTGACCGGAAATGAACAAGAGTCGTTGATTGAGCTGCTGCTGCGGATGCTGCTTTCTTCTAACGAAAGCGGAGGAAGCATAGATCCGGCAGAGGAGTAGCCTATGGCAAGGCGGAGGAAAAACGTAGGCAAAATCAAAAATTTCAGCCATAAGATGCAGGCAAAGCTGATAGCGGTGTTTTGTGTGATTATGCTGTTGTTTTTGGCTTTGATGGGGCGGCTGGTTTATTTAAACTATACAAAGGGAAGCACCTACGCCAAGCGGGTGCTGGCACAGCAGACGTATGTCAGCTCTGTGATTCCTTACCGGCGCGGCAACATCACTGACCGGAAGGGAACCTTGTTTGCGACATCCGAAAGAGTGTATAACTTGATTTTTGAGCCAAAGACGATCTTACTGAAAGAGCAGTACTATAAGGAGCCTACGTTATCGGCATTGATCAGCGTATTTGGGTTTTCCAGGGAGGAATTGAACCAGATCCTAACGGATCGGCCATCCTCCCTTTATGTTGTGTTACGAAAAGAAGTGACATACGAGGAACGGGTAGCCTTTCAGGAGCTTTGCAAGGAAAATGCGTATATCAAGGGAGTCTGGTTTGAGGTACAGTACCGCAGGGATTACCCGCAGGGGACGGTGGCCAGCGATTTGATTGGCTTTACCAATGCGGGTGACGTAGGGAACGGAGGACTGGAGGGCTATTATAACAAACAGCTAAACGGAGTCAACGGACGGGAATACGGCTATTTTAATTCGGATCTGAATCTGGAGGAGACGATAAAGGGTGCCGTCAACGGCTATCATTTGACAACTACCTTGGATGCCGATGCTCAGCGGGCCGTCGAACGGATGATTGCAGACTATCAGGAACGGGAGGGTGCAGAAAATGTCGGCGTGATTCTGATGGATCCGGACAGCGGGGAAATCTATGTGATGGCTTCCGATAAGGGGTATGATCCGAACAACCCGAGGGATTTGACCGGATATTATACAGAAGCCGAAATTGCGGCAATGTCCGAGGAGGAAAAACTGGATGCGTTAAATCAAATATGGCGGAATTTCTGTATCAGCGATGCCTATGAGCCAGGCTCTACCTTTAAGCCCTTTACGGTAGCTGCCTGTTTGGAGGAGGCAATCGTGACACAAAGGAAAAAGTTTGTCTGCGATGGTTTTGAAACCGTCGGCGGGCGGGACATCGGCTGTGTGAAACGATCCGGGCATGGGGATTTGAGTTTAAAGGAAAGCATTATGGTTTCCTGCAATGACGTGATGATGCAGATCAGCCGGGAGTTGGGCCGTACCAGCTTTGACCGCTACCAACGATTGTTTGGGATGGGAAGCCGTACGGGTATCGATCTGCAGGGCGAGGGCTATGGTTTGATTTTCTCTGAAGAGGATCTGAATTCCCAGGAGCTGGCGACAAGCAGCTTTGGGCAGTCCTTGACGGTGACGATGATACAGATGGTGTGTGGCTTTTCCTCGCTGATCAACGGAGGAAACTATTATCAGCCGCATTTGATGAAGGAGCTGACCAATGACGCCGGGCTGACCGTTGAGGAGTATACTCCGGTATTGGTGAAAAAAACTGTGACAAAGGAGACGTCGGACTTTATCAAAGAGGCGCTGCACGCAACAGTAGCAGAGGGAAGTGCAAAGAAGGCTTCTGCGCTGGGCTATCAGGTAGGCGGCAAGACCGGAACGGCAGAGAAATTTCCTCGTGAGGACGAAAACTATGTGGTATCCTTTTTAGGCTATGTAGGAGCAGAGCGTCCTGAAATGGTGATCTATGTGGTGATTGACGAGCCGCATGTCGAGGATCAGACAAAGTGTTCCTCTGCAATGGAGCTGGCCAGCCGAATCATTTCTGAGGTATGCCCGATTCTGGGCGTGTATCCGTCCGAGCCGGTAGAGAATGGGGATACCGGGGCAAAGGACAATGCCGATAATCCGGGCGGGAACCCGGCGAGTGACGGAGGCGCTGACGGAGAGAACGGGACGGAGGATAACACGGATAATCAAGCAGGAGACCCGGCAAATACCGGAAGTGCTGACGGAGAAGATGGAGAGAATGGAGAAAACGGGATGGAGGATGATACCAATAATCCCATTGAAGACTAGGTGAATAGTGACGCGGTCGGAGGTGGGAAGGATACCGGAATTTCAGGTGGAGGCGACGGAGCAGAAATTTCAGCAGAGGATATAATAAGATCCGTATCGGTTCTTGTACGCATAACCTCACAAAAGACTTCATACAATGAAGCAAGGATTTTGTGAGGTTTTTTTATGGTACGGAACCTGGTGTATCACAAAAAAGGAATGTGTGTCATGCTGCTCCTTATTTTGCTGATGGCAGTGGCATTAATAGGGCGGCTTGGCTATCTGATGATAGGGGCGGCGGATCATTACGGAGCGCTGGCCAGGGAGGTACAGGAGCGGGAGCGCTCCATCAAAGCGGGCAGAGGTGTGATCTATGACCGGAACGGGACGGCGATTGCCACCAACAAGCCAGTATGTACGATTTCTGTGATTCACAGCCAGATAGAGGAGCCGGAGCGGGTGATTGAGGTATTATCAAAGGAGCTGGAGCTATCTGAGGAGCGAGTGCGGAAACGGGTGGAAAAGGTTTCTTCGATTGAACGGATTAAGGCCAACGTAGAAAAAAAGGTGGCGGATCGGATTCGGACGTATGAATTGGCCGGGGTAATGGTAGACGAGGACTACACTCGTTTTTATCCTTATGGGACGCTCGCTTCTAAGGTAATTGGCTTTACCGGAGGAGATAACCAGGGCATCATCGGCCTGGAGGTGGCCTATGAGGAGATGCTGAAAGGAACAGACGGGACGATTTTGACACTGACGACAGCTTCGGGGGTGGAGATCGACGGAGCGGCGGAAAACAGGATTGAACCGGTCAACGGAAGAGATTTGTATCTGAGCCTGGATGTGAATATTCAGCTCTATGCCGAGCAAGAGGCCAAAAAGGTCATGGAATCCAAACAGGCCAAGCAGGTTTCCGTGATTATTCTAAATCCTCAGAACGGGGAAATCTATGCGATGGTAAATGTCCCGGAATTTGACTTAAATCATCCGTATGATCTGTCAGTGCTACAGCAGGAATGGCAGACGGAGACAGAGCCGGAAGAAAAGCTAGCAACCTCTGCCGGTCAGTCCGAAATGGATCAATACAACAATATGTGGCGGAACGGCTGTATCAGTGATACGTATGAACCGGGATCTATTTTTAAGATTGTTACGGCAACGGCGGCGTTAGAGGAAAAGAAGGTATTGGTGACGGATCAGTTTTTCTGTCCTGGCTATAAGCTGGTGGAGGATCGGCAGATCCATTGTCACAAGCGGGCCGGACACGGAGCGGAGACATTCAAAGAAGGAATCATGAACTCCTGCAATCCGGTTTTTATGGAAATTGGGGCGAGGGTAGGAGCAGAAAGCATGTATCAATATTATGAGCGACTAGGCTTGTTTGAGCGGACAGGGGTGGATCTTCCCGGGGAGGCGAATTCGATTTTTCATAAATTAGAAAATGTAGGCGCAGTAGAGTTAGCGACGATGACCTTCGGTCAGTCCTTTCAGATTACGCCGCTTCAGCTTCTTTCCGCGGTTTCCTCGGTAGTAAATGGCGGAAGGCGGATTACGCCGCATTTTGGCGTGAAGGTAATGAACGAGGAGCAGGGAACAGTAGAGCAGCTCGTATACGAGGAAAAGGAAACCGGGATTTCTACCGTCACCTCGGAAACGATGAAAACGCTGCTTGAGGCTGTGGTTTCGGAGGGCAGTGGGAAAAACGGTGCGATTGAGGGCTATGCCTTAGGCGGAAAAACGGCCACCTCTCAAAAGCTTCCGCGCAGCAGCAGAAAATATATTTCTTCTTATCTTTGCTTTGCTCCGGCCAACGACCCGGTGGTCATGGGGATTATTTTAATCGACGAGCCCGTCGGGGTGTATTATGGAGGAACCGTAGCGGCACCGGTGATGGAACGGATTTTTGAAAATATCCTGCCCTATTTGGGGGTAGAACGGACGCTGCCGGTAAAAGAAGCAGAGACACCGGAGGAATAAAGGCTTGTTCAGATTTGGGTTGATAATCCTGGGACAATAACGTATAATGGTAGAGACTTTTCATCGTGCCAGTACAAAAAGGGCGGCAGACGGCTGGAATGCGCTGCCAGGGAAGGCACAATCACGATAAAGACAGGAGATGCGTAATAAGATGAGTACGACTATTTTTTTACCAGTAATCATTGCATTTGCAATCAGTGTGGTGCTATGCCCGATTATGATCCCGTTTTTAAAAAAGCTGAAATTCGGCCAATATGTACGGGATGACGGGCCGCAGTCCCATTTGAAAAAGGCAGGAACTCCGACGATGGGGGGCTTAATTATCCTTTTGGCGATTGTGCTGACATCGCTCTTTTTCATTCGGGATTATCCAGAAATCATCCCAGTTCTCTTTATGACGTTAGGCTTCGGACTGATTGGTTTTTTGGATGATTACATCAAGGTCGTAATGAAGCGTTCGATGGGGCTGCGAGCCTGGCAGAAGATGCTGGGGCAGATCGTTGTTACGGGTGTTTTCGGCTACTATGTGATGAACCAGGCAGAACTTGGAACCTCCATACTGCTTCCGTTTACCGACGGAAGGCTGCTGGATTTGGGCGTGATGTTTTTGCCGTTTTTATTTGTCACCGTCCTTGGCACCGTAAACGGAGCAAACTTTACCGATGGCCTGGACGGCCTGGCCACGAGCGTGACGATTTTAATCGCCGTATTTTTCGCCATGGTCTGTGTGTTGGCAGGCGACCATCGGGGTGTGATTGCCTGTACGGTAGCAGGAGCGCTGCTTGGCTTTTTACTTTTTAACGTCTATCCGGCCAGGGTATTTATGGGAGATACCGGATCGCTTGCGTTAGGAGGCTTTGTAGCCGCTATCGCCTTTTTGACCAGGCTGCCGCTGTTTATTCTGCTCGTAGCCTTCATTTACTTAATCGAGGTGGTGTCTGTCATTCTCCAGGTCGGCTTCTTTAAGCTAACCGGTGGCAAACGGATCTTTAAGATGGCACCGATTCATCATCACTTTGAACTGTGCGGCTGGGAAGAAACGAGAGTAGTAGCTGTATTTTCCATCGTTACCGCAGTACTGTGTATGATTGCACTGATGGCATTATAAAGGGGTAAGCCGGACTTTGTCCGGCTCGTAGTGAAGAGGCGGAACTCAAAATCCCATCAGCTTCGGAACGGAAGCACCCCCAGGAGGAAATTCTGGCATGTCTCTTTATGACAGAATTTCTCTCCCCCCTTTAGGGGGTGCTGGAGTGAAGAGGCGGAACTCAAAATCCCATCAGCTTCGGAACGGAAGCACCCCCGGGAGGAAATTCTGGCATGTCTCTTTATGACAGAATTTCTCTCCCCCCCTTTAGGGGGTGCTGGAGTGAAGAGGCGGAACTTAAATAGGAGGTTATAGTATGACACGGGTACAGTCTGAGCGGGCGGGAAAGACGATTAAATTTCATCGTTATTATGATTACAGCCTGCTGTTTTTGACGATTTTTCTAGTCTGCTTCGGACTGGTCATGATTTACAGCACCAGCTCGTATACGGCACAGACACGTTTTGGGACGGCGACCTTTTTCCTGCGCAAGCAGACGATCCCAGTTTTGCTGGGGATAGGGATGATGCTGTTTATTTCAAGGCTGGATTATCGGCTGCTGATCAAGGAGCTTCCTATCCTGCATATAAAGCCTGTTCTGTTGGTTTATGTGCTGGCGCTGGTGCTGCAGACGGTAGTGCTGTTTGTTTCCGGCGGGGAAAGCCACGGCGCACAACGTTGGCTTCCGGTGCCGATCATCGGTTCGTTTCAGCCGGCGGAACTTTCCAAGGTCGCGACGATTTTATTTACAGCTTACATCGCTTACGGGGCGCCGCGGAAGCTGGATAAGCTGCGAGGCTTTATCCGGGCAGGGATTTATATTGGGCCACTGATTATTTTGATTGCGGTAGAAAACCTGAGTTCTGCCATTATCGTTGCAGGGATTTTTGTGGCGATCTGTTTTGTCACCAGCCGGAAGAAAATGTATTTTATTGTGATTTTTCTGGTTCTGGCAGCAGCGGCAGGAGCCTATGTTGTACTGGGAGAGGGCTTCCGTATGGAGCGGTTTGAAATCTGGATGAATGTGGAAACCCATCCTAAGGGCTACCAGATTTTACAGGGCTTGTACGCGATTGCCTCCGGCGGGATGTTTGGCGCCGGGCTGGGACAGAGTATGCAGAAGCTTGGCTTTATCCCGGAGTCCCATAATGATATGATTTTTACGATAATCTGTGAGGAATTAGGGCTGGTTGGGGCGATTGCCCTGATCCTGCTATTTGTGTTGCTTTTGTGGCGGATTTTTGTGATTGCGGTCAATGCGCCGGATCTCTATGCAGCGCTGCTGTGTGTCGGAGTACTGGCTCAGGTAGCAATCCAAGTGATTTTAAATATTGCGGTTGTGACAAACAGCATTCCCTCGACGGGGATTTCTCTGCCCTTTATCAGCTACGGAGGCACCTCGGTAGCGATTTTGCTGATGGAGATCGGCATGGTGCTAAGCGTGTCCAACCATATCCGTTATGAACGGTAATAGGCACATATTCGCAGGGCGCTTCATATATTGATAGTAAGCTTATATCGTTTGCGGGGTGGCTTTGTGGCATATATTCAGGTGGAAGGCGGAAACCCGCTAAAAGGAAGCCTTGTGGTGCAGGGGGCGAAAAATGCCGTATTACCGATTCTGTCTGCGGCTCTGCTGCATAAGGGAACGACCGAGCTGAGTGAAGTGCCAGATATTTCCGATGTTAGAGATACGCTGGAGCTGTTAAAACTGTTGGGCTGCCGGGTAGAGAAACAAGGACATCGGGTGGTTATCCGGGCGGAGGGACATTTGTCCGGCAGTCTGCCGCAGCGGATGGTAGGACGGATGCGTTCTTCCTTTTTGCTGGCTGGGGCGATGTTGGGCAGAGAGGGCAGGCTGGAGACGTTTTATCCAGGCGGCTGTACGATTGGAGCAAGGCCGATTGACCTGCATTTGGCCGGTCTGCGGAGCATGGGGGCAGAATATGTGATCGACCGGGATCGGATCTCCCTTTGGGCCAAACGGCTGCAGGGAACGGATCTGAAACTGTCCTATCCCAGTGTAGGAGCCACGGAAAATCTGCTGTTGGCGGCAGCTTTAGCAGAGGGAGTTACGACCTTAAAGGGAGCCGCCAGAGAGCCGGAGATCCAGGCACTAATTACCTGCTTAAACGGGATGGGGGCGGATATCAGGGAAGATAAAGGAACGCTGATCATCACTGGGGTTTCAAGGCTGCAGGACAGTGCCTATGAGATTCCCGGCGACCGGATTGTAGCAGGAACGATTTTGGCAGCGGTCGGAAGCTGCGGCGGCGAGGTACGGTTAGAGCATATAGAGCCGGAAGGACTTCGCGGTGTGTTAGAGGCGCTTCGCCAGGCAGGAATGGAGCTGTGGACCGACGAAGTAAAGCATACAATCCGGGCAAGAGCCGCCTCACCTCTGCCGCGGGGGATGAAGCTGGTGACAGGGCCGTTTCCAGAGTTTCCTACGGATTTGCAGGCAATTTTTATGGCGATGCTCTCGGTGGCAGGAGAGGAAAGCAAAATCCAAGAGACGGTATTTGAATCCAGGTTCCGCCATGTGAAACAGCTCAGGAGGCTGGGGGCGGAAATCGAGGTAGTAGGAGATACGGCAAGAATCGCCGGAGGCAGTACCCTGCAGGGCGGTCTGGTAGAAGCGCAGGATCTGCGGGCAGGAGCGGCTCTGGCTGTAGCAGGGCTGGCTGCCGAAGGAATTACGTTAATCAGCCATGCCGAATATATCGCACGGGGCTATGAAGATCTGCCAGGGGTGCTGCAAAGACTGGGAGCGCATGTAGCGCTGCTTTGAGGCCTCTTTACAAAAGGAAAGGATGGCAAGGGTATGGAATTTAGAAGCAAGGAACGTAGCGGAATACTCCAGTATAAAATACTCTGGCTGCTGCCGGTGCTGCTGGTGGCGGCTACTTTCTTTTATCTGCGCTTTGGCTGCAGCCTGACAAGGCTGGAGGTGACGGGCTGCACATATTACGAGGATCAGGAGCTGCGTTCTTTGCTTTCCGAGGGGGGCTTTGAGGATCAGACTTGGTTTTTGTATTTGAAGCTGAAATTTGGAGATGCTCCGGTGATTCCTTTTATTGAGCAGATCGAGGTTGATTTTGTCGATACCCATACGCTGCGGCTGGAGGTCTATGAAAAGGAAATCATTGGCTGTATTCCTTATATGGGTGAATATGTTTGCTTTGATAAGGATGGGATTATGGTAGGGAGTGTAACCGAGCGGCGGGAGGATATCCCGGAGGTGACAGGGATTGCCTATGAACGGATTGTGTATAATGAAAAAATGGACACGCCCCGGGACGAGCTGTTTCAGCTAGTGTTAAATGTCACCCAGCTCATACGGCAATACGAGCTTTCCATCCGCCGGATTGATTTTAATTATGGTCTGGAGATTACGATGTATACCGGGGATGTACGGATTTTACTTGGGCGCAGGGATCAGTACGATGAACCGCTTTCTGCGTTGTCGGGCATTTTAAAGGAAGCAGAGGGGATGAAGGGAACCTTTCATATGGAAGAATATAGCCGAAAGAATGATAAGGTTGTATTTGTTACGGAAGAGGACTAAAAAAAGTGAAATTTTTACTTGATTATTTTGAAGAATGACTATATTATATAAGATAGGGTTGTAGAGGGTGAAATAGAATAGAAATGATACGTGGAAGCAAAGGTACATAGGACAATCATATAAATGATACGAAATCATACAGCCACAGTCCTCCCGGGTCATGTCCGGGGATGGATGGAAAAATAAAGGTAATAGAGTATGCCCTGATGAAATGCAGCTTCCCCGGGAGGCGTTATCCTGTTGGGAAGAAAAAATGAAGGAGGAACTGGTTTTGCTCGAGATTAGAACAAACGATTCGGATTTAAGTGCAAGAATTATTGTAGTAGGTGTAGGTGGGGCAGGAAATAATGCGGTAAACCGGATGATCGAAGAAGGCATTCAGGGCGTGGAGTTTGTTTGTGTCAATACAGACAAGCAGCATTTGAAAAGCTGTAAGGCTCCCGTCTGCCTGCAGATAGGAGAAAAACTGACGAAGGGCTTAGGGGCAGGAGCCCAGCCTGAAATCGGGCAAAAGGCAGCGGAGGAAAGCAAAGAGGATTTGGCCGAGGCCATCCGCGATGCAGATATGGTATTTGTAACTTGTGGAATGGGCGGCGGGACAGGCACCGGAGCTGCTCCGGTGGTAGCGCAGCTAGCCAAAGAAATGAATATCCTGACGGTCGGAATCGTGACAAAGCCCTTTAAGTTTGAGGCAAAGGCGAGGATGAACAATGCCATCGGCGGAATCGCCCGCTTGAAGGAATACGTCGATACGCTGATTGTGATACCGAACGACCGGCTGTTAGAGATCGTAGATCGCCGGACGACGATGCCGGACGCGCTGCGCAAGGCCGACGAGGTATTGCAGCAGGGTGTTCAGGGGATTACGGATTTGATCAACGTACCAGGCTTAATCAATCTGGATTTTGCAGACGTTCAGACCGTGATGAAGGACAAGGGGATCGCCCATATCGGGATTGGTGTAGGACAAGGCGACGAAAAGTGCCTGGATGCAGTCAAGCAGGCGATTACGAGCCCGCTGTTAGAGACGACTATCGAGGGGGCTTCTCATGTCATTATCAATATTTCCGGTGACATCAGCCTGATCGAAGCAAACGAGGCGGCTTCTTACGTACAGGAGCTGGCCGGAGAGAGCGCCAATATTATTTTCGGCGCCATGTACGACGAAAATGTTTCGGATTCTGCGACGATCACGGTCATTGCGACCGGATTAGAGGAAAACGAAGGTCAGGAGCCGGTCAGAAGAACGGGCTTTTTAGGCACGATTGGAGCTGCCGGAAATGCTGGAAATACAGGCAATACCGGGAATATAGGCGGATCGGGCAGAGGCACTATCGGCCTTCACGCCGTAGGCGGGACAGGCTCTTATGGCGGTCAGACAGGCTCTTACGGCCAGGGAGTTAGCGGCAGGACAGGCCAGATTACCCCGTTTGCCGGTTTCGGGGGCAGCAGCCAGAATACTGCCGGGAGCGATTATCCGCGCGGTACACAGAATTCGGTCAGCCAGAATACAGGGAATCTTACCTCCAAGCAAAATACTTCCAATACGGCAGATTCCGATACAGGCGGAATTAAAATACCGGAATTTTTGAAAAAAGGCAGAAAGTAAAGAGGAAACGACATGGAATATAAGGAAGCTTATCAGAAGCTGGAACGGTATGGACAGCTTCCGCTATTAAAATACTACGAGGAATTAGGACAGGCAGAGCAGAAGGCCCTGCTGGCACAGATTGCCCAGACGGATTTTTCTGTGTTGGAAAAGGGAAAGGAAGCAGGGAGCCATCCGGCTGCGCTTGAAAAAGAGATTACTCCGATTTCCGTGATGCAGCAGCCGGAAATCGCAGCGAGGAAGGCAGAGTTTCATCAGGCCGGCTTAGCAGAGCTTCATGCCGGAAGGGTGGCTGCGGTGCTGCTGGCAGGTGGAATGGGGACGAGACTTGGTTCCGATGCTCCAAAGGGAATGTATAACATCGGCCTGACGAGGACGTTATATATTTTTGAACAGCAGATTCAGAATCTGTTGGAGGTTGTAAAGGAAGCAGGGCGTTGGATTTATCTATTTGTGATGACGAGCGAAAAAAATCATGAGGTGACGGTGCAGTTTTTAAAGGAACATGCGTATTTTGGCTATCAGCCGGAATATGTCGTATTTTTCCGTCAGGAAATGGCTCCGGCTACCGATTACGAAGGAGCCGTGTACTTAGAAGAGAAGGGGCGAATCGCGACCTCCCCGAACGGGAACGGCGGTTGGTTTTTGTCGATGGAGAAAAACGGGATTCTGGATGTGGTACATCGGGAGGGCATTCAGTGGCTGAATGTGTTTGCGGTAGATAATGTGCTGCAGCGTATCGCCGATCCGGAGTTTGTAGGTGCAGTGGCAAGCTCTGGTGTTGCCTGCGGGGCAAAGGTGATCCGAAAAAACGCCCGTGACGAACGGGTAGGCGTGATGTGCTTAAACCATGGCCGTCCGTCGATTGTAGAGTACTACGAAATGACCGATGAGCTTCTGGATGCGGTCGATGAGCAGGGCGAGCGTCTGTATCAGTTTGGTGTGATTTTAAACTATTTGTTCCGGGAGGAGGATTTGGAACGGATTGTGAAACAGGAGCTGCCGTTGCATCAGGTAGAAAAAAAGATTCCATATATCGACACAGAGGGGAAAAAAATAAACCCAGAGCAGCCAAACGGCTATAAATATGAATCCCTCGTTTTGGATATGATAGAGCTGCTGCCGGACTGCCTGCCGTATGAGGTAGTGCGGGAGAGGGAGTTTGCACCGATTAAAAATAAAACAGGTGTCGATTCCGTAGAAAGTGCGAGAAAGCTGTTGGAACAAAACGGGATTGTTCTATAACAAGGAGAGATGTGCGCTGCAAGGCGAAAAACAGGTGAAACTTTCACCTGTTTTTTTGACCTTTCTGCTGGATTTTCCGGGTTTCTGTCGGAAAATATTAGAGGTATCCGGCTTGGTTTTGACAAATAATTCCATCTTGTTTTGCTATACTAAGAGCGAAGGAAGGGGATAACCTGTTATGTACATAGAACTTTATGTGGATATTCTATTCCTGATCTGCCTGATACCAGAGCTTTTCAGCCTGTGGCTGTTAGGCTTCTGGCAAGGAAATCCGAGACAGGGACAAAGCAGAGGGCGTTATGGGTGGCGTCTGCTGTGGGTCAGCGGTCTGTCGGCCGGGCTTTCTGTAGCAGCAGCGATCTGTCTGCGGCAGGCGGGCTTTCTGGGATTGCTGTTTGCAGATGTTTGGCTGCAGTGTCTGGCCTTTCGTCTGGTATTCGGCAGGCAAAGGCTGCGGCAAAGGCTGGAACT
>CASCWU010000040.1 GCA_949155905.1 uncultured Lachnospiraceae bacterium
AGACGGCCGGACAGAGACATACGGCGAGGATCAGACAGAGAGCAACGTTCTTTATTATGAAACGATGGTATTTGCCGATATTATCCTGCACGGGGACTATGAGACCTGCTGGAAAAAGCTAGAGGAAACCAGAGAAGTGATGGAGATTCTGGGAGCGCTTAGAAAGACGGCAGAGCAGGGCTGATCCGGATCTATCCGCCTAGAGTACGAGTTTATAACAAAAAAGGTGCCTGTTTTTCTTAGGAGGAATAGACACCTTTTTGTTTTTCGGCCTGCAGCAGTAGAAAATAGCGGGCTGTCTGTTTTACATAAGCTCTGCGATCCGTGTGACGCCTACATAAATAGCAGAGATACGATACCAGGTCGCAAAGTCTGTGACACCGGTGACAGGAAGATTAAACTGGCGTTGAAAGGCTCTTACTGCCGCAGCCGTCGCTTCGCCATAGATGCCGTCCTCGGCAATTTTTGGCAGATTGGAGTACGTTCTGGCGATTCGGTTAAGCTGGCGCTGAAGCTGTAATACCTTCTGCCCGGAGGAGCCGATGGTCAGATTGTAGCCAGGCCAGGACATCGGAATCCCGGAAATTTCCTGAGCGGTGTTGATATACATATTGTTGCCGTAGAAATGCCGTAGGATCTGAATGGCAGAATACCCCTGGTCGCCTAAGCTTTTGGAACCCCATTGGGTCATCCAATTCGGGCAGGTTACTCTTTTTCCGTCACAATACTGCGTCAAAATCGGCTGCTTCACCCCTGGTCTTGACAGATAGTTATTGAAAATGGAATCCACCAAAACCGAAATATTTTCAAAAATATTCCGCCCGGAAATCCATTTGTGATCGAAAGCTGTTGAGGAGGTGATCGTGAAATCATACCCCTTGTTCCGATACCATTCGGTATAGACCCGGTTGAGGGTAAAGGACATAATGGCCAGGATATTGGCGTAAATGGTGGCCTCCGGCCAGGTCGCATAGATTTCACTGGAGGCTACATTTTTGATATAGTCGGCATAGCGTACATAGTAGTTGGTAGCGGAATTGTCGGTAGGCGGTCCGTCATGAACCACGATGTATTCCGGGATTACCACACGGCTGAGTACAATTTCACCGCTTTCCTCCATTGGTTTTACTTCGGCCTCGGCAATTTTAGGCGGGTAGTCTCCAAAGAGCGTGTTTGGCGGGATGACAAAGCGTTGGGTGTCTGCTTCCTCGCCGGGCGGCAAGGCCTCCATTGCTTTATTTTGGAGCGACATAACAGACGGATATACCTCCGCGCCGGAGACTAAGACCGAACGGAAGCCGGGAGCTGTAATATAAATGTTATATTCGGAATAAGGCTGTGGGCCGTCCGGCTCGCTGCTGTATTCTACCGGAGGGGTAGGCAGATCAATGACAGGAGTATTGCCGCCCTCGTCGGTGTGAAGCTCTTCGATGATATGAGTCGGATCGTCGGCAGTGCTGATTTGTACCGTAGCATTTGGAATAGGACGCAGGCCGGCCTGGGTAGTAAGCGAAACCTCTAACTCACCGGTAGATTTGGTATTTAGCTGTGTTGGATAAAGATAAGAACATGCCATAATAATACCTTTCCTAACATATCGGATTACTGTCAAGATATGCAGAAGGAAGAAATTTGGTTCTTCTTAAAATTTTGCTTGCTTCCTGATAGGAACTATGGTAGAATTCTTATAATTTAGGGACAAGTCAGCTTGGCAATAAATTTTTTTTGCCCATTTTTAGGAAAGGACAGGTACGGTGGATGAAAGCATTTTTGATTTTGGAGGATGGGAATGTTTTTACAGGAACTGCGATAGGAGCCAGAAGGGAGGTTATCAGTGAGATTGTCTTTAATACCTCGATGACAGGCTATCTGGAAGTCCTGACCGATCCCAGCTATGCAGGACAGGCAGTGGTTATGACGTATCCTTTGATTGGCAATTATGGTGTTTGCTACGCAGACATGGAATCGGCCGACGCATGGCCGGATGCTTATATTGTAAGAGAACTCGCAAGACTTCCGCAGAATTTTCGTAGTGAAAATACGCTGGAAGCTTTTTTAAAGGAACGAGATATTCCGGGGATTGCCGGAGTGGATACGAGGGCGCTGACAAAAATTCTCAGGGAAAAGGGTACGATGAACGGCATGGTGACAACAAACGAGGCCTACGAGTTGGAGGAAATTCTGCCAAGGCTAAAGGAATACCGTGTAACAGGAGTGGTAGACCGTGTCACCTGTCAAGAAAAAAAGCTCTGCCGTCCTGAGGATGCCAAGGTGACAGACGAGAGCTATAAGCCGCAGTATTTGCTGCATGAAATGCTGCCGCAGGCTGGCAGAAATCAGATGGCGGCTGGAAACAAGGGCGGCCAGGAGAGGCTGACCGGCTGCCGTGTAGCCCTGATGGATTTCGGTGCGAAGGCAAACATTGCGGATTCGCTGATGCGGCGGGGCTGTGAGGTGACAGTTTATCCGGCCTTTACTCCGGCAGAAGAAGTACTGGCCGGAAATCCGGACGGCATTATGCTGTCCAACGGACCTGGAGATCCGGCAGAGTGTGTTTCGATTATCGAGGAGTTGAAAAAGCTGTTTGTCAGCGGTGTACCAATGTTTGGCATCTGCCTGGGGCATCAGCTTCTGGCCCTGGCCAATGGTGCGGAAACG
Organism: uncultured Lachnospiraceae bacterium; assembly: GCA_949155905.1. Lineage (GTDB taxonomy): Bacteria > Bacillota > Clostridia > Lachnospirales > Lachnospiraceae > MGBC131033. Next base: position 2,659 of record CASCWU010000040.1, read on the forward strand.
GAAAAAATGAAGTACGGACATCGGGGAGCAAACCATCCAGTCAAGGATCTGGATACCGGAAAGGTCTATATTTCCACGCAGAATCATGGGTATATGGTAGTGGACGGGAGCATCCCAGAGGAAATCGGCAAAACCAGCTTTATCAATGTCAACGACGGCACAGTAGAGGGGATACGCTATGCGAAAAGACCGGTGTTTACGGTACAGTTCCATCCAGAGGCATGTGCCGGGCCGCAGGATACCAGCTATTTATTTGAAGAGTTTATCGGTATGATGGCAAAAAAGAAGCAGACGGAATAAAACATAGCAGCAGCTAGAGGTATCGTGTGTACAATAAATAGAATGGTATGATAAATAGAATCGTGTATATGATAAGTACAACTACATCTATGATAAATGGAATTATATGTATGATAAATAAAACCATATGTATGATAAGTAAAACTGTGTGACAGAAAAAACGGAAAAAGACAGAATATAGTAAAAACGGCAGAAAGTAGTGGAAAACGACAGAAAATAGTAAAAAATAGTAGAAAACGATAGAAATTGATAGAAAATGGAGGATAGCTATGCCAAAAATAAAAGATATCAAAAAGGTTCTGGTGATTGGCTCCGGTCCTATTGTCATTGGGCAGGCGGCGGAGTTTGACTATGCAGGGACACAGGCATGCCGTTCCTTAAAGGAAGAGGGCGTCTGTGTAGTTTTGGTCAATTCCAATCCGGCGACGATTATGACGGATAAGGATATCGCGGATATGGTATATATTGAGCCGCTCAACGTCGATGTCGTCCGGCAGATCATCCGAAAGGAGAAGCCAGATAGCATTTTGCCGACTCTGGGCGGGCAGGCGGCCTTAAATATTGCCATGGAATTAGAGGAGAGCGGGTTTTTGGCGGAGCATCATGTCCGTCTGATCGGAACGACCTCCTTGACGATTAAAAAGGCAGAGGATCGTCTGGAATTCAAAACGACGATGGAAAAAATCGGAGAACCGGTGGCGCCGAGTACCGTGGTGGAGCGGGTAGAGGATGCCGTAGCGTTTGCCGGAGAAATCGGTTATCCGGTCGTGATCCGTCCGGCCTATACATTAGGCGGGAGCGGCGGCGGAATCGCGCATAGCCGGGAGGAACTAGAGGATATTTGCGCGAACGGCCTTCGTCTGTCCCGTGTCGGCCAGTGTCTGATCGAACGCTGCATCGCCGGCTGGAAGGAAATCGAATACGAGGTGATGCGGGATGCCAACGGGACGTGCATTACGGTTTGTAATATGGAAAATTTAGATCCGGTAGGCGTGCATACCGGAGACAGCATTGTCGTAGCGCCAAGTCAGACGCTTTCGGACAAGGAATACCAGATGCTGCGCAGCTCGGCGCTCAATATCATTACAGAGCTGAATATCACAGGGGGCTGCAACGTACAGTTTGCCCTGCATCCGGAAACCTTTGAATACTGTGTAATTGAGGTCAACCCGCGCGTCAGCCGTTCTTCCGCCCTGGCCAGCAAAGCGACCGGCTATCCGATTGCCAAGGTAGCGGCAAAGATTGCGCTGGGGTATCATCTGGATGAAATCAAAAATGCAATCACAGGCAAAACCTATGCCAGCTTTGAGCCTGCCCTGGATTATGTGGTGGTAAAGATTCCAAGACTTCCGTTTGACAAATTTATCAGCGCCAAGCGTACGCTGACGACCCAGATGAAGGCAACCGGCGAGGTCATGAGTATTTGCACTAGCTTTGAGGGAGCCTTGATGAAGGCGATCCGTTCGCTTGAGCAGCATGTGGACAGTCTGATTGTGGATTATTACGACGGAATGTCCGACGAGGAGATCAAAGAGCATTTGGAGGTCGTAGACGACCGCCGAATTTATGCAATTGCAGAGGCGATTCGGAGAGGCTTTTCCTATGAAATGATTCATGAGATTACAAAAATAGATATCTGGTTTATCGACAAGCTTGCCGTTCTGGTTGAGACCGAGCAGCGTATCCGAAAAGAGCCGATGAATGCAGAGCTTCTGGCAGAGGCAAAGAGGCTGGAGTTCCCGGATCGCGTGATTGCCGGGCTTTGCGGCAAAACCGAACGGGAGATTTATCTGCTGCGGAAGGAATACGGAATCCAGGCGGCCTTTAAGATGGTAGATACGTGCGCGGCGGAGTTTGCGGCCTCTACGCCGTACTATTATTCCTGCTTTGGAAGCCGTAACGAGGTAGAAGAGACGTCGGGGCGGAAAAAGATTATGGTATTAGGCTCCGGTCCGATTCGTATCGGCCAGGGAATCGAATTTGACTATTGCTCGGTACACAGTGTTTGGTCGCTGTCGGAGGCCGGATATGAGACGATTATTATCAACAACAACCCGGAGACGGTCAGTACGGATTTTGATATTGCGGACAAGCTGTATTTTGAGCCGTTGACGCCGGAGGATGTCAGGAATATCGTTGAGCTAGAGAAGCCGGACGGGGCAGTGGTGCAGTTTGGAGGCCAGACGGCTATCAAGCTGACGCAGTCCTTGATCGATATGGGGGTGCAGATTTTAGGAACAAGCGGGGAAAATGTAGATGCTGCGGAGGATCGGGAGCTGTTTGACCAGATTTTGGAGGACTGCTGTATCCCGCGTCCTGCCGGAAGGACGGTCTTTACTGCAGAGGAGGCGGTAGAGGCAGCCAGAGAACTGGGATATCCGGTGCTGGTGCGTCCGTCCTATGTATTGGGCGGTCAGGGGATGCGGATTGCGGTTTCTGATGAGGATGTCCGGGAATTTATCGGGATTATCAATCAGATCGCACAGGAGCATCCGATTTTAGTCGATAAGTATTTAATGGGGAAGGAAATGGAGGTAGATGCGGTCTGCGACGGCGAGGAAATCCTGATTCCGGGGATTATGGAGCATGTAGAGCGTGCAGGCATCCATTCTGGAGACAGTATTTCGGTTTATCCGGCGGCTGTTTCCCCGAAAATCCGTGCCGTGATTGAGGATTATACAAGAAAGCTGGCGCGTTCCCTGCATGTCATCGGTTTAATCAATATTCAGTTTATTTTATATGAGGATGAGGTGTATGTGATTGAAGTCAATCCGCGCTCGAGCCGTACCGTACCATACATCAGCAAGGTGACAGGGATTCCGATTGTAGCGCTGGCCTCAAGGGTGATTTTAGGAGAGAAAATCTGCGATATGGGCTATGCGCCTGGAATCCAGCCGGATGCTTCTCATTATGCGATCAAAATGCCGGTGTTCTCCTTTGAAAAGCTGCGCGGGGCAGAGATTTCCTTAGGGCCGGAAATGAAATCTACCGGAGAATGTTTAGGGATTGCCGATACGTTCCATGAAGCTCTTTACAAGGCCTTTTTGGGAGCAGGAGTGGATTTGCCGAAGCATCGGAAGATGATTTTGACGGTCAAGGATTCGGATAAGCTGGAGGCAGTGGAAATCGGCAGGCGTTTTCAGGCGCTGGGCTATGAAATCTATGCTACCCGCAATACCGCCCGTTACCTGACAGAGCATGGAGTAGAGGCGATTCCGGTCAATAAGCTGGAGCAGGAATCTCCGAATATCATGGATTTGATTTTGGAGCATGAGATCGATCTGGTGGTCGATACACCGTCTCAGGGCAGCAGTAAATCCAAGGATGGCTTTCTCATTCGCCGGGTGTCGATTGAAACAGGAGTCAACTGCCTGACCTCCTTAGACACTGCCAGCGCATTGTTGACTAGCTTGGAAAATTCTGGAAAGGATAAGCTGACGATGGTGGATATTGCGAGGTTGTAAAAAGCATGCATGGCACAGAGAACAGTGCATAGAATGGAAACCAAAGCATAGCATGGAAATCAGTGCATAGCACGAATGTCAGTGCATGCACAAGAATATGAAATTTATATAAAGTGCTATACATTCACTTAGAAAGCTGTTATGATAGGAGAGTGATGTTGCGGCTTCCAAACAAAACCGTCTAACCGTCTGGAGGCCGTGACAAAAGGAAGCGAAAGACCGAAAAACCAGGAGGCCCCTCCCGGAGCAGGGGGCCTCCTGCTGATATGTAAGGAGCTGCGCAAAGGAATATGTGCCGTCTGGCAGCGGCAAGCGGCTCGTGCGTTACGTAGAGAAAGAAATCCTGCTCCGGCAACAGGAGGAAGCTATGGGAGGAATCTTTAACATCAACAGCCCGTTTTTCCGGGTTATGTCAAAGGTATTTGACGTCATTGTCCTAAGTCTGCTTTGGACGCTTTGCTGTATTCCGGTGATCACGATTGGGCCGGCGACGACGGCTCTTTATTATGCGATTGTCAAATCGATCCGTAAGGATCGAGGCTATGCGACCAAGGAATTTTTTAAGGCCTTTAAGATGAATTTCAAACAGGGCGCTATTGTCGGAGTGCTGTTGACGGTATTTGGATTGATTTTAACCGTCAATTTGTCCTATGCCAAAAGCCTGGGAAGCTCATTCGGCAGCTTTTTATGGTATGTCTATCTGGTGCTTGGGATCGCACTTTTGATGATCAGCCTGTACGTCTATCCAGTGCTTTCTCGTTTTACCGTAACCTTAAAGAACCTGTTTAAGCTGTCGCTCTTTTTTGCGATCCGTCATATTGTAACGACGGTGGTAGCATTGGTCATTGTAGTGGTCGGGGCGCTTTTGGTGTATTTGTCCCTGCTGCTGGCGCTGGTGTTTGTTCCAGGAGTCTGTACACTGCTGGTTTCTCTGCTGATGGAGCGGGTGCTAAGGCGTTATACCCCGGATGCAGAGGGGAGCGAGGATGCTCCGGTGGATGCTTGGTATATGGAGTAAAATAGGCGAGGTAGGAGGAAATAGAAGATGCCGGAATGGGGGGAAGCCTCGCTGTCGTTTTTGCTTTCGATGGTGATGGAATTTGGAAAAAGACTATTGATGGCGCTTCTGATCTTTTTGGTTGGCCGGAAGCTTATTCAATATATCATGAAGCTCTGCAACCGGATTTTTGAGCGCTCTCGTCTGGATTTGGGTGTGATTACCTTTCTGCGGAATTTGATCAAAATTTCCTTGCAGGTTATTTTAATCGTGATCATTGCCGACTATTTAGGGCTGCAGACCAGCTCCCTGGTGGCGGTGATTGGTTCGGCCGGACTGACGCTTGGACTGGCCTTGCAGGGGAGCCTGGCAAATCTGGCAGGCGGCGTGCTGCTCCTGGTACTAAAGCCCTTCCGGGTAGGGGATTATATCGTGGCCTGCGGGAGCGAGGGAACCGTAACCGGGATGGACATTTTTTATACAAGACTGTTAAGCGCGGATAACCGGCTGATTGTGATACCAAACGGCACACTCTCGAATTCGAGCATTATCAATGTGACAAACGAACCGAAAAGACGGCTTGACATCAAGGTTGGCATCGACTATTCCGAGGACATTCGCAAGGTAAAGGCAGTGCTGCAGGAGGTAATCGACGTACAGGAAATGATTCTGCCCGAGGAGGAAAAGCAGATTTATGTCAGTAGCTTTGATGCGAGTGCGATTACGATTGGCGTTCGCGTGTGGGTAGAAACGGAGAATTATTGGCTGCTGAAATGGGAGCTGATGGAAAAAATCAAATATGCTTTTGATGAAAGTCAGATCACGATCCCATTTGATCAGCTCGATATCAACGTCAACCAGAAGTCCTGAAGCATTTCTTTGAATTTCTTTGAAATAGGGCTTGATATTTTCTCTGAAATTAGGTAGAATAGAGATAAGCTTTGGTAAAAATTTATCAAACGATTATTAACGACTAGGAGGAATGAAAATCATGGCAGTAAAAGTTGCGATTAATGGTTTTGGACGTATTGGACGTCTGGCATTCAGACAGATGTTCGGGGCGGAAGGATACGAGGTTGTAGCAATCAACGACCTGACCGATCCAAAGATGTTAGCCCACCTGTTAAAGTATGACTCTTCCCAGGGAAGATACGACGGACATACCGTAGAGGCAGGAGAGAATTCCATTACCGTAGATGGCAAGGAGATCACCATTTACAAGGAGCCAAAGGCTGCAGACCTTCCTTGGGGTGAGATTGGCGTAGACGTTGTATTAGAGTGTACCGGATTCTACTGCTCCAAGGAAAAATCCCAGGCACATATCGACGCCGGCGCTAAGAAGGTCGTTATTTCCGCTCCGGCCGGAAACGACTTAAAGACCATCGTATTTGGCGTAAACGAAGGAACCCTGACAAAAGAGGATACTATCATTTCCGCAGCTTCCTGTACGACAAACTGTCTGGCTCCTATGGCAGATGCGCTGAACAAGTATGCTCCGATTCAGTCTGGTATCATGGCTACGATCCATGCTTACACAGGCGACCAGATGATCTTAGACGGCCCGCACAGAAAGGGTGATCTGAGAAGAGCCCGCGCAGGCGCTGTCAATATCGTTCCGAACTCTACAGGCGCTGCAAAGGCTATCGGTCTGGTTATTCCAGAGTTAAACGGCAAGCTGATCGGCTCCGCACAGAGAGTTCCGGTTCCGACAGGCTCTACCACGATCCTGACCGCTGTTGTCAAGGGTAAGGATATCACCAAGGAAGGCATTAACGCTGCTATGAAAGCTGCTGCAAGTGATTCCTATGGTTACAATGAAGATCCTATCGTTTCTTCCGATATCGTTGGCATTACCTACGGTTCTCTGTTCGATGCTACACAGACGATGGTAGCTCCGATTGCAGACGATCTGTATGAGGTACAGGTAGTATCCTGGTATGACAATGAGAATTCCTATACCAGCCAGATGGTTCGTACCATTAAGTACTTCGCTGAGATGTAAGAATCAAAAGGACAGGCCTTCTGTCCAGATGCACAGATGACCTGCCAGTAAAAGAAGAAAAACGAGAGGTCCGGTCTGAGTAGGAAACCTACGGACCGGGCCTTTCTATATGCACGGACATCCGGCAGGAGAGGAAAAATGCACCGGTGAGGATGGTTTGTGCAGACGGGAAGAGGAAGGGAGAAGCTTCCCTGCCCGATGACAAAGAAATATGGAAGGAGAAAATGATACGCTATGTTAAACAAGAAATCCGTAGATGATATCAATGTAAAGGGAAAAAAGGTACTCGTTCGCTGTGACTTTAACGTACCGCTCCAGGAAGGAAGGATCACGGACGAAAACCGTCTGGTGGCTGCTCTGCCGACGATCCAGAAGTTAGTCAAGGACGGAGGAAGAATCATTCTTTGCTCTCATTTAGGAAAGCCTAAGGGAGAGCCAAAGCCAGAACTGTCCTTAGCGCCGGTAGCAAAGCGCCTTGGCGAGTTGTTAGGACAGGAAGTAAAATTTGCGGCTGATCCGGAGGTCGTAGGCCCGAATGCTAAGGCTGCTGTAGAGGCAATGCAGGACGGAGACGTGATTTTACTGGAAAATACCCGTTACCGTGCTGAGGAGACGAAGAACGGAGAGGCATTCAGCAAGGAATTGGCTTCCCTGTGCGATGTATTTGTAAACGACGCATTTGGTACGGCTCACCGGGCTCATTGCTCTAACGTGGGCGTTACAGAATACGTAGACACTGCAGTAGTCGGCTATCTGATGCAAAAAGAGATCGACTTCTTAGGCAATGCAGTCAACAATCCGCAAAGACCGTTTGTCGCTATCTTAGGCGGTTCCAAGGTATCCAGCAAGATTTCTGTGATCAACAACCTGTTGGATAAGGTAGATACTCTGATCATTGGCGGTGGTATGGCGTATACCTTTATGAAGGCACAGGGCGAGGAGGTAGGAAAGTCCCTCTTAGAGCCGGATTATATCGACTATGCCAACGATATGTTAAAGAAGGCCGAGGAAAAGGGCGTGAAGCTTTTGATTCCGGTAGATACCGTTATCGCAGACGATTTCTCCAACGATGCGAACTTTAAGACCGTAGGTCGCGGAGAGATTCCGGCAGACTGGCAGGGACTAGATATCGGTGAAAAGACACGCGAGCTGTATGCCGAGGCCATCCAGGATGCCAAGACCGTAGTATGGAACGGACCGATGGGCGCTTTTGAGATGCCGAACTTTGCAAAGGGAACCGAGGCAATTGCCAAGGCTTTGGCAGATATCGATGCTACCACGATTATCGGCGGCGGAGATTCCGCAGCGGCAGTCAATCAGCTAGGCTATGGCGATAAGATGACCCATATTTCGACAGGCGGCGGCGCTTCCCTGGAGTTCTTAGAGGGAAAAGAGCTTCCAGGTGTTGTAGCAGCCAATGATCGATAAGAAGGAAGAAAACGGGATAGAATCGTAAAAATATTGACAGCAGACCGGCAATGCCAGAGAGCCGTCAATTTGGAGGATAACAATGCGTAGAAAGATTATTGCAGGCAACTGGAAAATGAATAAGACTCCGACCGAGGCAGTTGCTTTGATCAACGAGTTAAAGCCATTGGTTGCTACCGAGGAGGCAGATGTAGTATTTTGCGTACCAGCTATCTGTATTCCGGCAGCGGTTGAGGCTGTGAAGGGCTCTAACATCGAAATCGGTGCGGAAAATATGTATTTTGAAGAGAGCGGAGCCTATACCGGAGAGGTAGCGCCGAATATGTTAGTAGACGCCGGGGTAAAATATGTTATCATCGGTCATTCCGAAAGAAGAGAATATTTTGCAGAAACCGACGAAACCGTCAACAAAAAGGTATTAAAGGCATTTGAGCATGGCCTGACCCCGATTATCTGCTGCGGAGAGTCTTTGACACAAAGAGAGCAGGGTATTACTATCGACTGGATTCGGATGCAGATTCGGATCGCCTTTTTAGAGGTGACAGCAGAGCAGGCTAAGACGGCAGTCATCGCTTACGAGCCAATCTGGGCTATCGGCACAGGCAAGGTGGCAACCTCCGAGCAGGCACAGGAGGTATGTAAGGCAATTAGAGAGTGTATTGCAGAGCTTTACGATGCACCGACTGCAGAGGCAATCCGGATTCAGTACGGCGGAAGTGTATCGGCAGCCAGCGCACCAGAGCTGTTCTCGATGCCGGATATCGACGGAGGACTGGTAGGCGGCGCTTCCTTAAAGCCGGATTTCGGTAAGATTGTCAACTACAAATAAAAGCCAGAGGGAAGCTACACAAAGGGCAGGCAGATCATTGTCTGCCTTTTGCAGATTTTAAGAGTAGATTTTTCATAAAAGAAGGAGGAGCTTCATAAAAATGAGCAAGAAACCAACTGTATTGATGATTTTAGATGGCTATGGGTTAAATGAAAAAACCGAAGCCAATGCTGTGGCTATAGCAAAGACTCCGGTGATGGATCGGCTGATGAAGGAGTATCCGTTTGTGCCGGGAAATGCTAGCGGAATGTCTGTCGGTCTGCCAGAAGGCCAGATGGGGAACTCCGAGGTCGGACATATGAATATGGGGGCTGGACGGATTGTCTATCAGGAGCTAACGAGGATTACCAAGGAAATTCAGGATGGAGATTTTTTCCAGAACGAGGCGCTGCTGGCAGCAATAGAAAATTGCAAGCAGAACGGAACGGATCTTCATCTGTTCGGGCTTCTTTCCGACGGTGGAGTACACAGCCATAACACACATATGTATGGGCTGTTAGAGTTAGCAAAACGGAATGGGTTAGATCGTGTTTATCTGCATGCCTTTTTAGATGGGCGTGACACTGCGCCGACCTCCGGCAAGGGCTTTGTAGCGGAGGCCGTAGAGAAGATGAAGGAGCTTGGCGTCGGTGAAGTAGCTACGGTGATGGGGCGTTATTATGTCATGGATCGGGATAACCGCTGGGATCGGGTAGAAAAAGCATATCAGGCATTGGTAGAAGGCGTAGGAGAGACGGCAGAATGTCCGGTGCAGGCAGTCCAGGCATCCTATGACAAGGAGGTCAACGACGAATTTGTCTTGCCGACTGTGATTTTAAAGGATGGAAAGCCGGTAGCGACAGTGAAAACCGGTGATTCCGTGATCTTTTATAATTTCCGGCCGGATCGCGCCCGCGAAATTTCCAGAGCCTTCTGTGACGAGGATTTTACCGGCTTTGAGCGGAAGGGCGGCAGAATCAAGACGACCTATGTTTGCTTTAGCGAATATGACGTGACGATTCCGAATAAATTAGTGGCATTTCATAAGGTAGAAATTCACAATACGTTCGGAGAGTTTTTAGCGGCCAACGGTAAAAAGCAGCTCCGTACCGCAGAGACAGAAAAATATGCACATGTCACTTTCTTTTTTAACGGCGGCGTAGAGGCTCCAAACGAAGGAGAGGAGCGTCTGTTAGTCAATTCGCCTAAGGTGCCGACTTATGATATGCAGCCGGAAATGAGCGCATATGAGGTGGCAAAGAACCTGGTGGAAGCGATCAAATCCGATAAATATGATGTGATTGTTGTCAATTTTGCCAATCCGGATATGGTCGGTCATACCGGAGTCAAAGAGGCAGCCATCAAGGCAATCGAGGCCGTAGACGAGTGCGTTGGCCAGGCGGTAGAGGCCTTGTTAGAGGTAGACGGTCAGATGTTTGTCTGTGCAGACCATGGAAATGCAGAGCAGCTTGTGGACTATGAGACAGGCGTGCCGTTTACCGCCCATACGACCAATCCGGTGCCGTTTATTTTGGTGAATTATGACAAAGCCTATACGTTGCGGGAAGGCGGCTGTCTGGCAGATATCGCGCCGACCCTGATCGAAATGATGGGAATGGAGCAGCCAAAGGAAATGACAGGAAAGTCCTTGCTGGTGAAGGCATAAAGCAGCAACGATCTGATTCCGGAACCGTTTGGCGATTGTTTGGACGGTTGTAAGGTGTGCGGCAAAAGAAACAAAAATATACCTTGAAATCCGGATCATTTTGTGATAGAATTGCTATGTTATGAGTATGGATGCTTTCAGGAGGTGTAAACGTGCAAGCAATAAGATTGATTCTAACGCTGATATATGTAGCAGTATGTATCGGACTGATCGTGATCGTTTTGATGCAGGAGGGCAAGAGCGCCGGACTGACCGGAGCAATCAACGGTGTGGCTGATACTTACTGGGGAAAGAATAAAGGGCGTTCGATGGAAGGGGCTATGAATAAGATTACAAAGTATTTGGCTTTGACATTCATCGTCATTTCCGTCTTACTCAACCTGAACTGGTAGGACAGGCAGTATTTGGCAGCTTAAAAACAGAAAGCAGTTTCCGCTGAAAAAATTCCTAAAAGGAAAACAAATTTTTGTTGGATCATTCAGAAAAAGGTATGCAGAGTTAGAAGTCTGCATACCTTTTTTGTCTATTCTGTATAGATTTTACAATAAAAACATACAGAATAGACGATGTTCATTTTTTTACATTGTGAAAAAGCACTAAAAATGGTGCATTATTTTATACAAAGTGATAAAAACGTTTTTACAGCGATGTTTTCAGTGTTTTCAAACGTTCCCAGAAATGCCCAAAACAAAAGAAAAACGTTTTTATATTGATTTTATCAGGTGTATTTTGGAACAATTATTCAATATTTTCGGCTTTGTAAAATATACGGCATACCAATTTTGACAGGGCTGTGCTATGATAAGGCCAGCAACAAGGAAGCAGAGAGCTGCTCCCTTGGATTACCGGCAAAGGGCTGCTGCGGGGGAAGCCCCTGTTTCTTTGTTAGAGAAGCACAAAGCAGACAGGAAGCCAGGTTCTGGAAGCCAGATTTTGGTTTAGGAAGAACTCAAGAAGGCGCCTGCTGCCGGAGAAAGATAGGAGGGTAAATTGTGAAACAAGAAACTGCACAACCAAAAAAAGTAATTGGTTACATCGAAAACGGCGGTATCAAAGCGGTTCCGCATAACCTTGCAGTAGACTTCAGAAGAAACAAGGCCATCTATTTTATGTGTATTCCGATTATAGTATGGTACATTATCTTCTGCTACTGGCCAATGGCTGGTATCGTGATGGCATTCCAGAGATTCGCACCGGCGAAGGGTATCTGGGGAAGCCCGTGGATCGGCTTTGACAACTTTACCAACTTCTTTACAGGCCCGTATTTTGTACGTCTGTTAAGGAACACAGCAGTGTTAGGTATCCTGGATTTGTTAGTCAACTTCCCGGCTCCGATTTTATTTGCATTGCTGTTAAACGAGGTAAAGGCAGCCAAGTTTAAAAAGGTGGTACAGACCATCAGCTACATGCCTTACTTCATTTCCATGGTCGTTATCTGTGGTTTGATCGTAGACTTTACCAAGAGCGGCGGCGTTATCTCTAACGTAGTAGCATCGATTACCGGAGGAGAAAGCCAGAACTTATTAGGTAATCCGAATTATTTCCGGCCAATCTTTATTTTGTCCGGTACATGGCAGGGTGTTGGTTATGGTAGTATTATTTACCTAGCTGCTTTGTCAGGCGTGGATCAAGAGCTGTATGAAGCAGCCGTAGTGGATGGTGCAGGACGCTGGAAACAGACGATCCATATTACAATCCCTAGTATCCTTCCAACCGTTATCATCATGTTGATTATGAGAATGGGTTCCGTTCTTCAGGTAGCAAGTGATAAGGTGCTTCTCCTTTATTCGCCGGCTACTTATGAAAAAGCCGATGTTATCAGTACTTACGTATACCGTGTTGGTCTTCAGAATTATGATTACGGCTACAGTACCGCAGTTGGTTTATTCAATTCCATCGTTGGTACGGCGCTGCTGCTGACGACGAATGCAATCAGTAAGAAGTATTCGGAAACAAGCTTATTCTAGGAAAAGGAGGGAACGAGCCTTATGATGGTAGTAAAGAAAACGGTAGGTGGACGTATTTTCACCGTGTTCAACACACTGTTCATGCTGTTTATGTGTGTGATCTGTTTCGTGCCGATTCTGCACGTATTTTGGGCATCCATCAGTGATCCGGCCTTAGTAGAGACCTCCAGTGGTATCCTGCTGCGTCCGCTCGGCGACCTGTCACTGAACGCCTACAAGATTATCCTTCGGTATAAGGGTATCTGGACCGGATATAAAAACACTATTTTCTACGTAATCGCACAGTGCTTGATTACAGGTATTCTGACGGTTATTGCTGGTTATGTACTTTCCAGAAAGAGATTCCGTTATCGGAACAGTATCATGATGTTTTTAGCTTTTACGATGTTGTTTAATGGTGGTATGATCCCGACCTACATGGTAGTAAAGAATCTGCACCTGCTCGATACATACTGGGCATGTCTGATTCCTGGCGCTATGTCAGTATTTTATATCATCATTATGAGAACCGCTATCCAGGGTATTCCAGACAGTTTGGAGGAATCCGCGCGTCTTGACGGTGCTGGAGAGTTTACGGTTATGTTTCGGGTTATCCTTCCTCTGTGTAAGGCAACCTTCGCCGTTATTATCCTCTTTATCGCCGTAGGAAAGTGGAACTCCTGGTTCGATGCTTTGCTGTACTTACCGCAGGATAAGAGCAAATATCCTCTACAGATGTATATGAGAGAGATTCTGATCAACAATGATACTTCTGCAACGCAGAATCCGAGCGTAGGCGAGCTGATGGATAACGCACAGCTTTACAAAACTCTTGTAAAATACGGTTCTATCATTGTATCGACCGTACCGATTCTGTGTGTATACCCATTCGTACAGAAGTATTTCGTAACGGGCGTTATGGTTGGTTCTGTAAAGGGTTAATCTGTTTTATCAAAGGAAAAAATAATGTAATGATACAAAAGCCTGGAAGCTGCTGTGCTTCCGGGCTTTTTGTTTTATCCGATACCTCTTGAAGCTTTTTTTACAATTTCTAAAAGGATTTTTTTGTTTTTCTTGTCATTTCTCTGGAAATATGGTAAGATAACAAAGATGACTGACGTCATCTTCTCAGGATTTCCTTGAGAGAATAGAGGATATGGGTGATAGATTAGAATGAAGCAGATCAAGCTTTCTATAAAAAATAAAACAATCTTGCAATGGATGCTATCTTATTTATATGTGTTGGTGGTGCCGTTGGCATTTGGTATTGTGATCTATGTATTTTCGATGAATACCATCCGGGAGGAGGCTGAGGCGCTGCAATACCAGACAGTAGAGCGATCCGTTGATACCGTGTCGCTGCTGTTGGACAATTTATCGAATATGGGAGCCGCGCTTGTCTCAGACGAGAAAATAAAGGATTTGGGAAGGGTGGCAAACGGCGAGTTTAATACGGTACAGAGGCTGAATTTTCAGTCTATCAATGCCACGCTTTTGGACTATACGATATCCAATGACTATATTTTAGCGGCCTATCTCTATTTCCCGCGCAGCCAGTATCTGGTAGGGGCGACGAATCTGTATTATGCGGACGATGCTCAGATGCTGCGGGGGAGCCTCTGGATGTCAAAGGAGGAATTTGAACGGCTTTTGGACGAGCCGGTGTACCGGAGTATTCATTTGGTAGATGGACTGTGGAATAAAGTCTGTCTTTATATGTATGCGGTCAATCCTGATCAGAATTTTAAGACGCAGGATGCCGTAATGCTTGTGCTGTTGGATTATCATAAGCTGATGCAGGATATTTGTCTGCAGGATGCGTCGGTTCATTTGATTTTGGAGGATGGGAGCTGTCTGGATCGAGAGGCTCTTGAGGCGGGAGGTTATTGGGATATTTTAGAGAGCCTGGAAAAAGAAAAGGATTACCAGTATGTCAGCTTAGGAGAGGAGCATCTTGTACTAAATCGTCTGCCTGACCGGAATTTATGGGTGCTAAACCTGATTCCAAAGGGGCTTTTTATGGAAAAACTCCAGCAGGCTAAGATGATTTTGGCCACCTATGTGATTTTGTGTTCTCTTTTAGGCGTGCTGCTGGCAGGCTTTTTGACCAAGCGGAATTATTCTCCGGTGGACGAGCTGATCAAGCTGACACAGCGGGGACGGTATCGTTCCGACAGCGAGGTTGGGGAGTTCCAGGCGATTAAGGATTCAGTAGAAAAGCTGATTCATGTATATGAGAATCAGGAAGAGGAAAAACTGAGCAGAGAACACCAAATCAAAAGCAATCGGATGACCCGTATTCTGGAAAACAGCCGGTATGCGATGATCAGTGAGGAAGAGTTTGAGCGTCTGACCAGTCATTTTACTTACCACGGCTATTTGCTGCTGGATTTTAACGTATCGGATATCAGTGATATTTTTATGGATGAAGAAAACATTCTTTCGGAAGAAACCAGAAGACTGATTTCCTTTATCATTGACAACGTCTGTGCAGAGCTGTTAGAGACAGAGGGAAAATATGCGTATTTGAGCGGAGAGTCCGGCGGAGATTATTATTTTTTAATCAATGTGGATACCGAGGCAGAGAGGGATACGATTTATCAGGATGTTGCACAGATAGCAGAGAAGGTCGGCTGCTTTTTAAAGGAAAGCTATGGGCTGAATCTTTGGATCAATATTAGTCTGGTGCATGAGAGCCGGAAGGATATCTCTCTTTGCCGGGATGAGGTAATGGATATCAATTTGTTCCGGGATTGGGCCGGGACAAGTAAAATGGTACTGCTGTATCGGGATATGAAAAAGAACGACGAGCTGCAGAATGTCGATGCCTATTTTAAAGAAAAGCAGGCCAGAGATCTGATCCGTACCCATGAATACGATGCGGCGATTCGCCTGCTTAGCGAGCTTTCAACCGGAGAGGAGGTCGTGCAGGAGGAGATCAAGGAGGAGGAACCGGGCGGAGAGAGCCGTAATGTAAGCTGTCAGATGACAGAGGTGGCCTCCTATATTGACGAGCATTTTACAGATAAGATGCTTTCTGCCGGGCTGCTTGCGGATACGTTTGGGATGAGTCCGTCAAATTTAAGCCAGACCTTTAAACGGAAAATGGGGATTGGATTGTTGGATTATATCAATCAGGCCAGGTTAAATCGGGCAAAGGAACTGCTGGCTGCCGGAAAGACGGTCAAGGATACGGCGGATGAGGTAGGGTATTATACGACCAGGCCGCTGATCCGGGTTTTTTATTCGGTAGAAGGGGTGTCTCCGGTGGAGTACCGCAGCCGGTTTTTAAATTCTGCAGAGGGGAAATAAAGGTTGTCTAAAAAAAGACTGGAAGCAGAAAGGGAGATGGACAAAAACAGGAAAGGTGTCAGGTAACGGCAAAGCATAGAAATGTGAGGGAATATGGAAGAGAAGGTTAAAGGAAAAGCAAAGAAGTCGTTTTTAGAAGAGGAACGGATTTTTAAGGAGCATAAAGAGGGGATTGCGGAATTTATCTGCGGGAAGGACTACAAACCTTTAAAGTTCCGGGAATTGGCCATGCTGCTTCAGGTGCCGAGGGAGGAAAAGGAGGATCTTCGCCGGATATTGCAGGAACTGGTACAAGAGGGTGTGATTACCCAGGATATGCAGGGGCGTTATAAAAAGATAGCAGAGGATGCGCTGATTGGGATATTTTCGGGGACACAAAGAGGCTTCGGCTTTGTTCATATCGAAGGGGAACCAGATGATATTTTTATCCCAGAATTTGCCGTTGGCGGAGCGCTTCATGGGGATCGGGTACAGGTAGAATGCTCCGAGGCAGCTACGGAGCCGCGGGGAGTAGGAAAGGTACGCCGCGAGGGTAAGATCGTCAAGATAATCGAGCGGAATACGAAGGAGATAGTAGGAACCTATCAAAAGGAAAAGCATTATGGCTTTGTTATCCCGGATAATCGAAAGCTGGGGACGGATATTTTTGTGCCGAAGGAACAGGATCTGGGTGCCATGTCAGGTCATAAGGTAGTCGTCAGACTGACCTCTTATGGCGGCGGAAAGGACAGTCCGGAGGGAGAAATCACGGAGATATTAGGACATATCAATGATCCGGGAGTAGACATCCTTTCGATAGTCAGAGCCTACGGGCTGCCAGAGGAGTTTCCGGAGGAGGTAATGAAGCAGGCCAAAAGAGCGCCGGAGGAGGTAGACGGCCGCGACCTGGCGGGTCGGATGGATTTGCGGGATTGGGAGACGGTGACGATAGACGGCGAGGATGCCAAGGATTTGGACGATGCCATTACGCTGACCAAGGAGGGAGACCGCTATTTGCTGGGTGTGCATATCGCAGATGTCAGCCATTATGTCAGAGAAGGAGATGCACTCGATCAGGAGGCGTTAAAACGGGGGACAAGTGTCTATCTGGTGGATCGGGTGATTCCGATGCTGCCGCATCGCCTGTCCAATGGGATTTGCTCCTTAAACGAGGGAGCGGATCGGCTGGCGCTTAGCTGCCTGATGGAAATTGACGAAAAGGGAGCTGTAGTGGGACATCGGATTGCAGAGACGGTGATCTGTGTCAACCGCCGGATGAGCTATACGGCCGTTCAGCAGGTTTTAGACGGAGAGGAGGCTGCCTGTGAGGAATACCGGGAGCTGACCCCATTGTTTTTCCGTATGGCAGAGCTGGCAGAGCTGCTGCGGAAGAAACGCCGCAAGAGAGGCTCCATAGACTTTGATTTTCCAGAGAGTAAGATTGTTCTGGATCAAAAGGGTAAGCCGCTTGAGGTAAAAGCCTATGAGCGTAATACCGCGACCCGCATTATTGAGGATTTTATGCTGGCCGCCAATGAAACGGTGGCGGAGGACTATTTTTGGCAGGAGCTTCCGTTTGTATATCGGAGCCATGAGAATCCGGATGCCGAGCGGATACAAAAGCTGGGAACCTTTATCTACAATTTCGGCTATCGTATCCGGGTAGGACAGGAGGAGATCCATCCTAAGGAAATTCAGAAGCTGATGGAACAAATCGAGGGCAAGCCGGAGGAGGCTCTGATCAGCCGGATTACGCTGCGTTCTTTAAAGCGCGCAAGCTATACGGTAGAAAGCCTGGGGCATTTTGGACTGGCGGCACGGTATTACTGTCATTTTACTTCTCCGATCAGACGGTATCCAGATTTGCAGATTCACCGCATTATCAAGGAAAATCTGCATGGAAAGCTGTCAGAAAAGCGGATTCGGCACTATGAATCGATTTTACCGGAGGTAGCAGATCGGGCGAGCAGACGGGAAAGGCTGGCAGACGAAGCAGAGCGGGAAACAGAAAAGATGAAGAAGGCAGAGTATATGAGCCGTCATATCGGGGAAACCTTTGAAGGAGTGATTTCCGGCGTAACAGCAGGAGGGCTTTACGTAGAGCTGCCGAATACGATAGAGGGAATGGTAAAGATGTCCAGTCTCTTAGACGATTATTACCATTATGTAGAAGAGAATTACGAGCTGGTAGGAGAGGATACCGGCAGGACGTTTAAGCTGGGAGAGCATGTTAAGGTTCAGGTCATAAACAGTGACAAGCTGCTAAAAACCGTGGATTTTTTCGTGCTGGGAAGCGACGGTTCTCCGTGGGAGGCATAAAAGATAATCTGCCGGCAAAAAGCAGGAGAGCGGAAGGATAAAGAAGAGGGCAAAAGGGAAGGATAACAGATGGCAAAGGATCATTATATGCTGGCCGCCAATAATAAAAAGGCCAGATTCGATTATTTTATCGAAGAAACCTATGAGGCGGGAATCGAGCTGCATGGTACGGAGGTAAAATCCATCCGTATGGGAAAGTGCAGTATTAAGGAATCATTTGTGCGGATCGAGCATGGGGAAGTGTATTTGTATGGCATGCACATCAGCCCGTATGAAAAAGGGAACCTGTTTAACAAGGATCCGCTGCGGGTGAAAAAGCTGCTGCTGCATCGCTATGAAATCAATAAAATCGGCCCTAAGCTGGCACAGCAGGGCTATACGCTCGTTCCGCTTAGAGTCTATATAAAGGGAAGTCTGGTGAAGGTAGAAATCGGGCTGGCCAGAGGAAAGAAGCAATACGACAAGCGGCAGGATATCGCGAAAAAGGATCAGCGTAGGGAGGCAGAAAAGGAATTTAAGGTACGGAATTTGTAAGCTGCCTTAATTTTGACAAAAACAGGGAGTATCATTCCTACTGCAACAGACAATCACATACGGGGTTGTACTGGTTTCGACGGGGGTTTTGAAGTCGGAGAAGCAAGCCGCAGGTATGCGTCAAATCCAAAATTAAAAATAAACGCTGAAGACAATTTAGCACTCGCTGCCTAAGGCAGCTGTCGGCCCTGGCGCACCTGCACGCCAGGTTCCCGGCATCGAGCATGCAGGAAACGATATATGCAAAGCTTTGCGCATATAGGCGTACTATGAAGCTACTAAACTCCGGATTGTGCTGACTCAAGCCGGACAGAGGGAATGTCAAACAATCAGCTAAGCTTGTAGAAGGACGATGAATGGGCTTTCGGACAGGGGTTCGATTCCCCTCAGCTCCATCCTGTAAAGGCACTTGAAATAAAATATTTCAGGTGCCTTTTAAAAGTTTCAGGATGCCGCCGGCGGTGGCAAAATTCCTCACACGGTTTTCCATAAAAATACCGCCCTGCCGGAAAATTCCGGCAGGGCGGTATGTGTGTTCAAAGAATCGGAATCAGTCGATGATCTGAACGTTGATAGCTCTCAGCTTGCTGGAGTTCTTCGGATCAGCCTCGGTATCGAAAGAAACCTTCTGTCCTTCATTTAAGGTCTTGAAGCCATCTACCTGAATAGCAGAGAAATGTACGAATACATCCTCGCCGCCGTTGTCATTGGTGATAAAGCCGTAACCCTTTTCAGAATTGAACCATTTTACAATACCTGTATTCATGTTAGGTACCTCCTATAAAAATAAATAAATGTGATTTGTATATCTAACGAACAAAAGAGCTTTGCAGCAGTTACCCACAGATACAAGTAGTAGTGCCATTACGCTAAAAAACCGCAGTCCGTAACTCATTAATGACCAATGACTTACAATATCTGCGAGTTCATTTGAAACATTTAGAATACACTTATTACCATAACATAAATTGAGGACTTTGTCAAATATATATTTGGATTTTTTGAAAAAATGTGCTATAATGGTGTAACAGTTTAAAAAAGAACAGAGGTCAGAGGGAGTAAGGAGGGATGGTATGGCGGAGACAAAGGTAGAGCGTTATATATTAGACGGCTATTTATTTGCTTCCAGACAGGATTACGAGCAGGCCAAAAGGGAAGCAGAGAGCATTGCCTTTATCCGTTCGGAATTAGATGTAACCAAAGAGGAGGAGCTTTATAAGACCTATCAGAAGCTGGCGGCAAAGGCCGAGTACCATACTCCGGTAGGGATTGGTTTTTTGCGGGAGCTGCAGCGGCATTTGGCCAGGAGAGAGGAAACGAGGAAGGGACTTCCGTTGATTCCGGTTCCGGCCAGCGGAAGTATGCCAGAGAGCGACGAGGCGGCCGGAGATTTGGAGCAGCAGATGGAGAACCGGCTTACCGAGGGGCGTATCCGCAAGGAGTTAGAGGCAGCCTATCGGGGGCGCTACCGCAATCTTTGGATTGTAAGCGGATTTCTTCTGGTATTGGTGCTGGCATTGTTTGTCATCACCTGGAAGGATAAAACGATAGACGTGGCAGCAGAGCGGGAAAAGATTTTAGATGAATATGCTGGCTGGCAGGAAGAACTTGATCAGAAGGAGGCTGAGCTGCAGAAGCGGGAAAATGCACTGAAACGTCAGCCGGACACAGAATGAACAAATAATTCGGGTATGCTGATGACAAGGATATGCGAGGGGCAGCAGACCAGAAAAAAGAACAGAGAAAGGAAGTGTCAGGCTTGGAGCGGATCAGAGTGATGGTAGTGGACGACGAGAGCCGTATGCGGAAGCTGGTAAAGGACTTTTTGCAGCATAAAAATTACGAGGTGTTAGAGGCGGAAAACGGGGAGGAAGCAGTGGATCTGTTTTTCCAGGAGAAAAATATCGCACTGATTATTCTGGATGTGATGATGCCTAAAATGGACGGCTGGCAGGTGTGCCGGGAGATCCGGCAATATTCCAAGGTGCCGATTATTATGCTGACGGCCAAATCCGACGAACGGGATGAGCTGCAGGGCTTTGAATTAGGGGTAGATGAATATATTTCCAAGCCCTTCAGCCCAAAGATTCTGGTGGCCAGAGCAGAGGCGATTCTGCGCCGGACAAACGGCGACGTGGAGGAGGTCGTGGAGGTAGGCGGCATTCGTCTGGACAAGGGAGCGCATCAGGTGATCATCGACGGCAAAAGCGTAGAACTGAGCTTTAAGGAATTTGAGCTTCTTTCTTATTTTATTGCGAACCAGGGTGTGGCGCTTTCCAGAGAGCGGATTTTAAATAATGTCTGGAATTATGATTATTTTGGGGATGCCAGGACGATTGATACCCATGTCAAAAAGCTCCGCAGCAAGATGGGAGAGAAGGGAGAATATATCAAAACGATTTGGGGAATGGGCTATAAATTTGAGGTGACAATATGAAGCATTCTATCCGAATCCGTATGGTGCTGGCCTTAGGCGGATTGCTGGCGGCGACTATTTTTTTCTGCTGGTTTGTCAATATTACATTTTTGGGGCGCTATTACGAGCAGTCGAAAATCAAAACCTGCGGAGAACTCTACCACCAAATCGATGCGACCTATCAGGAAATCGAAAATGGTGAGGAGATTACGCTTTATTTGGAAAAGGCTGGTTCCAGACAGAATATCAGTCTTTATATTTTCAACGTCTATCTAAGCAGCGGGACGTTGTTTTACCAGGTAAAATATCCGTCTAATTTAAACCGCTTTCAGGAGGAACAGTTAGCGGAGCGGATCGGGCAGTATTATTCGCTGGAGTATCTGTTTCAGGAGGATCAGGAGGGCGGGAAGCTGCTTTATGAGGCAGAGGACTACCGGATTTATAAGCGGTTTGACAAAAGGATGGAGGCTTATTATATTGAACTGTTCGGCCAGCTCTCCGGCGGCGATTTGATCTTTATGCGCTCTAATTTTTTCAGTATTCAGGAGAGCGCAGGCGTAGCCAATCGGTTTTTGGCTTATACCGGGTTGGTGGTGACGGCAGTGGGGATTTTTTTGGCTTATTTTATCGGCAGAGGCTTCACCAGGCCGATTCAGCAGCTATCCGGGATTGCCAGAGAAATCAGCAGACTGAATTTTGGTGTCCGCTATGAGACGAAGCGGCAGGACGAGATCGGGGAGCTGGGGCATAGCATCAATTTACTTTCCGAGCAGCTAGAAACCAAAATTTCCGAACTGAAATCGGCCAATAATGAATTAAAGGGCGATATCGAGAAAAAAGAGCGGATTGATGAGATGCGCAAGGAATTTTTATCGAATGTTTCCCATGAGCTGAAAACGCCGATTGCCTTGATTCAGGGCTATGCGGAGGGCTTAAAGGACAACATCAGCGAGGATGCAGAAAGCCGGGAATTTTATTGTGATGTGATCATTGACGAGGCTGCCAAGATGAATCATATGGTAAAAAAGCTGCTGACGTTAAACCAGATCGAATTCGGAAACGGGCAGGTGGAGTTTGAGCGATTTGATTTGACCGCGCTGCTGTGTTCCGTTCTCCAGGCGACCAATATCATCTTCCGCCAAAAAGAGGTCGTATTGGATTTACCGGAGTATGAGTCTGTTTATGTCTGGGGAGATGAGTACCGGATTGAGGAGGTTATGACCAATTATATCAGCAATGCCCTAAACCATGTAGAGGCGGTGCCGCTTCCTGGCTCCTCTCAGACAGAAGCCCAGCCGGAAAAGAGGATTTCAGTGCGGCTTGAGCTGCTAGAGGGGCGTGTGCGTGTCAGTGTATTTAATACCGGGCAGCCGATCCCGGAGGAGGATATTGACCTGATCTGGGAAAAATTTTACAAAGTAGACAAAGCCAGAACAAGAGAATATGGCGGCAACGGAATAGGACTTTCGATTGTAAAGGCGATTATGAATTCGATCAATCAGGCATATGGAGTGAAAAACTGGGAAAACGGAGTAGAATTTTGGTTTGAACTAGACAGACAGTCATAAAAATGATATAGTAGGAGAAGAGAAAAAAAGAAGGAGGGATATTGTGAAAAGAAGGAGCAGCATTTTCTTTTTATGTATACTTTGTACCGCAATGCTTTTGTCGGGCTGTGCGAGCGCAACGGCCCTGACGGATGCGGAACGGGATGCCATAGCGGAATATGTCGCTTATCTGCTGCTGAAATACGACAAGGACTATCAAAGCCGCCTTGTAGAAACGGTTACAGTGCCAGATAATCCTTCGATGGTAGAGGAAGAGTTTACAGTGATTGGGCAGGAGAAGGACTCCCAGGGTAGCTCCGGCGGGACAGCAAAGGACGATACGTCGTCTGCAGAGGGTAGCACCGATGCTTCCAAAGGAGATACGCAGCAGGGAGGAAACGGTGAGAAGCCGGCGGAAAAGGAAAATGTGAAGCTGGCTAGTTTCTTTGCGAAGAAGGGCATTGAGGTATCCTTTGATGGGTATCAGGAATATGCCGCTTATCCGGAGGGAGAGAGCTTCTTTTCACTTGTAGCGCCAAAGGGGAAAAAATTGGCTGTGATGAAGTTTACCGTGCAGAATGGCTCAGACAAGGAGCAAACGTTCAGCCAGGCGGACAGTGAGATCCGTTACCGGCTGGATTTGGATGCAGAAACCTTTATTCAGCCGGATATGACGCTTTTGGTCAATGATCTGCAATATGTAGATACGGTTTTAAAGCCTAAGGAAAAGATGGAAGCCGTTGTGGTATTTACCGTAGACAAAAAAGCAGCGCTTAAAGGGACAAATCTTTTGATCTACACGGAAACCCAAACGGCGATAGAAGAATTGAAATAAGGAACAGGGAGCAGAAGAAAGATGTATAAAGAAAAAAAGCGTTCCAAATTTTTTGGGCTGCCGCTATCCTTTACAACTTATTTGATTGACGAAGAAAAGGTGACGATTCGCAGCGGTTTCCTGAATGTAATAGAAGACGATGCAATGATGTATAAGATTCAGGACGTCCGTCTGATGCGTTCTTTGGGAGAGAGGGTTTTCCGGCTCGGTACGGTGATTTGCTTTACGGGCGATACGACACATCCAGAGCTGAGACTGACAAGAATCCGTAATTCTGCCCAGATAAAGGAATTTATCCTGGATGCTTCGGAGGAAGCCAGAAGGCGACGGCGTACGCTTCATAGCCTGGATATTGACGCAATGCAGATGGATGAGGATGACGACGACTAAATTAAGAGGAGGTTATATGTTATGGAAACAGGAATTTTGTTAGAAAGCGGGACAAACGAGCTGCAGGTGCTGGAGTTTCATGTCGGTGCAAATTATTACGGGATTAACGTAGAAAAGGTAAAGGAAATCATGCCGTATGAGCCGCCGACACCGATACCGAATTCTCATCCGTCTATCGAAGGGGTTTATATGCCAAGAGACACGATTATTTCGATAGTTGATATGGCTGGTACGCTTGGGCTGCCGCCTTCCCCGGAGCAGAACCGCGATATGTTTATCATTACTAATTTTAACAAGCTGAATATTGGCTTCCATGTGCATGGGGTAGAGGGAATGCATCGCCTAAGCTGGTCGGATATTTCCAAGCCGGACGATACGATTAGCTCTGCCCATCAGGGTGTGGCGACTGGTATTGTCAAGATCGAGGGCAAGCTGATTGTTATTTTGGACTTTGAGAAAATCGTCACAGATATCAGCCCGGAGACTGGTTTAAAGATGGCCGATATCGAAAAACTGGGAAATCGGACAAGGAATGAGGAGCCGATTTTAATTGCAGAGGATTCTCCGTTGCTGAGTAAGATGATTGTAGATTGCTTACATAAGGCCGGATATACCAATGTGACGGCAACCAACAATGGACAAGAGGCCTGGGATACCCTGCAGACCTATATTGAGAAAGGCAATGTAGAGGAGCAAGTAAGGTGTGTGATCACAGATATTGAAATGCCGCAGATGGACGGACACAGGCTGACGAAGCTAATCAAAGACGATCCGGTTTTACATGGTGTGCCAGTAGTTTTGTTCTCTTCTTTGATCAATGAGGAAATGAGGAGAAAGGGAGAGAGCCTGGGAGCAGACGCACAGCTAACCAAACCGGAAATCGGCGTCTGCTGTAGGTTCAGTTGGAGGTGTTCACTTGAAAAAGCAGGATGAATCTTATCTGGATAATCTGCTGAATGCCTTTTCGGAGGATACAGTGCCAGACAGGAAGCTGACGGCCAAAGCAAAAAAAGTTCCTACTATAGAAGTTCCTGAAATAAAAATGTCACAGATACCGGAGGGTTCGATAGAGATGGAAGTGCCAGAGGAGACAGAAATGCCAAAAGTACCGGAAATTTCAGAAGCTATGACGGGAGTGGATCTGGCAGATATTCCAGAAATTTCAATGGAAATGGAACTGCCGGAGGAATTAGAAATCCCGGATATGTCGGAGCTTTCGATAGAACTGCCAGAGGAGTTAGAAATCCCTGGGATGTCGGATATGTCGGAGCTTTCGATAGAGCTTCCGACGGATCTTCCGTTAGAAGCAGAGCTGCCGGAGGCATCAGATGCTTCGGCAGAGCCTTCATTGGAATCAGAGTTTCCGTTGGAATCGGAGCGTCCGTCGGAAGCAGAATTGCCGGAGGGATTGGATACTTCGGCGGAGTCTCCGTTAGAACTGGAGCGTCCAATAGAAGCAGAGTTGCTGGAGGGATTGGATACTTCGGCAGAACTTCCGCTGGAGTCGGAGCTTCCATTAGAATCAGATTTACCGGAAGCTTCGATAGAAGTGGCTCAGTCAGAGGAAGCGGTTCCTTCAGAGGAAATAGATTTTTCTGAAAAAACGGATGATTTGGATCTTCCTGAAAAGCTGGAGTTTCCAGAAATCTCAGAGCTGGATCTTCCAGAGAGTATTCTTGGGGAGGAGGATAGGCTCTTAGAGGAAGCCGCCCCTTCAAAGGAGGACGTCTCTGAAGCCTTCAAAGCGGCGGCAGCAGAAAACGAGTCTGCCGAAGCTGGGGAGGAGGAAGCAGGAGAGCCGGCAGGGCAGGCGGATCCTACAGAGGAGACAGCAACAGCGGAAGCACCGATAGAATTCGGAGAGACCTTGGGAATCGAAGAGACAGAGGCAGCAGATTCTCCTTTTGAGATGCTCGAGTTATTGCCGGAGGATTCCGGGGAAGAAGCGGCAAGCCATGAGACGCCAGGCAGCGATACGGAGGAAGAGCCGGAGTTGAATTTGGAAGCGATTTCCAATCCGACAAAAGAAAAAAACAAAAAGGCAGAGAAAAAGAAAAAAACAAAAAAAGTAAAAGAAGCGAAAGAGACAACAGAAGCAAAAGAGAAAAAACTAGGATTGTTCCAAAAGCTGTTCGGCAACGTTCCGGTAGAGGAAAAGAAAAAAGAAAGCAATCTTCCAGAAGGAATGACAGAGGAAGAAGCAGCAGCGGCAAAGAAGGCAGAAAAGGAAGCAAAGGCGGCACAGGCCGCAGAGCAGAAGGCCGCGAAGAAGGCAGAAAAGGAAGCCGCTCAAAAGGAGAAGGCTGCAAAGCAAAAGGAAAAGAAGGAAGCTGCCAAAAAGGAAAAGGAGGCAGCAAAGCAGCAAAAGAAAGAGGCAAAGGCAGCACAGGAGCCGGAGGACACCGGACGGATTAACCGGGTAGGCGCGACGATTGTTTTTCTGTTTTTTGCGTTTGTAGCGGTGGTTATTTTATTTGGCTCCGAAAGCTCGGCCTATGTCATCAGCATTGAGGATGCAAAGCTGGAATTTTCTTTGCAGCATTATAATAAGGCCTATGATAAAATCCGCGGACTGGAAATCAAAAACGAGGACAGAGAGATCCAAGACAAGGTGATGACAGTGATGTACGTCAACAAGCAGCTTAATTCCTATAACAATTACTATACGTTAAAGGATTATCCAAGAGCATTGGATTCTCTGTTAAGCGGCTTAGAGCGCTATGAAAAATATTTGGCACTGGCCGACGAGCTGGGCATCAAGAGTGATTTGGATTATGTCAGAGGACAAATGCTGGGAGAATTAGAGCGTGTGTATGGTCTTAACGAACGGGAGGCCTTGAATTTAACCGAAATCAGGAATGCCGTAGAATACACTACCCGGATTTATGAAATCGCGGAAAACGTACAGGAGGAAAAAGAAGAAGTAGAGTATCTTCCATAAAAACGGCCAGGAGCATAGGAGAAATCGGATGGTTGCAATTATTGATTACGACGCAGGAAATTTAGCCAATGTAGAGAGAGCCTTGCGGCATTTGGGCGCGGACTGCCGGATTACCCGGCAGCAGGAGGAATTATTAGGAGCCGATAGGTTGATTTTGCCGGGAGTTGCTTCCTTTGGAGAGGCGATGGAAAAGCTGGAGCATTATCAGCTCATAGAGCCGATCCGTCGGTTTGCAGACAGCGGGAAGCCATTTCTGGGGATTTGCTTGGGGCTGCAGCTTTTATTTGAGAGCAGTGAGGAGAGTCCGGGCATTGCCGGGCTTGGCCTGCTTCCGGGGAGAATTGTTCGTCTGCCCAAGGAGGCTGGCTGGAAGATTCCTCATATTGGCTGGAATTCCCTTTCTGTCTGTAAGGAATCTCGTTTGTTGGCCGGAATTGCGCAGGAGTCCTATGTATATTTTGTCCATTCCTATTATTTACAGGCGGAACGGGCGGAGGATGTAGCGGCAACGGCAGAGTACGGCGCGCACATCCATGCAGCGGTAGAACGCGGAGCGTTGTGTGCATGTCAGTTCCATCCGGAAAAAAGCGGGGAGATCGGCTTACGTATTTTGGAAAATTTTCTCCATATCAAGGGCGAATAGGGGAGTGCGATGTATACAAAACGAATCATACCATGCCTGGATGTAAAAAACGGCAGAGTAGTAAAGGGTGTTAATTTTGTCAATTTGATCGATGCAGGAGATCCGGTAGAAGCAGGCGCTGCCTATGACCACGAGGGTGCGGATGAACTGGTATTTTTAGACATTACCGCATCCTCGGATGCCAGACAGACGACCGTGGAGATGGTCAGGCGGGTAGCAGAAACCGTTTTCATTCCCTTTACGGTAGGAGGAGGTATCCGAACCGTGGAGGATTTCAGACGGCTTCTGCGGGAGGGTGCAGATAAGGTGGCGGTCAATACGGCGGCATTGCTGCGTCCGGAGCTGATTGCAGAGGCAGCGGACAAATTTGGCAGCCAGTGCGTTGTGGTAGCGATGGATGCCAAGCGGCGCACCGATGGTTCCGGGTGGAGCCTGTATAAAAACGGCGGCCGGGTGGATATGGGCATAGATGCCGTAGAATGGGCGATCCGTGCCTGTGAGTTGGGAGCCGGAGAAATTTTGTTGACCAGTATGGATCGCGACGGGACAAAAAACGGCTATGATCTGGAATTGACGCGGACGATATCCGAAGCCGTTTCTGTGCCGGTGATTGCCTCCGGCGGAGCCGGTACGATGGAGCATTTTTACGATGCTTTGACCGAAGGAAAGGCGGACGCCGTACTGGCGGCT
>CASCWU010000041.1 GCA_949155905.1 uncultured Lachnospiraceae bacterium
TTCTCAGCTCGCGGAACAGACAAACGCCGAAAGAGTCCTCGCGAAAAGCTTTCGGGGGTTATGTACCCGACTGCAGAACAAGATTTTAGGTCATAATCTCTGCATGGCCTTTAACAGCATCTTTCGGAAACCTTGTGAGGTTTTTTTTGCTTTTTTACCTTTTAAGCCTTCCATATTGAACTAGCACAACGAGTTAATTTAACATCAGATTTAGAAAATGTATTTATTGTTGATTTTACTTGTATGCTTTTTGTGATTTTATCAGCTTTTCCTAATGCTATATCAACTTTGTCATTAGATGTCGGAAATTCAATATAAATCTTATCCCAATTGTCTTTATCGGTTAATGCTTCTAATACTGAAGCAAAACCTTGATATAAAAAACCTCGTGAAGCTTCCTTACCGCCCATCAGTTTCACCAACCTTTCTTTTTTATACACTAATTTTAACCCAGATGTTAGATGATATATCCCAAGAATTTTGCCACTCATCTTCGTTCACAATCGCATCAAATACAGGCTCAAGGAAAGTCTGTATTTCATTTATGACCTCCGAAAACTCAAGTGTATCATCTTTTATAGTCTTCAAGAAGAATTTCCACCGCTTCTGCATATCCACATCCTCAGCAAGTGTGAGAATACGCTTGAAACTGTCCTTTTCGTAGGGTGTCCCTCGCCGCTCCAATGTTCTGGATATTGCTGTCTGCAATTTCACTCCATCAAAATCAAAAGTCTTTGCCAGATAGTAAATATCGTAAAAGTCCTTCATTCTGCCTGTCAGTTCAAACCGCTGTAAAATAGCGTCAAATTTTTCAGCAATCGTACTTTCAAGAGAATACGTCATAATAACAGGAGATTCAAAATCAGGAAGCTGCGTATGAATCGTCCGTTCCTCGGCACATGGCACAATCACATCCCCGACTCCTATATCTACATTGAACGGCACACGGACATTTTTGATTTTTCCGATAATCTGCGTACTAATGCCGTGATATTTCCTTTGTGGGGAAATTTTCTCAAAGCCTTTGGCTGTCATCTCAATATAATCATTGCTCGTAGGTATGGCAAGAATTTTTACAATAAGAGCTTGTACTTCTTCTAACGAGTTAGAAACACTGCGCAATAGGAAATCCACATCAACGGTCGCCCGACCTTCAAAATTTGTAAGCGCATAAATAAACAAACCGCCTTTGAGAATAAGAGCATCCTCATACCCCGATTTTGAAAGTTTCCGCAAAAATTCCTCCTGCATAAAAAGCTGTAAGCATTGCTGATAACTAATGCCAGACGCCTTTGCCTTATTCCTTAGCCTTGCCAAAACAGATGCCGCAATATCAGCCACTACAACCACACTCCAATCAATTCTTTTACTTTCTTCTGCACCCTGAGTTCCTTTGCATATTTCATAAGGTTTGGGATATTCTTCTGCGTGTCCCTCACATAACCTTGAACTGCCTTATTAAAAATTTCTTTATCCATCTTGCTCATATTCCGCAAGACATCACAAATCGTACGGTCACGGTCATAAATGCGGACATCCACAAAATCAATACTTCCTTTTATTTCCCCCAGTGGTACTAAATAAGGCTCAACTCTATAAGCCTTTACAAACGGATAATCTATCTTTGTACGATTCCTTGAAACATTTTTATCAACCGCAATATTCCATTCGGCAGGATTCCGGTCGCTATAATGATAATAAAAAAGAGCTGTTTCCATACAAAGGACTGCATCTGGAAAAAGCCGATTGATTATCTTAACCTCCTGTCCATCAAAAGGATCCACCCAATGGTAATATCCCCATTTTACCTTTTCAATCAGTCCTTCATCTAATAATTTCTGAATATCAGCATAATATAGTTTATAAGAATTAAGTTCAGCGGTCGTCATGATACAATCATGGTCAAAAAAAATTCTTCTGACAATATCTATCACTTTTTCATCAATCATTGATTACACCTCTATTAATCCACACAAAAATATCTCAACAATTATGTGATTTGTTATAGTATATCCCCTTTTGTATGAAAAGTCAATGATAGTAAAACACCATAAATAAATCATTCAATAGTGTGATTTGATATAAAAACTCAGCTTGTCCAAGAATATATAGACAAACTGAGTTCCTTACATTCCGTATCATAAATAGACATCATCATTAGCTGCCGCATAGAGATTTATCCATCTCGGAGTGTCGCAAACCTCGATAGAATAAGGCTTCCCGACGTTCCCCGCATCTTCATTTTCATCATATTTCTTTATCCTCTCAAACGTCGAAAAGCTATGTATCTGGAATCCCACCGTATCATGCCCGCCCCAAAATACAGTAAGCGGAACATTACCGCTGCTTCTCTGGGTACTGAAGAACTGGCTCACATGGAAATGATTTGTGCCATCGTCCACCAGCTCACCCGGAACTTAACGCCGGAAGAATTAGTTGCCTCTGGATTTGATAAATACTATGTCGATCATACCCTGGCGCTATGGCCGCAGTCAGCGGGCGGCGCGCCGTTTTCCGCTACCGTATTCCAAAGCAAAGGTGACGCCATTACGGATTTGACTGAGGATATGGCAGCAGAGCAAAAAGCCAGAACCACCTATGACAATATCTTGCGTCTAATCCAGGATCCGGAAATCTGCGACCCAATCCGCTTTTTAAGAGAACGTGAAATCGTTCACTTTCAGCGGTTTGGTGAAGCACTCCGTCTGGTACAAGATGAGCTGAACTCCAAAAACTTCTACGCCTTTAACCCGGAATTTGACAATAACAACAACTGTAAATAACCTAAAAGGGAACGGATTGATACCCCGTTCCCTTTTCCTATCCTATTTTTTCTCTTCTGTCTCTGCTTTGAAAGTCTCTGTCACACACTCTGCTCCCTGCCCGGTAAACCCCTCAATCGTAGCTTTTAAGCTGAGCCAGGAGTTGGGTGTAGCGGCAATGTTACCGCTAATCAGCCCTATTTGTTCTAGTTCATACGAGCTTGCTTCTTCCATCTCTATCCCATAACATGCTGTGAAAAGCTTCTCTTCCGAGCATTCTGCATGAGCAACAAATCCGTCCATTTTGCTATAGTTCTCTTCAAACTGTACGATTGTCTCGTCAATCCATTCCTGTTCCTTTCCGGAAACATCAACCGTCGAACGGTTCAGCATAGCGGCAATCTCATCCCCCTGAGCAAAGAGCAGCCAGATGTCTCCACTTGGAAATGTACAGGTCGTAATGCTTCCTTTCAGGTACTGTTTTAAACCGCCGCAGAGCATCTCAAAAAACTTACGGTTGGTATTGCTGTCTAATACCATGCTACCGTTCTTAGAGCCGACATACAGATCAAAGGTCTTTTCTTTTACTTCCCCCTCGCCCTCAAATGCCTTTGACAACCAAGCCGGCATATTTTCAAAAGCGTCGGTTCCATTGACCACCTGATCCGCCAAAGCCTCTGTTCTTGCCATATATAGCGCCTTCTCGTAATTTGGCATTGAAATCGCCACCTGAATGGTTCCCTTTATTTTCGCTCCTTCAAGCACTTTCACCGTATAAGTAATATTCTTTAACTGTTCCTGGGCTGCCTGATAAACAGCAGACAATGTTTCCTCTTTCTGATTTGCAAAGTAAAGATGCAGTGGGTTGTCTTTATCAATATAAGGTTTTAGACCCTCGTAATCTCCTGTTTTAAATGCCTCTAAAAGCGCGGTTACTACCTCTTCATCCGAAAGCGTTTTCTCTTTTAGTAAAAACTGGCGACCTACACCTATAAGCCACAGACACAGCAGACAAATACAGCTTAACAAAATCGTTCTTTTTATCACTTCTATACCAGTTTTCTCTCTTCCGTCCATCTTTTCTTCCTCCCTGATTTTCCTTCCTGTATTTTTAGGCAGAGTAATCTTCTGTTTCTGAGTTTTACCCTCTAAAATTGACATTTCTTCCCCAAAACAGCGGATTTTTCCCATGTAGCATTATAATCATCTATTGGTATCCCGTCAATAGTTTGTCAGTAAAATTTCCATAGATACAGGAAATAAAAAGAAACAAAGAAAAAGCTTGCAAAAGCTCTTAAAATTTCATATCATAATAGTATCTTTCACTGGATCATACATAGCTATCTTTTCCAGGAAACGACACAGAAAGCATGGTGTCCTAAAAAATCCTTTCTAGGCACCATACAATTAAGAAAAGAATTGAGGTTATAAATATGACGATTGGACAGAATAAGGCAAAACTTATGAAGTCGGTCTCCGAACTGCAGGAAGCCGACTATTCCGCCGTTCCAGAACTAAGGGACATTTATCTGCGGCTTTCCAATGGCCGCAAACAATTCGCTGAGATTTTGGAAAAAAACATCAAGGCGGTTATGCAGATCAGTTCTTTGGATCTGACGATGCAGTATCAAACCGAGCGAATTATGGAAATCTCCCAAAACGTAGAGGCTGCCTCACAGGCTATTTTCGGAACCTCATCGGGAGATTCTCTGTCCCTTGGCAGAAGCAACAACCAGCATGAAGCCTTGACCAATACAATTCTTCAGGTTTCCACCGAAACCGGAGAGGTTTATCAGAAAATTGAGGCAAGCCAGAATGAACTGACCACCATCAAAGAACTTTCCCGTCAGACAATTGAAACCTCCCTTGAAATGCAGAGGGATATGGACGCATTGCTTCAGGTGATCGACAGCATGAACCAGGTAATCGCCGGGATCGATTCTATTTCCCTGCAGACAAATCTGCTAGCTCTCAACGCCTCGATTGAGGCAGCAAGAGCCGGAACTGCCGGCAAGGGGTTTGCCGTCGTGGCAAACGAAATCCGCGCCTTGGCGGAACAGACGCAACAGCTAACAGGAAATATGGGCAGCTTCGTGGAAAGTATCAAAGAAGCTTCTCAAAAAACGGTAGACAGCGCCAATAACACCATCAGCGCGCTTGACAGTATGACTGATAAAATCGATCACGTATGGGAATTAAACGATGAAAATCAGCATCACGTTTCCCAGGTCAATGAATCAATGTCCTCTATTGCAGCCGTCAGCCAGGAAATCAGCGGATCTATGGCAGAAATGGAAACCCAGCTGGTAGACAGCACCAATTTTATGCGGCAGGTCAGTCAGGATCTGAAAAAAGCAACCGAGCCAGTAGCCGATATTGAAAAAACTTTGGACGATTCCGTCAAGCAGATGGGGGTTATGACCAAGGATGTATTCTTCCACCTGGAAAACCGCGAATTTGCCACTTATATGCAGAGCGCTATCCAGGCTCACCATGCCTGGTTGTCAAATCTGCGGAAAATGGTAGAGGAGCAAAGCGTCGTTCCTCTCCAGTTAGATTCTACCAAGTGCGGCTTTGGACACTTTTATTATGCAATGACGCCAAGAATCCCGGCTGTTGTACCAATCTGGTCAGCGCTTGGCGCCAAACATAAGCGTTTCCATAAATACGGTTCTGAAGTAATCGCCGCTATCAACAGCGGAAACTATATCCGGGCAGAACAGCTTTATCAGGATGCCGAAGCCTATTCCAAAGACCTGATCGCCGATATGGAACGCATTTACCAGTTGGCCGGGCAATAAAACCAGAGACGTGAAAAAAGGGGCTGCCGCCCCTTTTCTCATGCCAAAATTGTTTTCCATAACTACTCTTTCATTTTTCTTACCAGCATCAGCATTGCTACCACAAATAACGTAATCGTCATTATCCTCCATACCTGCGCCGCCTTACAAAGAATTGCTGCTCCTATCCCAAACAGCCAAATCCATATTGTAATGACTGCTTTTTTCCGGTTTCTTCTGGTATGCTCTGGTATAAAAATTTTTGCCGGATTTGGGAGTGGTGCATAGCGCAAATAAAGGCTGACTGAAATTATCAGCATCCCTGCCAAGGCATCTTCCCCTGCTTTTGGCATGATACCCTCCCCCATATTGGCGCAGCAAATAAAACCCTGCTAAAAATAAAACTGCTTCCTGTACATGATGTAGGACAAGGCCTGCCAGTAAAATCACCGTAACCTGTAAAATCGTAGAAAACAATACATCAAACCCAACCTGATAAATTACCCTTACGTCTGGATCTATGGATTGCTTCCGGCAATAAAAATCCGTTACTCTTTTCGCTATCTGTTCCATCCTGGTTTCCTCCTTTTACGGCCTTTTTATAGGGTAATACGGCATTTCTTTCTCAATTTTACCAACACAATCCCCCTCCGGATAACCATATTCCCTGGCCAGCTTATAGATCCGTTTTGGAAATTCGGTTTTTCCCGAATCCTCCGTCCCATCCTTGTCCCAGCTTCCTTCTGTCACTACATATCCTTCTCCCTCTTCCTCCAGAAGCAAACGCCCCAGCTTTGTCACTCTTCCCTCCTGATAGTCTTCCTCCGGTTTTGCTATGGTTTCTCCCATATAGCGGAGGATTGCCCATCTTTTTTCAGAAAGATCATAATAGTCCCGGATAAGTTTTTTATATTCTTTTAACGACATTCCGCCATATCGTACCATATCTTCAAACACTGCAATCTCCATTGGAACCAGATAATTCTCTTCCGTTATAAAATAACCATAGCCAGAGGTGCTGGAATATAACGAGGGTGTTTTTTGATTCGGTGCAAAAAAGCAAACTAATCTCATTCCCGTACATGCCCGGAAATAATTTCCGTATGGAGTATATGCTTTTATTTTCACGCTCAGTTCCGGCTTGTATTCTCCTGTCCAGTCATACAGATACTCCTGTACCTCCATCGTCATTTCACCACTGCGAAGCCAGCCATTTAAGTAGGTCGGATTTTCTCTTAACAACATACACTTTTGCTCCCTGGTCAGTTCTGTTTCCTCGGTTCCATAATAATGATTGTAACAGGAGAGGAGATATCTTTCATCCATCAGTTCTTCCATCCCCTCTGTCACTGTCACAACCGCGCAAATGGGAACAACGGCGCAAACTCGCTGCAAATACCGATCGTCTATTCCATCCAATCCCATAGAGCTATAATAACCCCCTCTCGGGTAATCTCCATAATAATGGGATAATAGTTTATCCAAACGTTCTTCTCTGGCCTTCTCCTTTGCCAAAAGGGAATTCCTTGTCTTGTTTTGCTGGATTTGGATCAGGCTGTGAAAAATCGTGATAATGCAAATACAAAAAATAGGAAGAATATAATGGAATTTTTCCTTTGTTTTGCCATAAACGGTTTCCTCCCTCCTCTTTCATGGATACCTTTCCCCGTGTTTCTCTACTGTTTCTATTGGGACATACCACCAATCCTCTTCTATCTGTTCCATATAGTTTCCATCCGGATAACCGTATTCTTTTGCCAGCTCTACAATCCGCTCTGGAAATTTATGTTCTTCTGCTCCTTCCCAGCTCCAATAACCGTCTTCTGCTATGTAACGGCTTCCTTTTTTCTCAAACAAAGATAAAGCAATCCGCCCTCTTTTTTTGTGGTATCAAAATACCCATAGCGGGTTTTCTCTCTCCCGGATTTCTGCGTAGCCGCAAGCAAATAAAGTTCCCGTTTCTTTCCTTTCTTTTTTTCCTCCAGAATTAGATAATTTCCCTCCAAACTCCAATCTGGTTCTTTTTCTACGACATTCTCAAACAAATAAGTAAGGATTGCCCATCTTTTTTCAGAGAGATCGTAGGATTCCTGTATGATCTCCCTATATTCTTTCAAAGATTTTCCGCCATATCGTACCATATCTTCCCCCATACGAAGCGACATCGGAACCAGATAGTTTTCGTCAGTCAAATAATACTTCCATCCCCGTATACCGCTATACGTATCGGTATCCTCCGTTGATGTCTGAAAGAAGCAGACCAATCTCATGCCAGTACAGACCAGAAAGCCCATTTCATGTGGCTGTTCTACGTTAATCATAATTGTTTTTTCCGTTTTTCCGGTTTTATTAAACAGGTATTCTTCTACCTCCAGTGTAACCTCTCCGCCTCCCTTCACATATAGCAGGAACTTGGGACATTCCATTAACAGCTTCTGCTTTTGCCCCTCGGTCAATTCTTTTTCTGAAGTACCATAATACTCCTGATAGGAGTCTAAAAGAGAGCGTTCCTCTATATCGTATTCCAGCCCCCTGGTTACTTTTACAACAGCACAAAAATCAGCAGTTGCACAGCAGTTTTGCAAATACCGATCGTCGATTCCTGGGTAATAAAGAGAAAAATAGAAATCAGTCTCTGGATTTGTGTTAAAAAAATAATAGGGGAGCAATGCCTGAAGACGAGCTTCTCTATCCTCCTCTTTTTCTTGCAATTCTCCTCCAGAAAGCTCTTTCTCTCTATTTCCCTCTTCTCGAAAAAAATCCACAAAAAATACCACTATACCAATACAAAAAAATAAGCAGAAAAAGAGAACTGATTGTTTCAATCTTTTCATAAATGCCCTCCTAGCAAAACAGGCATAGTGCTACTCTATTATGCACTACGCCTTTCCCAATCACTTATATTGTTGCTTTTTATAAATTTCCTTTATTTCTGTAACATATTGATCTAATTCTTTATTTTCATAAACTTCTTGTCTTGTGTCCATAGTAGTAGAAAGCAACTCCTCATTTTCCAGAACATAATAAGCCCATGCAATTTCACCAAAATATTTTCCTTCAAAACTCTCGGACGGTGACAAAAACATAGTCACTTTCATTCATATATTCTTCCACTTCTAATTCAAATTGCTGGTAACTCACTGTATCTGGAAGAAGTCCATCTTCTTGCATTTTTTCCATCATTACTTTGTCTTCTTTCGTGTTACCAAATAAATCAGTTCCTGAAACTGTAAATGAATCACAATCATCTATTCCTTTTACTACTTTAGCTACTACACATATAGGAGCATTGTTGATTTCATCCTCTAATTCTGGTGATTTCATCACATCCCCCGTTGCTATCACCGGATACTTCTTTTGATTCATCATTTCTGTTTTATATGATTCATAGTTATGCTTAACAGTCAATATACTTGCACAAACCAAAATAATACTGACAAAGCATAAAATTTTAACCTTTTTACTTTTTATCTGTTTCATGTCAATATATTACTCCTTCCTTTAATTTTCAGTATTTAAATTGCTATCACTGATACTTTATTCGTAAACAATTTATATCATAGCTAGTAGGAGTACCAGATACAATCCCTTCTACTACCCCCTGATGCATAATACTTGTCATACTTCCATCTTGAAAAAATTCTTTGTAAAATATTGTTCCCATTTTAGAATTACTTTCATATACTCCTGGATGTCCAAGACATAAAGCATGCCCCATTTCATGAACTACAACTTTATTTAAATTTACGGAAGACATAGCAGTAAAATCATAGCCAGGCTTATCAATATCTTCTTCATGTACTCTTTTATTTGGATCAGAATTAAAATAAATCATAGCGCTGCGAATTTTACCTGTTGAAATATATGCAGCTGAACTAGAATAAATCATAGCGCCATTTGTATCATTTAGAACTGTCAATGCAACTAAATTACCTCCTTGAACTGTATTTTTCCAAAAAACCTCTGTTGGATAAGAAAAGTACACATTTGCATTTCCTGACAATGTAGCCGAAACTTTTCCTGTATTATTCCACTTCATATAACTATTTGCAATAGCCCCTCTTATAGCTGTTTGTTGTGGGTCAGTAGTTGACAAATATCTATTATAATCTACTGATATTTGACATTTTCCGCCACTTACATTATTCCAGTAAAGTGGAATTTGATAATAATCATAATTTTTATTAGTGCTATTATACTTCATCATATGATATATTTCATATACAGTAACACTTGCTGCTGATGTAGATATCGTTGTCATCAACACCATAATCATCACTAAAAAAACACTGATCATTTTCTTCATTTTCTCTCCTCCTTCTCCACTAAAACCCGGTACGCCGCCTGATCCTCCTCCGGCTCATACCCGCCCAGCCTGGACGTCGCACATACTGTTGACTTTCTAAGAGCATACACACCCTTTAACAGCATCTTTTCCAGCCATTCTTTTTGGTTCCTTCGTCTCCGCACAGCTATTTTCCACCTTTACATACAAACAACCGAACCGTTCCTGCATTTCCACCTGAATCCAATGAATATCCGTTCCTCTTTGCGCCTCTAATGCGTTTTCCAACAAATTCCCAAATAACATACAAAATTCCACCGGATCGATTCCGGAGTAGTCTCCCGGTTCTACCTTGATTCGGACACAATCGGCATATTCCGGATAACGAGCCAATTTTTGCGCGGCTACTATCGCCCACAATTCCTCTTTTTTCTCATAATCTTCCGCCCCTCCCCACTCTTTTATGCCCTTTTGCACCTGCTGGCTTGCTTCTTCTATTTGTCCTTCCTCCAGCAAATAAGAAATCGCTAACAGCCGGTTTACCATTTCGTGCCTGACTGCCCCCAATTCCCGGACTGTCTCATAAAGCTGTTCTGTCAGCTTCCGCTCGTTCTGGTAAAGCTGCTCCCTTTGCCTGGCCTCTGACAACGCCTTTTCCTTTTGGAAGCTCCAAACCGCCAGGCAAAATAGTCCCGCCAGCAGCATAACACATACCCCTACCATCAAAAGCAATGGAAACCGCATTGTTTCCGGCAGTTCTTTTCCATATGCCTCCTTGGTGATGATAAAACAGCAAAGCAAGGTGAAAAACGGCAAAATTCCATAAATGAAATAACTCATTTTCTGTTTCGGAAAGAAAAAAACAGTCCAGATGTACCAGATAATACAGACATACAAAGACAACAGGCCTTTATCCAACAACAAAAATACTACCCTGGCTTTTTGGTTTTCTCCCAGTAGTGCAGGAACTCCCTCCCCCAGCCAAAGCTCCATTCCGATTACCGGAATAATCACGCTGATACCAATTCCTAAATAATAGATTCCAAAAGCAGCTAAAAAATGTAAAAAAGAAGAGTTTAAACAGTATTTCCAATAAACAGCCAGTAGCAAGGCATCGATCCATAAAGAGAGTACTTCCGGTTCTCCTGCCCAGGCATCCATCAACAGGATATGGATACTCAAAGCCGTCCCCGCCAACCCTCCAAAAGCTCCTCTTTTCCAGCCTGTATAACGGCTGCCGCAAAAAAAATCCAAAAACCATACAAATAATACAGATTCATACACGCTTGCTAAAAACTCAGGAAACCACACATTCCTTCCCCCTGACTGTGCTGTTCAAACCACTCCATCAGCCTCTTTTGCATTTCTTTCCTCCTGGAACGGCTAACCGGGATTTCCGTTCCATTTTTCAGCAAAAGCTTGGACAGTTCTATCTGTTCTATATAGTAGAGATTGACCAGATACCGCTCATGAGGACGCACAAAATCATATCCTGCCAACTCCTTCTCCAGTTGCCCCAGTTTCATCCGGATCAGCGGCAGCTCCCCCTCCAGCGTTACCAGCTTGATATAATGCTCCACACTCTGTCCATAGATCAGCTTCGCCAGGCATACGCTCCGCTTTTCCTTTCCCAATACCAGTTGTACGTCCTGAGCCTTCTGCTGCTTTTTTAATTCCA
This sequence comes from uncultured Lachnospiraceae bacterium, assembly GCA_949155905.1. Lineage (GTDB taxonomy): Bacteria > Bacillota > Clostridia > Lachnospirales > Lachnospiraceae > MGBC131033. The sequence continues at coordinate 11,506 of CASCWU010000041.1, forward strand.
CTATTGCCTCCTGCAAGTCCTCCATAAAACAGGCCTTTCGGATAAAGGCTAATGGTTGTACCGGAAAAAGCTTACGCATATAGTGTTCATGGGCGCTGACAAACACAAACTCCCGATCCGGATACGTTTGCCGCAGCTCTCTTGCCAATTCCATTCCCGTCTTACCAGGCATCTCAATATCCAGAAAATAAAGGTCATACAACGTCTGAAACGTCAGCACCTCCTCTCTGTTTTCCTCCGAAAGAAATTCGGCTTCCAGATCCAATCCCCCCTGCCTTGCCTGCTCCATGACCACGCGGCAAGACTGTCTTGCAAATGCAATATTGTCGTCTATGACGATTCCTCTCATCTATTTCCCCTTCCTTCGTCTTTTCTTCCTTCTCCGCCCCAACACCCACTTTCCCGCTATCCGCCTGCCGCTATTTCTTATGGTGTCGCATGAATCAACTCCATTTCCCCTAAAAACGCCTCTTCCCCGCAGCCATACGGCACAATAAAATGATCTCCCTTTTTCAACGCGATTCCCCCCAGGCTTCCTTCCCCGGCTATCACGCTGAAAATATCAAAACGAACCGAACCCGCCTCCCGGATCTCCTCCAGCGAAAGCTTCCCCTTCACGCCAATCCGTTCTACCGTAAAATAAGGACAGACTGTCAGATGCTCCACAAAAGAACCGTTCTCTGCCTGATAGCGGATATGCCGCCGCTTTTCTTCTGCCTGGACAGTTTCCTCCTCATCCAATAGATTTTCCGCCGGACAGGTAATCACATCCATACTTTTTTCCAGGTGCAGCTCCCTCGGTTTTCCGTCCTGGAGCCTCCCATAGTCATAAAGCCGGTAGGTAATATCACTGCTTTGCTGCGTTTCCAACAACAGCGTCCCTCCCTTGATCGCATGGACACAGCCAGGGTTAATCTGGAAGAAATCGCCCGGATGCACTGGAATTTCCCGGATCAGTTCTGAAAAACGCCCGGCCTCTACCAGTTCCCGCAACTCCTCCCTTGTCCTCGCATGGTGTCCAATGACAATCGTCGTTCCCGGATCACAGTCTAAAATATACCAGCATTCCGTTTTCCCCAAAGCGCCGTTTTCGTGTTTCTTTGCATACTCATTATCCGGGTGAACCTGGATGCTTAAATCCTCCGCCGCGTCGATGATTTTCGTCAGCAGCGGAAATACCTCGCCCTCCATTCCGCCAAACAGCTCCCGCCGATCCCGCCACAGCTCGGAAAGGAGGTATACCAGCTCCGTAAAGCCTTCCTGCTCCCTGTTATTCCGGATTCTTACTTTGCAGTCCCCGGCTGGATGTGCGCTGATCGCCCAGCATTCCCCGGTATTCTCTCCCGGTATCTCATAACCAAACTCTGTCCGCAGGCGGTTCCCGCCCCAAATCATCTGCTTCATTACTGGTTCCATCCATAATAATTCCATGTTAAAAATTCCCCCTTATTTTCCCTTTTCCTCTATTATCCTGCAATTTTGTGAAAAAGTCAAAAAAATTTAATATATTTTTTGGGAAAAGTATGCTATCATAGAACCGTTCGTAAAAGCTTCGGACGGTGTCCGTAAACACTTCGGACGGTGTTCGTAAAATCCGGATGGTTATGATTCTCTTTACAGAAAGGTCGAAAGGATGAGGAAGATTGAAAAAGCAGCCAGATACATCGGAGGAATACTCGGATGATTTTGATTTAACACAAAGCCTGAGCCGTTCTCTCGCCAGGCAGGTACAAGAGGAGATGGATATCCCTATGAATCATACAGCCAAGCAGCCAAGCAATGGTAAAAAACGTAAAAAGAAAAAGAAGAAGGGACGTGCGCTGAAAATTGTCGCTACGGTAATCGTATTGCTGAGCGCCTGCGCTGCCTTCCTGATCTTTACAAAGCCTGGACGGGATTTTATGATCAACCTGGCGACGGAATATGCGTACACCAAGGTCAATTATTCCGGAAAGGAGGATCCCGATCCGGCAGATGAAACCGACCTTTTGGATGGAGAGCTTACGCCGAATATCAGCCTTAGCCTGATGTCGGATACCTTCCGCAATGCCAGGCATGAGGAGGGTGTCTACAACATCCTGCTGCTTGGCTTAGAGGCGATTGAGAGCAAGGGACACACCGATTCTATCATGATTGCCACCTTAAATACCAATACCAAAAAAATGAAGCTGACCTCCTTAATGCGGGATAGCTGGGTGACAATCCCTGGCTATGGCGATGACCGTATCAATGTAGCCTATGCAAAGGGCGGCATCAATACCTTGTATGAAACGATTGCTCTGAATTATGATATTCAGCTAGACGGCTATGCCCTGGTAGGATTTGATACCTTTGAGCAGATCATCGACGCTCTGGGCGGGATCGAGCTGGAACTGACTGACGAAGAGGCTTATTACTTAAATCATACCAACTATATTTCCAACAAATCCTACCGCAACGTCGTCGCCGGAAAGCAGCGTGTCAACGGCAATCAGGCTCTCGGCTACTGCCGTGTCCGTAAGGTCGCTACGTTAGATGGCTCTAACAACGATATGGGACGAACCTCCAGACACCGCCGGGTGATGAACGCGGTTTTTTCGGAATTAAAGACCGCCAGCATCCCGGAGATGCTCTCCGTCGTCAATACTGTTCTGCCATTGGTAGAAACCGACATCCGCAAAAACAACTGTAAGGTTTATCTGTCTGAGGCTCTGGAAATCGGCTTAAAGGATATGAGCCTGGACAATCTGCGTCTGCCGGAGGATGGTTGCTTTGATGATACGACGATTGACCGCAAGCGCGTCCTCGTCCCGCATTGGGCCGAAACCAAGGCAGCGCTCCATTCCTTTATTTTTGATCCGGACAAGCCGGAGCTGCCGGAACCGCCAGAGGGAGAAGGAACCGGCTCTACAGATTCCACTGCCGGTTCCACCCAATAGATCTGGCGATACCTCAATCACAAACGCAAAGCAGGAGGACTAGTTCTTTTCTAATCCTCCTGCTTTATGTTCATCTGATATATAAAGCATAGTCACTTACACAGGAAAATCCAAGCTCCAATCCGGCCTCCTGATTTTCTTCATCATGGAAAAAAATCAGATGATGATAGCCTGCTGCCCTTTCCTCCTGGTAGAGCAGATAAATAATCCATTTATCTAATGCCGCATACATCCGGTCAGAGTTCCAGTAGGTATCCGGTTCTGTCTGATGCAGTTCCCGAAAATCCGAAAAATTGCTTTCTGTCACCCTTACCGCACCATCTGGTGCAGGCGGCAAATCAAAGCCATCCAAAATAAAAATATCATGATAGGATTCTTCTGCCAGCCGGCAGCCATGTTCCCTCAAATATGCTATGGCGCGGGAATTTTTTTTAGGAAATCCCAAATACAACTCATAGCCTGCAAAATACTGGTCGGTATATTCCAGAAATTCCGATAAGGCCTGTTCTGTTTTCCGATTCGTCAGAAAACTCGTTGTCTGAAGATATCGATCTGCTTTTATAAAGTAAAACTGAATCCATCCCTCTACCTCTCCGTCTGCCACAAACAACAAAAGCTCCTGATCCTCTTCCTGATACCCTCTCCGGGTATGTTCGATAAACTGTTCCTTTGTGGACACACCGTCTGAAAAAAGCCGATACCCGGATTTCGTCTGATCGAGCGCCAACGAATAAGCAAAGTCCATATATTGCTCCATGTCCTCTTTCGTTGCTGCAACTAACATGCCTCCAAACCTCCAAACACTTCCTTTGCAATATCCGCAGATTGTTTTGCATCCCTTGCATAATAATCCGCACCGATTTTTTCTGCGTATTCTGGGGTCAGAACAGCGCCGCCTACCATGATTTTACACTCCAGACCAGCTTCTCGGATTGCCTGGATCGTCGCCTCCATATTCACCACGGTTGTTGTCATCAGGGCGCTTAGACCTACTAACGGCGCTCCGGTTTTCTTTGCCGCCTCCACTACTGTTTCGACCGGGACGTCCTTTCCTAAATCTATGACGTCATACCCATAATTTTCCAGGACAACCTTGACAATGTTTTTCCCGATATCATGAATATCTCCCTTTACTGTAGCGAGAATAATCCTTCCTTTAGAAATCGCTGCTTTGCCAGAACCCTCCTGCTTTGACTGGGAAGCCATGTATTGCTTGATCACCTCAAAGGCTGCCTGTGCTGCCCCGGCAGACTGAAGAAGCTGCGGCAGAAACAGCCTTCCCTCTTCAAACTCTGTTCCGACCTGATCCAGAGCCGGAATCAGAATTCCGTTTACCAGCTCTAACGGCTCCTGCTCCTTTAGCAATGCCCTGGCATCCTCGCCTGCGTGATCCTTAATTCCCTTTAACACTGCATAGCGTAGCCCTTCTGCCAAGCTCTCGCTCCCGTTTATTCCCTGTTTGGCATCTGTTACTGCACCAGATATCCTCTGTCCTTTTGAAACACTGTCCATATGGTCTACACTCTGTCCTTTCTGAACGCCGCCTGTACTGCCTGCGTTTTTTGCCGCCAGTTTTGTTTCGACCACCTGTCCATGATATTTTTCTACGTAAGCCTGCGCGCCGCTGTCCTCGCTACACAGCACCCGGTACGCATCGACCGCCCCCATCATCGCCGCATTGTTCGGATTCATAATCGGCAGATCCAGCCCATGCTCCAATGCCATCGTCAGAAATGCGGTATTGATTAGCTCCCGGTTCGGCAGCCCAAAGGAAATGTTCGACACTCCAAGCAGTGTTTTCACCCCCAGGCGTTCCTTGACCAGACTGACCGCTTTTAACGTTTCCGCTACCTCTGCCTGTTTGACGGATGCCGTCATCGTCAGGCAGTCAATATAAATATCCTCTCGGGCAATTCCATAGCCTTCTGCGGTTCGGACGATTTTCTCTGCTATCGCCACACGATCCTCCGCCTTGTCCGGGATGCCGGATTCGTCCAGTGTCAGCCCGATAACCGCCGCCCCGTATTTTTTTACCAACGGCAGAATCCGATCCATCACTGCCCGTTCGCCGTTTACAGAATTTACCAGTGGTTTCCCATTGTAAATCCGCAGCGCTGCTTCCAATACCTCCGGATTGGTAGAATCAATCTGCAGCGGCACATCCAAAATCCCCTGCAGCTCCTTTATCACATCTACCATCATCTGTTTTTCGTCAATTTCCGGCAGTCCCACGTTGACATCCAAAATCTGCGCCCCCGCCTGCACTTGCTCCAATGCCTGATTTAAAATATAGCCCAGGTTATGGTTTCGGAGCGCCTCCTTAAACAGCTTCTTTCCCGTCGGGTTAATCCGCTCCCCGACGACACGTACTCCGTTTATTTCTACTACCTGATTCGCGCTGCACAGCCACGAAGCGGCCTGCCTGGCAGAAGGAATCTCCTCTGACGCTTTTTCCTCCCAGTCTGCACATACCTCCTGCAGTCTTTGAATATACTCCGGGGTCGTCCCACAGCAGCCGCCTACGATACGAACCCCTTTTTCCAGCATCTGCCCCATCGCCTGTGCAAATTCCTCCGGCACCAGATCATATTGCTGTGTCATCAGATTCGGCAGTCCGGCATTTGGCTTTACTATTACCGGCAGATGGGTATACTGCAGCATTTCCTCTGCCATCGGCAGTATTTCCGCCGGTCCTAACGAGCAGTTGATTCCTAATGCATCTACCCCTAAGGCCGTCAGGGTAATCGCTGCTGCCGCCACCGTAACACCGGTAAACGTCCGGCCATTCTTTTCAAAGCTCATCGTCGCATAAATCGGCAGGCTTGTATGCTCCTTGGCTGCCAGCACGGCCGCCTTTATCTCCAGCAGATCCGTCATGGTTTCAAAAACAACCAGATCCGCACCCGCTGCTTCTCCGGCCTCCAGCATTTCGCGGAAAATCTCATAGGCCTCTTCAAATTTCAAATCTCCGTTTGGCTCCAAAAGCTTTCCTACCGGTCCGATATCCAATGCTACCCGTATCCGCCTGGCTGCTACTTCTTCACCCTGCGTTTGCTGCCCTCCATCGTCCCTTGCAAAACTGTTTTCCCTACTGCTCCCGGCAGCCTCCCCTGCCGCCTCTCTGGCATTGCGGATACCGGCGGATACCAGCTCCGCCACCGTATACTGACTGCCACGCAGCTTATAACGGTTTGCGCTGAACGTATTCGCATAAAGAATATCTGCACCGCTTTCTATATAGCTATGGTGTATCTGCTTTAACAGCTTTGGATGAGTCACATTCAGCTCCTCTGGCACCTTTCCCATCGGAGCGCCCATTGCCTGGAGCATCGTTCCCATTCCACCGTCCAAGATAGTGATCTGCTTCATGTTCTATCGTCCTCCCCTACAGCTTTTTCCCTTCACATAAAAGTTACATCGCTCCCGATTGCTGCATCGTTCGCATTTTTCCTGTATTCTTTTCGTATCAACTTCTTTTTCTTTATTCGCCTCTCTGTCTGCTTTCTCTGCTTCTTTCTCGCTCTCCATCCAGACAGGCGTATCCATCACACCAATGATCGCCGTCACGGATTTCGACGGAGCCAGCAACATATCCTCACTGACGCTCACTCCCAGACGCCGATGAAGATCCAAGATATCCGCGATTTCCTGCTGCAGCTCGAGCGGAAGATCTCCATAGCCAGGGCTGAAACGCCACGTAATCTGCTTCCCCTCTGCCGTCACCTCCTTCTCGATTTCCTGCTCGGCCGCTTCTGTCACCTGCTCTACCGCTACCGAGCCGCAGCTATCCAGCACCACACCTGCCGCTGGATCTGTCATCATCTTCAGTCGGATTTGCCTGTCAACAAAGGCTCCTATTGTTGCGCAGAGCAGATACAGCTCTGCGCACCCCTCCAAATGCCTGCAAATATCCTCTCCGGTCAAACAAAGGTTTGTCCCTTTTACCAAAATCCTCTTTTCCTCTGTCCGCTCTGCTGGCCGCCAAATCGAATACCGACGGTACACATAGGCAGGACGCGCCAGTTCCAATATCTGCGACATACTATCCTCTATCAGTTTCTCTGTATGCGGTAAAATCTCGGTTCCCCGATAGCCTAAATAGCGCAATATTTCTTCCCTGTTCAGAAGCGCTCTTGTCAACTCCATCTGTCTGTTCCCTTCTTTTCTGATTTCTGCCGATTCCCATTTCTGCTTTCCATTTTACTTCTGTTTTCGCTTCTGCTTCCGTTTCTATTTCTGGTTCCACTTCAATTACAGCTTCGGATCATATATTCTACACTCTCTGTAATCCGGCTTGCAGTCTCTACCTGGTTCATGGTATACAGATGAATCCCCCGTACTCCGTTTGCCACCAGATCCACAATCTGACCAATCGCATAGGCGATCCCGGCATCCCTTAACGCCTTAGGGTTATCGCCGAATTTTTCGATGATCCGGCGAAGCTGCAACGGGATACTGGCCCCGCACATCACTACCATCCGTTCAATCTGCGAACGGTTCGTCACCGGCATAATACCAGCCTCTATCGGCACATCAATCCCCATCTGGGTACATTTGTCCCAAAACTCATAAAACCGGTTGTTGTCGAAAAAGAGCTGCGTCACCAGATGGCTCACGCCTGCCTCGATTTTATATTTCAGGTTGCGGATATCTGCTTCCTGACTGACTGCCTCCCCATGCACCTCTGGATAGCACGCTCCAATCAAATGAAAATCCGGGGCAGCTTCCTTGATAAATGCCACCAGGTCGCTGGCATATTTAAAATCCTTAGATTCCGCAATTTCCGGTCTCCGATCTCCACGAAGCGCAAGAATATTTTCCACCCCGTTTTCCCGGAGCTGTTCTAGGGAAGCTCTGATTTCCTCTTTATTAGATCCAATACAGGTCAGATGGCTGACCGGCTCAATTCCATATTCCTTTTTAATCAGGGACGCAATCTCACAGGTTTTGTTTTTCTGTGTCTCCGAACCGCCCGCTCCATACGTCACACTGATAAAATCTGGCTTTAAGCTCCTCAGACCATAGAGCGTATTGTAAATGGTGTCGATAGAGGTCGTCGTTTTCGGCGGAAATACCTCCAGAGAATAAAGTACCCTTCGATGGTTTAATAAATGTTCCAGATTCATAATTTGCTCCTTTTCTATAGGTTTATTTTTATATGCTTCGATCTGTTCCAAACCCTCTCACGCCGTAATCTCCTCCAGCAATTCAAAATAATTCTCAAACGTCTTCGCACAGCAGGCGGGATTTTCTATCACAATTCCCGGTACACGCAGCCCTATCAGAGCAAATGCCATCGCCATCCTGTGATCGTCATATGTCTGGACGCGCCCTGGTTTTATCTCTCCCGGATAGATGACAAGTCCGTCTGCCTGCTCTTCACAGCGAAGTCCCAGACGTCTTAGCTCTGTGCAGACAGCAGCGATTCGATCCGATTCCTGAAAGCGGATATGCCCCACGCCCTCGATTCGGGTAGGCGTATCTGCAAACGCCGCCACCACTGCCATCGTCATCGTCTGATCGGAAAAATCATTCATATTGACTTCTATCCCTGGATAGGAAGCTCTGTTCCCCCCATACATCCGCACTCCCTCCGGCGTATCCTCTATCTGACAGCCGAGCTGCTCCAACACCTGTAAAAATTTTCTATCACCCTGCAGAGAATCCAGATGCACTCTCCTTACACGTACCGAAATCCCCAGCAGCAAAGCCATCGCATAAAAATAACAAGCGCCCGACAGATCCGGTTCAATTTCATACACTCCCGCACGATATCCGTGCTTTCCCAATTCCTTCCCTCCCGGCACGATCCAGACCTTTTCCCCGCCCTCTGCCAGCTCCTCCCGACGGACATGGACACCAAACCGTTCCATCAGCTTCGCCGTCATCTCAACATAAGGAAGCGACTTCCGCTCTCCGGTCAAATGAATCCGCAGACCCTCCGGAAGCATTGTCCCTGCCATTAACAGAGCGCTTAAAAACTGACTGCTTATCCCGATATCAATGCTAACCTCTCCGCCCTGGATTCCTTCTGATTTTAACACAAACGGAAAACAGCCCTCTTCTTCCTGATATTCTACCTGAACTCCCAGCCCCTTTAGCGCCTCTAATAACGGCTTCATCGGTCGTCTGCGCATCTGCTCCGACGCATCTAGCTCATATCTTCCTCCGGCAAAGGCCAGCATAGCCGTCAGAAAACGGGCGGCAGTTCCGGCGCTTCCTACGTATACACGCCCTTTCCCCTCCGGCAGCCTTCCACCAAGTCCCCTTACCTTTACGATCTTTTTTTCTTCGTCTGCCTCTACCTCAAAGCCTAAATCGGCCAAGCCCTTTAAAAAATGTCTGGAATCCTCACTGAACAAGGCTCCCTCCAGGATACTCGTTCCATCGGCCAATGCCGCCAGCAAAAGCGCGCGGTTTGTCAGACTTTTTGAACCTGGAACCTCCAGATCCAAGTCCCTCTTGCACCCCTGCAGACAGGATACCTTATATTCTTTTTTATTCATCGTTCTTTGTCCTTTTCTTCCTTTTCTTCCTTCTCTTCGTAAAAAGATTGGGGTTATTGTAGCACAAAGACCGCACTTCTACAAGTTTTTTCGGAAATGTACAGCCTTTTTCCGGGAAAAAGAGTTTACATCCCCTTTTTCCCATGGTATAGTATACTATACGACAGAAAATCCAAAAGAAACGAGGAATGTCCTATGACTACGATTCCAAATTCTACCGTCACCATTCTGGGCGCAGCAGCTACCCTTTGCTTTATCCTGCCGCTTCTCGTCCTGGTGGCCTACAAAAAAAATACAAGGGCGCGGATACGTCCCTGCATTTATGGTATCTTGATTTTTTTAGCCTTTGCCGGAGCCCTGGAACAGATGGCGCATATGCTGTTTTTGGGATTAGATACCCCGATCAGCCGCTTTCTCGCCTCCTCTCCCTGGGGGTACGCCATCTACGGCGGACTGGCCGCCGGGCTTTTTGAGGAAACCGGACGCTTTTTTGCCTTCCGTATGCTCAAAAAGGAAGATCCGGACGGCACCACTCCTATTATGTATGGCATCGGCCATGGTGGAGCCGAAGCGATCCTCTTAGGTGCTCTTTCTTTGTTAAATGCTATGATTCTGGCTACGAGCATCAATGCCATGGGAGCGGATGCCCTGCTAGAACAGGCCGGAGAGGGCGCGGCCACCATAGAAGCCACCATCAACAGCCTGATTCACACCAATCCGACTATGTATTTTGTGTCTGCATTTGAACGTGCCGTTGCCTTCTTACTGCAGATTTCCCTTTCTGTTCTGGTATTTTTCTCTGTCATGAAGCCAGAGCTGCGCTTTTTGTTTCCGCTTTCGATTTTCCTGCACTTCCTCTTGGATGTCCTGGCAGGCTTGTTCCAGACAGGTATGATTACTAACATCTATCTGCTGGAAGCCATTATTCTGATTTATACTCTGGGCGTAGCCTATTTTGCCCGCAGTATTTACCGGAAACACATTGATTTATAAGATTTATAAGTATGGCGGTTTCAAGCCCTATCTGAACCGTCTCCTGTAAGTATCACAACCGGGAACGCCATAGCCTTTTTATGACGTTCCCGGTTTTTCCTTACAGAAGCTTATACTTGGATGATCGTACCAGCACGCCCCTTCATCCCGGCACTGGCCTTTTCCAGTGTCGTAATCACCGCACGTCGGTTTTCCCCGGAGGTGACAAACTCTACGGCGGCCTCCATCTTTGCCAAATCCAGGCCAGGCTCAAAATGTCCCTGCTCCATATAGGAGGACGCCTCGGCTGCTGTGATTTCCCGCAACGGTGTCTCCTCCGGGGTGTCGCGGTGAATGGTAAGACACTCCCGTTTCGTCAGGAACAACACTGCCTCGGCACCTAGCATCTGTCCCAATCTGGCTGCCGTCGCATCCTTTTCAATGATCGCACTGGCTCCCTTCAGCCTCGTCCCTTGCTCGAGTACCGGAATTCCTCCGCCTCCGCAGGCAATGACAATCTGTCCAGCCTCTACCAGTGTCCGAATCGCATCAATTTCATAAATGTCAATCGGCTTAGGAGACGGTATAATCCGCCGATAGCCCCGTTCCTCTTCTGTCACAAAATTTCCTTTTTTTACCTCGGCATCCGCCTCTTCCTTTTCCATATATCGTCCAATGACCTTTGTTGGATGCTGAAACGCCCGGTCAAACGGATCGACACGCACCTGTGTAATAATCGTACAAACGGATTTATAAATACCGCGGTCAAGCAGCTCCGTCCGGATCGCATTCTGCAGATCATAGCCGATATAGCCCTGACTCAAGGCACCGCAGACCGACATCGGCGCTACGGTAAAATCCGGCTCTAATCTGCTGAACTCTGTCATAGCGGTATGCAGCATTCCAATCTGCGGCCCGTTGCTATGCGTAATCACAATCCGATACCGATCCTCTACCAGATCGGCAATCGCACTCGCCGCTCCCTTTACTGCCTGCTTCTGCTCCGGCAGCGTCGTCCCAAACGCATTCCGCCCAAGCGCTACTACTACAATTTCTTTCCCCATATTGATTCCTCTCTTTCCAAGCTTTCCCGATAAGGCTAGTATACCAAACATTTAGGAGCCTGTCCATATATTCTTTGCTTGCAGACTTCCGATAAATAAAGTATAATACTAACAAATCATACATAGAAACAAAAACGAAAGGAAGATACTGTTATGAAAAACGATATCAAAAGACGGCTGCTTTCCCTTCTTTTAGTTTTGACACTTCTGCCTTTTGGCGCTCTGGCTGATCTTGGCGCTCTGCTTCCGGGTATGTCAGTTCTCCAGGCGGCAGCAGCCGGACAACCAGGCTACGAAAACCCAGAACACACATTTACCTCTGTCGAGGGAACCTCTGTCTCCTCTAAGGGGAATCCGGGACAGACCACCGTTATCGTATTCGGACATGTCCGGTGTGGTAATACCTCCCGGACACTTAGAAACATCTCAGCCAGCAGTTGGATAGATAACTCCGATATCCGGGTCATTTTCGCAGAATGTAATTTTGCAGATGCCAGTACTACAAGAAACTTTGCCAACACCTACGCCAGCGCAAAGATTACGGCCTGCTATGATACTACTCACCAGCTCCTGAATGTTATGTGGCGCTATTATGATCTCTTCTTCACTGGCAGCTCCGGCGGAACGCTTCCGTTTACCGCCATCATCGACGGCAACAACCGACTGCGTAATGTTCTCTCAGGAGCCCTCAGTGCAAACGATATCAAAGCCGAAATCGACAAATGCTCTTCTGGAAATGGTTCCGAGGGTACAAAGCCAGACGACAACAAGCCTGGTGACAGCAAGCCGAATGAAACAACGCCTGGTGCTTCCGGCGATCTGGTCAATCTGACCTTACAGGGAACCGAAAACTACAGCTATGTCAAGGAAGTTCTAACGCTGGTCAATCAAACCCGTGCCGCCAAGGGGCTTCCGGCTCTTACCTTGGATAAGGATCTGACGGAAACGGCCATGCAGCGTGCCGCAGAAATTTCTCTGTATTATAATTCCAGCCACCTTAGACCAGACGGAAGCGCCTGTTTTACTGCTTCCTCCCGCGGCACCTACAAGGCTGAAAATATCGCGGTAGGCTATCCGTCTCCAAACGCGGTTATGGCAGCCTGGAACAGCTCCGAGGGTCACTATGCCAACATTATGAGCGACCGAGCCACCAGCATTGGAATCGGGTGCTTTCAGGGGAGCGACGGTATTTTGAATTGGACACAGTTTTTTGACAATGCTCCAGCAGCCGAGCCTGCCTTAGACGGAAGCCGTTCGGCTGTTCGCACCGTTTCGATTCAAAAATCTCTGGTGCGTTTAAAAACCGCAGGCGAGCAAAATCTCTCCTGCGGCAAACAGGGAACCGCCATTCCACTGGATATCCGGCACTTTAATTCCGGCTTTGACTCCAGCAGACCAGGGCTGCTTCCTTCTAATTTTACTTTTACCAGCAGCAATCCTTCGGTTGCCACTGTCACAGAGAACGGCGTAGTGACAATGGCCGCACCTGGTACGGCGATTATTACGGTTTCCTTAAAGGCAGAGCCGACGATTACTGCCAGACAGGTTTTCCTTATGGCTGCCCATAGCTATACCAGCCAACAGATAGCGCCTACCCAGACAGCCCAAGGCTACACACTGCACACCTGCTCGCTTTGTCATCAAAGCTATCGGGATTCCTATATACCGGCTCTTTCAGGAGGCACCTCCGGCGGTTCTGCCGTCTCCGGCGGCTCCACCGAATCAAATAATACCGGCGCCGGCAGCATTCTTCTGGTTTCCGGTCTGAGTACTACCTCCGGAAGATATAGCATTAAGCTGAACTGGAATAAAACAGCAGGCGTGGACGGCTATTATTTATACCAATACAATACTTCCCTGAAAAAATGGAAACGGATTGCCACTACCTCTGCCAATACTTCCTCTTATACCGTCAAGGCCTTACAATCCGGAACCGCTTACCTGTTTGCAATCAAGGCCTTCCGCAACCAAAACGGAGGAAAAGTCTCAGAAAAGCCTTATACTTCTATTTATACGGCCACCAAACCAGATCCCGTTGATTTTGCCGTAAGAACCGGTCAGGGAGAGGCAACTCTTACCTGGGACGCGACAAAGGGTGCAACTGGCTATATCGTCTATTACAAAAGCAAACCAGAAGATTCCTGGCAAAGACTGGCTGTCACCAGGGATATCAGCTATCATGCAAAAGCCCTGACTTCCGGCCAAAACTGCCTTTTTACGGTGAGGGCTTATAAAACCTCGAAAGGGAAACGCTATTATAGCAGCTATTATCCGATGGAGGTTATGATAGAATAATCAAACAGGCCGGTTCTGACTATCCCTTTGCTATATTACACTGACAGAGTTCTTTATATCCTATATTGCCGAAAATTACTACCGCTTATTTTTCTTTTTTAGTAGCTTTTTTGATAAAAACATGCTATACTACCTCCGGAAACCAACAATCTACATCCGTCATGCAGAGTAGGATATGATGCGTTAAGTGTCCCCCGGACGGGGAGTTGCCGGGAGAACGAAAAAGCAGCCAAGCTGCTTTGCGGTACCATATCCGCATCCCGCTGCTACTGTCCAGGGTTGTCCTTTTCATGGAAAAATCTGAGACGTAGCACAGTGTTTGCTGCGGATCAAGGAGGCGTGTCATTTACGCCTCTTCACCAGGAAAGGAGAAAACCTATGAATCTGATTTCACCCTTATTTGGCTCGTTCCGGCGTTCCTTTCAGGAACTGAGGAGTCTGCGTTCCCTGCTGATTGCCGCTATGCTGCTGGCTATCCATACGGTTCTGTCCGTCTTTATCAGCATTCAGGTGACAGAATCGCTTCGGATCTCTATATCGTTTATCGCCAATGTCTTAACGGCCTGCTTATTTGGCCCGGTAGTCGGCCTTTTGAATGCCGCTCTGGGCGATATCCTACAATTTCTCATTAAGCCTGTCGGCGGCTACTATTTTGGCTGGACCTTAAACGCTGCTCTCGCCGGACTGATTTACGGGCTGGCCTTTTACGGACGCCTGCCGCAAACGGTCAAGCAAACGGAAGCCAGAGCAGCATCGGTAGAACTATCCTCTGCTGGCAGAGCCTCTGCCACAACACCGCTCTTTCGTTTCCTGTCCCTCTTGCCTTTTCTCTTCTCTGTCCTTATCCTTGTCTGCTGGCTGTTTGCCCCGTTTTTAACAATCCTTGAAAAAGCAGCAGAAGAGCCTTCTGCCTCGGCAGCATTGGCAGTCGGAAAACCAGAAAATGGAACTGCCCTTCAGGCCGTCAAGATCTACCTAGCATCCAAAGTTTCTCGTCAGACTGAACTGGCTGATAGCCTTTTTATCAGTAAATCTGCTATGATGCTGGCTATCCTGATTTTCATTTTCAGCGTCCTTACAGGACTTTTGAGCCTGCGAAAAAACAAGCTGTTCTCTGCGCTGCTCTCTATCCTGACAGCTTCTATTTTGCTGCTTTCCTGGTATACCGACCGAAAAACAGCCACGGCGCATTGGGGCTTCTGGCTTATGACTGCCCTTTTTCTTTTCGGCGGTTTCTTTCAGCTCTGGCTTTTGGCACAGGAGCATATGATCGACATCCGCTATTTGCTGCGTACCCTACTGGCAGTTGCAACCGTCTGTATTTTTGTTAACGGTCTGCTCGGCACTTATTGGTGTACGATATTATACGGAAAGCATTTTATGGTTTATTTTACCCCGCGCTTTATCAAAAACCTGATTCAGATTCCAATCAATACCGCCCTCATATATTATTTGCTGCGGGCAATGGCAGATGTCCCAGAGTTCCGGCGGCTTCTATCTGAATCGCAATCTCCGTAATATAGTCCCTGGCATTTTCTGTCGCCAGATGCGTCACCATATCGTACTCATAAGAATTTCCGCTGATTGCGACACCGTTTTCTTTCATAAATGCCAGCATATGCTCATAGGCCCGGTCAATCTCCTGAAACGGGCCTTTATAGAGCATCACGACATAATCCCCCTCTGGCTTAACCATCAGCCGCTCGCTTTCTACCCATTCCGGTATCCTCGTATAAAAATAGCTGTCGAAATACTGGCCGGAAAGAATCGTATCCTTTAAGACTATCGAGCCCATCTGATACTCTTCTCCAAGCTGACGCTTGTTTAAATACTCATTCTGCTCCCGCATCCGCCCAATCATTTCTACAAGCGTCAGATTTTCTCCCTCCGGCACAGGAAAGGCAATCAGATATTCCTTCGGGCAATGTACCAGCTTGGGACTGTCATAAACCGAATGCAGGGCATACTCGGTCGTCTCTACCGTCCGGCGCAAAAACAACCTCATCCGCTCCAGCTTTTCCTGCGCTTCCTCAAGCTGCTTCTCCTTCTCCTTTAAAAATTCCACAAAATTATCGGTATTGTGATGCCCCTGGTATTCCTGGATTTCCTTTAAGCTGCATCCGGCTTCCTTTAAGGTATCGATCATATCATAGTCAAAAAACTGCCATGCCGCATAATACCCATAACGGTTTTCTCCCCGGCATTCTGGGCAGAGTAGTCCGATAGAATCGTAGTGCCGGAGCGTTTCCTTGGTCGTTCCGCAAAGCTTGGCAAATTCGCCACTTGTAAAATACATTTTTGATTTATTGCTCATATCAAAATCTTTCTCCACCGTCTTTTATTTTTCTACCGTTTTTATTTTCCTCTGCTTTATACTACAAGCTATTATAAAGCTCCCTCTCTCCTTTTACAAGAGCATTTTGCAGCAGAACCGCCAATATCACTCCTAAGAAAAAAATCAGAAAATTCGTTCGTAGGGTATTGACTGTGTTGTCACCCCATAGTTTATGATAAGAAAAGTCACGCAAGGAACCAACAAGTGAAGCAGTTTTTTAAAAGGGGGTATTACCAATGAATTCCAAAACACCCGGAACCGGGAGCCGCTCTTATACCAAAACGTCCCTGATTCTGGATTTTTTACGCGGAAGCACCCATTTCTTTGTGATCAGTATTCTTTCAGCTCTGGTCGTCACAGGACTGGATATGGTATCGCCGCAGTTGATTCGGACAACCGTAGACAGTGTGCTGGGCAGTAATGAACTAAAGCTTCCTGCCTTTTTGATGAATCTGATCAATTCCATCGGAGGCGTACCATATCTGCGAAGCCATCTATGGGTTATCGGCATTCTGATTGCTGTTCTGGCGCTGCTTTCCGCCGCTTTCCGTTACCTGTTTATGCTCAACAATACCAAGGGAGCAGAGAGCCTTGTCCAGACGATGCGTAACCGCCTGTTTTCCCATATCCAGAGACTTCCGTTTTCCTGGCATATGAAAAACCAGACAGGCGATATCATCCAGCGCTGTACCTCTGACGTAGATATGGTAAAAAACTTTATCTCTGAGCAAATGACGTCGGTGTTCCGTATCGTAATCATGATTACCATGTCGCTGATTTTCATGTTTTCCATGAATATAAAGCTGACGCTGGTTGCGCTGGCCTCGATTCCGATCATCATTACCTACTCGACCTATTTCCATTCTAAAATCGGAAAGCAATTTATGGAATGCGACGAGAACGAAGGGATTTTATCGACCATTACGCAGGAAAACCTCACCGGAGTACGGGTCGTGCGGGCTTTTGGGCGAGAAAAATACGAAAAAGACCGTTTTGAAAAGCAGAACAATTATTACACCAACCTTTGGATCAAGCTTTGTAAGTTCCTGGCTCTGTTCTGGGGTGCCGGCGACTTTATTTCTGGCTTACAAGTCATGCTGATCGTCATTCTCGGTTCTGTCTTCTGTGTGCAGGGAGAAATGACTGCGGGGGAATTTATCGCGTTTATTTCTTACAATGCAATGCTGACCTGGCCGGTTCGTTCCCTGGGGCGGATGATTTCTGAAATGAGTAAGGCAGGCGTTTCTATTGAGCGTATCCGCTACATTATGAATTCTGCCGCAGAACAGGATAAGCCAAATGCCGGAACACCGGATTTACATGGAGATATCGTATTTGAAAACGTTTCCTTCTCCTATGGAGAGACTTCCGCAGAAGGTATGCCGATCCTGTCAGATATCAGCTTTACGATTCCACAAGGCAGCACCTTTGGTATTTTAGGCAGCACGGGCTCCGGGAAATCCACACTGATGCACCTGATGAATCGTCTTTATGACCTTCCGCCGGAAAACGGCAGGATTTCAATAGGCGGCGTAGACATTGCCGATATGAAGGGAAGCTGGGTACGTTCGCATATTGGTATGGTGCTGCAGGAGCCGTTCCTCTTTTCCCGTACCATTGCGGAAAATATCGGTATCACCAAGCGGAACATGAACCTGTCAGAAATCCGCCGGGCAGCTTCGATTGCGTGTGTAGATGACGCCATTTCGGAATTTACCAACGGCTACGATACCGTAGTCGGCGAACGCGGCGTTACTCTCTCCGGCGGCCAGAAGCAGCGTACCGCGATTGCCCGGATGCTCACGCAAGAAACGCCAATCATGGTATTCGACGACTCCCTTTCCGCCGTAGACGCAGAAACGGATGCCCGTATCCGCCAGGCATTAAAAAAGAATCTGGGGGATTCTACGGTGATCCTGATTTCCCATCGTGTTACGACATTGATGCAGGCGGATTGTATTCTGGTTTTAGACAAGGGACGAGTCGCCGAGCTTGGCTCTCACGATGAGCTGATGGAGAAAAACGGCATTTACCGCCGTATTTATGATATGCAGATGACCTTACCGGAGGAGGTGGCAGACTATGGCGCATAAGAAAAACGAGCAGCAGGAATACGTATCCCTGCCTTACTTTGGGATCAACAAGCTGCTGCCCTTCTTAAAGCCTTACCGTTTTATTTTGTTTAGTATGATTTTCCTGGGACTGACCGGCGGACTCGTTGATATTATCCTTCCGCTGTTCCAGCGTTATGCCTTAAACTATTTTATTGCCAATGAAACTCTAGCGACGTTAGGCTCATTTATCGCTGCCTATGCCGGTGTTTTACTGTTTCAGGTATTTGCAAATACGATTTCGGCCTACCAGGCCAGCCAGATTGAAATGTACGTGGGGCGTGACATGAAGCGTGCCAGCTTCAACCACTTGCAGACTCTGGCTTTTTCCTACTACAACCAGAACAGTGTCGGCTATATTCATGCCAGAGTAATGAGTGATACCAATCGGATCGGAAGCCTCGTTTCCTGGGGTCTTATGGACAGCATCTGGAACCTGTCCTACCTGCTTGGCGCTGTCGTGGTTATGCTGTTTACCAATGCCAGGCTCGCTCTGTGGGTTCTGGCTATCGTACCACTGACCGCACTGGCCGCTGCCTTTTTCCAGAAAAAGCTGGTGTACTTAAACCGCCGTATCCGAGAGGTCAACTCCCAGATCACCGGAAATTTCAACGAGGGCATCACCGGAGCAAAAACGACAAAAACTCTGGTAATCGAAGAGAAAATGGAACATGATTTCAACCAGACAACGGAGGAAATGAAACGGGTATCTGTCCATGCGACCCATTACCGGGCATTATTTTCCTCGATGATTTCCTTTTCCGCCTCTGTAGCACTGGCTCTGGTGCTGTGGCGCGGCGGTATTATCACCCTGGAGGGTGTACTGGAAATCGGAACATTGTCTGTCTTTATGTCCTATGCTCTTGGTATGATGGAACCAGTACAGTGGATCGTGCGGGCGATTTCTGACTTAATTACCGTTCAGGTAAACGTGGAGCGTTTTACCAGACTGTTGGAAACCGAATCCGATGTCCGCGACACCCCGGAGGTGATTAAGACCTATGGAGATTCCTTTGATCCGAAAAAGGAAAACTGGGAGCCGCTGCACGGAGATATTACATTTGAGGATGTTTCCTTCAAGTACCATGCGGATGCAAAGGAGCCGGTGCTGAAAGGGATTACACTGAAAATTGCCTCCGGCGAAACCATAGGAATT
>CASCWU010000042.1 GCA_949155905.1 uncultured Lachnospiraceae bacterium
ATTGACCAAAAGTAGCAATGGATAAAGCACCCAAATCGGACAGACGAATGGATAAGATACTACACCCATAATCCAAAATACGGTGATAGCTGCCAAACTTTGAAAACGTCCCCGAAAAGTTATGCCTCCTGCCTGCCAGCGAAGTAAATAAGCGCTTCCAAACAAAATGGCAATCTCAAAGGGATGCCCGGATAAAAGCACCAGGGCAATCTGAAACGCAGCGGTCATGACAACTTTCTTTGTCTTCTGGTTTTTCATAACGCTTCTCCTTTTTCGGAAAATTTAAGACAATAGTATCGATCTTTTGTATTTTCTTTTCGTCAATACTTCCATTCTCTGATTGCTGTCTGTTGTGCCGGGAGAATGGGGACAGCTCTAACGTCTTTTGGGCATCCCAAAAAACAGAGAGCCTCTGTTGTCATAAACATAGTCATACATGCAGCCATCAAGATAGCGACAAAGTAGTCGTAAATCAGGTAAGAATAAAGAGCTTTACGATACTACCGCTACTTATATAACCACGGAAAACGGAATTTGTGTCAGAAAAAAATGTATTTTTTTAAATTATTTTTTCTGAATTTACAAAAATTAGAATAAAAATATAGAAAAATATAATTTCAAAAATTTATTTCTAATATTTAGAAAAAGAAAATGATAAAAGGAAATCATATACATGTAAATCTTTCCCAGATACTCCAAAAAAGAAAAACCGCTGTAATACCTCCAGTTATCTGGACTGTTACAACGGTCTCAAAGCATACACGATTCCTTCTTAGGAGCTACCACATTGTCTAAAGCCAATCTGTCCTTTGCTTTTCTTCTAAATATTCTAACAGCATAGCTGGAGAATATATTAACGGCCTATCTACTCCTGACTCTAAAAAATCCTTATCCCCTGATACGATGATATCTACCTTATGATACAAGGAATCACTCAAAACAGGAATATCCTTTTCATCCCGTAACTCACCAACTAGTTCCTTTGTACTTTCACAAAAATGAATGTTTCTTTCTAAAATCCGCCATTTCCTTCAACATCTCTTCCTCGGAAGCCCATCCCTCGTCTCCTGTAAAAAGACCTTGAATTTCTAAAAGAATTTTTTTGCTTTCCTCTGCACGTTTCTTTTTTCTCGAAACAGCAAGAAATTGGTGTTTTGTGTGTAACGATTATCGCGATAGAAAAATGAAACTGGCCTCCTCCACGATAACAGCCTGATTGAGCAGCAGGCTTACCGCTGTTGTCGTCAAATCCGTCTTACGGCCTCTGCTCGTCCCACGAAACTTGTACGACCTCTTAGCCGAAGGAGGCTCTTTCTTCTCTCTTTACAGCCTGGTATCCATCCTTCCGCAGAACGCATCCACCGGACTTTTGCCTCTGAACGGAGAAACGCCGGTCAGCTTATCCACCAGGATTTCTATCATACAAGGCGTGTTCGTATTTCGCTGACAAACCAAGGATTATTGCCGCGTCCCAGAAAGCCCTTCCAGCCTATCCGCACTACCGTATTGCTGGAAGAAGTAGAAAGATTCAAGACATAAAGCGCCAGATCATAACGCCCCTCAAAGGATTTTGCACTCATCCGGTCATCCTGGCCAAAAAATTCTCCGTCTGGCGCTTCGTAAACCTCAAAACCACGTCTGGTAAATTCTGCCCGTAAATCCTCCTCAAGCTGTTCATTCGCACCGCCAAACAGCCCTGCATCGTTTAGGACAAACAGAGCGATCTTTTTATAACGCTCTGGAGTAATCGTCAGGTATTGTCTGGTATCCTTGATTAGCGTAATGCCCTTATCTGCTACCTCTTTTGCCCATTCCTGAAACTGGCTGCTACGTAAGCCTGCCAAAGCTTCCTCGCCTGGCACCAGCGTCCCTTCTGCCTTCTTTTTATGAAGCTTCAAATGTGCCTTTAAGGCCAGGATAGCGGTGACAGCCTCATTTAACCGCTCCTCGGTCAAAATGCCCTTTTGATAGCCCTCCATCATATATTGATAGTCCTCTTCAAAATTACGGTTAAACAGGAACATATCGACGCCGATAGAGATGCAATACGGAACGACTTCCCTCCGCGGCAGATCGCATCCGAAACAATCATTCCATTGAATCCTATTTCCTTCCACAGCAGACCCTCAATCAGCTCTGGGGAAAGAGTAGTCGGACGGTATTGTTCTTCAAAGGAAGCCTCCGGATTGAGCTTTTTTACCCATGCAGGCTGTGCAATATGCCCGACCATTACCGTATCCGCACCCTCTTCCACCAGCGTCCGGTAAATATGTCCATAGCTTTCCATCCATTTTTCTGCCGAAAGATTATTGACCGTCGGATGAAGATGCTGATCCCGCTCGTCGCAGCCGTCGCCTGGGAAATGCTTGATTGCCGCTGCCATTCCTGCTTCATGCAGCCCGCGCATAAATTCCTGTCCCATCTTCAACACACATGCCGGATCGGAACCATACGTACGGACATTGGTAATCGGGTTCCTCCAGTTTCTGTCAATATCCACCACAGGCCCAAAATCCCAGTTGACGCCAACTATCGCTCCCTCTGTACCGGAAACATAGCCTAAACGGTAGGCCTGCTCCGGCTCCCCGGTAGCGGCAGCTAACATCTGCCGTCCAAACAAGGTACCATCCGAAGCCGATCCAACTCCGCCCTGCTCCAAATCCGCTGCAATTAACATCGGATATTTGGAATGTTCCTGCAAAAACCGATGTGCTGCCTGTGTTTCCTTACCCGTGCCAGGCCGGAACATAATACCGCCCACATGACGATCCGTCAACGCCTTCAAGGCTTCCGGCTCCTGAGAGCCTCCCATCGGACAAAACAACTGTCCGATCTTTTCCTCTAACGTCATTCCCGCCAGCGTATTCTCTACCCATGCGGCATCCTCTTCCTGCAAAGAGTATGGCGCCTTCCTCATATCAATCATGCTAAAAACCTCCTTTTTCGGATTGTTACAACGATTTCAGTATAGCAAGGGAGGCTGAAAAAATCTAATACTTATCCTTCATGGTCAAGTATAGTTATAAGGCATGATCTGTCTTTATCTATTCTTTTGTTTCCTTTGTTAGTACCGTCACCTGCTGCCAAACGAAAAGGTAAGGCTTTTGATCCTATCCCTTCTTTTCAAACCCATGCATCCAATCCGCTTTAAAAAAGTAAACCAAAAAGACAAGCGAACTTAAACTCCAGGTCAGCGGATAGGCCCAGAATACGCCGTTGATCACATCTACAAAGCGCATGATAACCGTGATATACGTAATTCGGATCACGCACCAGCAGACCATCATGACCAACATCGGCACCACGGCCTTCCCTGCCCCGCGGAATATTCCGGCCATACAATGGGACAGCGCAAGCAGGAAGAAAAACAGGGAAACCGTCCTGGCCTGCGTCACGCCAAACCGGATCACCTCCGGTTCCTCGGCAAACAGCCGGATCAGATACGGCGCTGCCAGATATACGCAGATCCCAACCAGCTCAGCAATCGAAATCGAACAGAGTATCCCGAACCTGGCTCCCTTTTTCGCACGGTCGTATTTGCCCGCCCCCAGGTTCTGCCCGATAAAGGTCGTCAACGACTGGGCAAAGCACGTAATCGGCAAAAAGCCAAAGCCCTCGATTTTGGAATACGCACCGCACCCTGCCATCGCTGCCGCGCCAAACGCATTGATATTGGACTGCACCACGACATTCGCCAGGGAAATGATGGAATTTTGAATCCCTGCCGGAAGCCCGTAGGAAACGATCTGCTTTAAAATTCCCATATCAAACCGGATCTGTTTTATCCGGATCTGGTACTCTGCTTTGATACGGGACAGACGGACAAAGCTTAAAACCGCGCTCGTGGCCTGTGAAATCGCCGTCGCTGCCGCCGCCGCGCCGACTCCCATCCGAAATACTCCGACAAAGAACAGATCCAGAGCGATGTTGATACAGGAGGAAATGATCAAATACATCAGCGGATGCCTCGAGTCCCCGACCGACTGCATGATTCCCATAAACACGTTGTAAAGGACAAAGCCAAGCGATCCGGCAAAATACGTGCGGAAATATACAATCGAATTCGGCAGCACGTTTTCCGGCGTCCCCATCAGACGCAAAATAAACGGCGTCAGCGTCATTCCCAACAGCATCAGCAGCACTCCCGCCACCAGACCGAACGCCACCAACGTATGTATCGCCTTCTGGAGCTTATCAAACTGCTTTGCCCCGTAATATCGTGCAACAATCACACCCGCTCCCATTGCAATCCCGTTAAAAAAACCGACCATCAGAAAAATCAGGTTCCCGGAAGAGCTGACCGCCGCCAGGGCTTCGCTCCCCAAAAAGTTCCCGACAATCAGGGAATCTGCCGTATTATAGAGCTGCTGGAACAGATTCCCCAAAAACAACGGGATGGCAAAGGCAATGATCCGCCTCCCGACCGGCCCATCCGTCAGAACCGTCAGAGACTTATCCTTTTGCATACTATCCACTTCCTCTCCTTTTTATAGGGAACGACAAACGTTTTTGTTTCTGCCGTTCGTTCGCACCGATTTTGGCTGCGTGCAAACAGAGCCTATTATACCCCTCCTTCTATGAAATGGCAAATGCTTATTTCGGATAGCAGCTATTACTCATACGTATAGGTAGACGCTTTGCGGTTATTCTTGATACAGTTCCGGATCTCCTCCCCCGTAAACTCCCTCCATACCGCATCCTCCTTTTCAGCCTGCTTCCATAAGACATATCCCATATGATTTTACCTATCACGTCACCCATAGATAAGACTGTAAACCAATTTTTTCTATACTATTCGTGTTTACTTAATATCATCAAATGATTGCATTTGTCATCCTGATTTGTTATAATAAAGCTATAAAACTTAACGAGGAGGAATGGATATGGCAAATACGTTAGTACAATTCCGTGCGGAGGAAACAGCCAGAATCAAAGCAGTCCGTATATGTGAAAAGCTTGGTATCGATTTGCCCACCTATCTTCGGATGTGTATGCTGCGTCTGATACAGGAAAATGGTGTTCCTTTTAGCATGAAGGTAGATGAAATTTCGGAAAACAGAGGTATCCAAGCTATGAAAGCTGCCAGTCATATTGCTGCCAAAAACGGCATAGCTGATATGACATTAGAAGAAATTAACGCAGAAATATCAGAGACAAGAAGGGGATAGTAGCATGAAGTATTATGCAGTCATTGATACCAATGTCCTTGTTTCCGCTCTGCTTAAATGGGATTCTATCCCTGGCACTATTATGGAATTTGTTTTTCAGGGAACAATCCTTCCCTTACTGAATGAATCGATTGCGAAAGAATATCAAGATGTTTTGAGCCGACCAAAATTTCATTTGACAGAAGACATTATTAGCACGATTCTCTCAGAAATAAATCAGCTAGGAATTTATCTGGATGCTCCCAAAACAGATATTCTACTTCCTGATCCAAAAGATGCTGTTTTTTATGAAATTGTGATGAAAGGGCGAGAAAAAGAAAATGCCTATCTTATTACTGGAAATATCAAACATTTCCCAGTAAAGCCTTACGTGGTGACACCAAGGCAAATGTTAGATATCATTCTTCAAAATATGGAAAAACAAGAAACAGAGGAATAAGGACAGGAGTACCAAGCTCTCTCCTGCCCTTCCCTATTTTCTATCCCTGCTATATCCTTCCCCTTTTGTCCTTATAATAATCCGTCCTCGGCAGCCAGTCCATAAATTCCTTCACTACCAAATCCCAAAACGCCCATTCATGGCCAAACTCCTTATTGTCCAGATCCGTCGTTACCGGCGCACCAAGCTCTGCCAGCAGCCTGGCAAAGACCGGAGCGAACTCCCGTACATCGTTTCGTCCATTGGCCAGATAAATCGCCGGAAAACATTTTCCGCTTTCCTTAACCTGTCTGGCGGCCTCTACCAGCTCCGGGAGCAAAAGCGCCCGCCGCTCCTCCTCACTTAATGCCTGCCGATCTGCCTCTGTCATCTGAAAGCACTTCCGGTCAAAAATCATCGGGGAGAAAAAGCCCAGCGCCGCAAAGCGTTCCGGATGCAAAAGGCCATGCAAAATCGTTCCGTAGCCTCCCATAGACAGCCCGGCCATATACATATCCTCCGGGCGGGTGGAAACCGGAAAGATCGAGGTGACAAATTCCGGCAGTTCGTGTTCCAGAAAATCAAAGTATCGCTCCTCTGCTCCTGCGTCAAAAGCAGCCTCCTGTTCGGCAAAGCGATCCTTTGCCAGACAGACGCGGTTCCGGTAGCTGCTGTTCATGACTGAGCAGGTGACAACCGCCAGGTTATGCTCCTCGGCATAGCGTTCTACCGAGGTATAACGCAGCCAGCTGGAATAATCGTTAAAGCCGCCGTGCAGCAAATACAGCACTGGGAATTTTTCCTTTATCACATGCGTCTGGTTCATCGGGCCGCCGCCTGGCAAAATCACGCTGATTGTTGTCGCGGTATTTAACGAATAGGACATAAAATTACAAGTAAACTGTGACATTTTGCTTCTCCTTTTTCTTTTCACCTTTCCTGTTTCTTTTTCTATTTGCCCATTTACAGGCAGCAACTAATCTATCATCCCTCGTTATTCGCTGCCTCTGTTCTGATACCGTTCTACTGCTGCCTGCCAGGCGTCGATACAGCTATAAAGCCCATAATCAGACAGCCCCTTCATTGCCGTCTCAAACTCCTCCATAGAAATGTTGCCGGTAATTGCTTTGATCGTCGTCTCGTTGACCAACGTTTGAATCCCTGTATATTGATTGTTATAGATATACGCATCCTCCATGCTAAGAGTCGCCATTTCCGGTATCACCATCGACGGATCGTTGCTTACCCAGACCTGCTTTTGCTCTTGAAATACCAGACCATTCTCGCCGTTTAGATGATCGAGATATTCCCAGTCATAGCGCCCGATCAGGTTCGGAGCGGCATATTGACCCAGAGCGTCCGTCGGGGAAAATTCTTCATACTGCAAAATCCGGTCGGTATATTGAAGCTCCGGCTCCCTGGTATACGTCTCGCCCTCTGCTCCGTAGTGCATCAGACACATGCCCTCGTCCGTATAAAGATAATCCAGCCACCTTGCCGCTAACTCCAGATTTTTGCTTTTCGCGGAAAAATAGATCGGATTTCCGGCTGCTGGAGCTGCAGTTGGAGTTCCATACGGGATCTCTCCCCGGTTAGACACCGGATTGGCTACTGCCTGAATATACATAGCTTCGTTTTTCGTCAGTCCGTTTGTATAAAAACCATTCGCCGCATACATCCAGCCAAACCCGGAGGCTACTGTTTTGTCGTTAAGATACATAGATACCGCATCAGACCCTGCCATAAAGTCCGGATCAATCAGTCCCTCCGCAAACCACTGGCGCATTAAGGAAACATACTGTTGGTAACCCTCCTCTGCCGGGCCGTATTTGACCACACCATCTTCCAGGTAAAATTCTTTTAATACGCCGTAGGCCGTCAAAAAAGCGCCTCCGTTGATCGTTCCGTCCTTTTCTAACAGCAAAGGTGCCGAATAGCCCTCTTCCTTTGCTTTCTTTAAAAAGGTATGCCAGTCCTCTACCGTTTCCGGCAACGCAAAGCCCCAGCTATCTAACAAATCCTTCCGCAGCGCCAGCCCCATCCAGTCTAACTCCCGTTTTGGTCCCTCGTCGTCTGACGGCCGGGATTCGCTCCGCCCTGGCGGCTCTTATTTTATAGCCTATTTTTTCCGCTCTTCCATCCAGTTCGCAGCGTAACCCTTTCTTTTTCAAAAGAGCTTCCAGTTCCTTTGCATACTCCAGATAGTTATCCGAAATAGACAATATTTTGACCTGCACTGGGGAAAGCCATAGCGGAAATTTTCCGGCAAAATGTTCGATCAGGATCCCGATAAACCGCTCAATAGAGCCAAGAATGACCCGGTGCAGCATAATCGGGCGATGCTTCTTCCCGTCCTCCCCGATGTACTCTGCCCCAAAACGCTGCGACAGCTGAAAATCCAACTGAATGGTTCCGCATTGCCATGTCCTTCCGAGTGAATCCTCCAGGTGGAAATCAATCTTCGGCCCATAAAATGCTCCGTCTC
Source organism: uncultured Lachnospiraceae bacterium (assembly GCA_949155905.1). Lineage (GTDB taxonomy): Bacteria > Bacillota > Clostridia > Lachnospirales > Lachnospiraceae > MGBC131033. Next base: position 8,072 of record CASCWU010000042.1, read on the forward strand.
CTTCGTTTACCACATAGGGCAGCCCCAGATCCATGAGCGCCTTTTTTAAGCCGTCCGTTGCCAGCTCCCAGTCCGCGTCGCTCCCGATAGAATTGTCCGGTCTGGTGGACAGTTCTACATGATAGGAAAACCCAAACTGGGCATACACCTCGTCGATCAGACGGGCAACCCCTTTTATTTCCCCTTGTATCTGCTCTGGCAGCATAAAGATATGGGCGTCATCCTGCGTACAGGAACGGACGCGCATCAGGCCATGCAGCGCACCGGATAATTCGTTTCTGTGTATCAGACCCAGCTCACTGATCCGCATCGGGAATTCACGATACGAGCGGGGTTCCATCTGATATACCAGCATACCGCCTGGACAGCTCATCGGTTTGATAGCAAAGTCCGCCCCGTCAACCGAGGTCGTATACATGTTGTCCCGGTAATGCTCCCAGTGTCCGGAAACCTCCCAAAGCCGACGGTCGAGCATAATAGGCGTGGATATTTCGAGATACCCTTCTCTGGTGTGCAGCCTTCTCCAATAGTCGATCAGCAGATTTTTTACGATCAGCCCCTTAGGAAGAAAGAAAGGAAAACCCGGTCCTTCTTCAAACAGCGCAAACAAACCCAATTCCTTCCCTAATTTTCTGTGATCCCTCTTTTTTGCCTCTTCCAACCGCTCTAAATGCTCCTTTAGCATAGCCTCGCCTGGAAACGAAATGCCATAAATCCTGGTAAGCATTTTGTTTTTTTCATCGCCCCGCCAATAGGCGCCCGCAACAGACAACAGCCGAAATGCCTTAACCGCACTGGTATAGGCTACGTGAGGCCCGGCGCACAGCTCTATATATTCTCCCTGCTGGTAAAAGCTGATTTCTTCCTCCTCCGGCAATTCCTCTAGCAGCTCCATTTTGTAGGCTTCGTGTCGTTCCTCTAACAGCTCCATAGCTTTTTTTCGTTCCAGTGTAAAGTGCCTAAGCTGCAGATTTTCTCCCACAATTTTTTTCATTTCTGCTTCGATTTCCGGAAAATTTCCCTCTGAAAACGGAAAGTCAAACTCAAAATCGTAATAAAATCCATCTGCAATCGCTGGTCCAATGGCACACCTGGTATTTGGATACAGCCTTTTTACCGCCTGCGCCAATATATGCGCCGTCGTATGCCAAAACGCCTTTTTCCCCAGCTCCTCCTCAAAACAAACCTCCTGGATGGAACCGTCCTTCTTTTTCACCTTCATCTTATCCTTCCTTTCCTGCGGCAGCATGCGGGTTCGCCTACCGGCGGAATCCTGCCCCGCATCCCCTGGCATAAACTGGCCAGCATTGGCTGACGAGATTCCATTCCGCATGCCTGCCATCATATAGATTCGGCTAACATAAGAAAAGCACCTTCAAAGATACGTATTTGGTATCTTTGAGGGTGCTTCTTGCACGGTTCCACCTCAATGTTTCACTTCAGGTTCTATCAAACCCTAACCTTTAACGCAGGTATACGGCAATCCTTACTCTACTTTCCGCATTGCAGCTTGGGAATGGTTTTCACATAGCATCTACATAAGCATCTTCCACCCTATGATGCTCTCTCTGGTTGCGATCCCTATGCTACTTGTTTCCGTCATCGCTTTTCTTATGCTAACTTGGTTTTTATCATAGCATTCCTCACTCGGATTGTCAAGTCTGACTCGAATCGTTCTATTATTCTCGTATGTTTTGTGCTATACTATCGTATGTGATTAGAAGCTTTAATGAACCGGGTTTATACTACCACAGGAAAGGAACTGTCTCTATGGAACACTTTACCATTGCCTCCCTCGATACACCGCAGGAGGAATATACGATGTTCAGCTTTACGTATCTGAATGAAATCGAAAACCATCATACCTTCATCAACCAGCTTTATTATATCGTCAGCGGTTCCCTTTCGGTTCTCTGGCGCGGAAAGTCCTTTACTCTTCGCGCAGATGATGTGTTTTTTATTCCCTCGGATGAATTTTGCATCCAGCAGGGACACCTCTGCTGGGTGCTGATTCTTTGTCTTCCGTCTGTATTTTTGTCCTGTGAAAACTGGAAAATCCGCTGCTGCTCTGGTCTTTGGAGCGATAAAGGCGGCAGCAATTATGAACCCTTGAAGCAAAGGCTGGCCTTTTATATCCGGGAACAGGCCAAGTCCGGCTCTGCTGCCGCCCTGATACGAAAGCTCCTGTTAGCCTTAGGCGCTCAGCTTTCGGAACAGACCTCCGAAGAGGAGGATTCCGAAACGGAGAAAAAAAGAAAGACCTTTCATGAAATTTTAGAATATATCAACCAAAAGCTACCGGCAGAAAATGAAGCAGAATCCGGTTATGGGAGAGGAAAAACAGCTTTTAAAGCTGCAAGCTCTAATCGACCATGGAGAGTTATCGCTTCTGCTCTCCCATTGTCCGAAAGAAAAAGAGGAAGAACCTTTTCTTTCGGATTCCTCCCCTTCCCAAGCCTCTGCCCTCTCCTTGTCCAGACAGCAGGCGGAGCAGCTAATCGGACAGATGCAGCAAACGATAGATACCCTTCAGGCGGAATTGCAGCAGCTAAGGACGCTGCTTCAAGCATCTGCCCTGGATACGGAAACCACTCCTTCCCGGTAAAAAACGTTCTGTTTTTATTCCTTGTAAACGACGCCATCCTTCATCACAAACCGGCAGTCCATCATGCTCTTCATCCCGTCCTCTAACGGGTTCCCGCCAAAGGCTACGATATCCGCCAACTTTCCCGGCTCAATGGTCCCTAATTCCTCCTCGCGCCGAATCAGAGCCGCATTTACCTTGGTAGCAGCCTGCAGACAGTAGGCTGCAGGAATGCCGCTTTCTTCCATCAGCTGGAACTCAAAGGCCTGTTCACCATGATGGCTGTACGGGGTGCCGGTATCTGTTCCAAAGCCAATCTTAACGCCTTTCTTTACCATCACCTTCAGATGCTCCGCATGATTTTTCAGGCAAAGCTCCGCCTTCTCTACCGCATAATCAGGAATCCCTGCCTCCTTGCCGTACTGAATAATACGATAAGCAGCAATGATCGTCGGTATCAGATAGGTTCCGTACTCCACCAGCATATCGATTCCCTCGTCGTCAATGAGCATCCCATGTTCGATAGAGGTAATGCCTGCGCGGATAGCATTTTTGATTCCCTCTGCTCCATGGGCATGGGCGGAGGAGGTCTTACCGCGGAACCGGGCCACCTCACAGGCAGCCTTCATTTCCTCAAAGGTCATCTCACAGGCGCCCGGCTCGTCCCCCTTAGACATCACGCCGCCAGTCGCCATCAGCTTTACCTGATCCGCACCATATTTAAACGTATAGCGGGCAGCCGCCCTTGCCTCGTCAGGGCTGTTGCAGATAGAGCAAAACTCCCCGCCCTGAATATCCGGGTTAAAGTGATAATCGCCATGCCCGCCGGTCGAAGAAAGGGAAATCCCGCTGCACTGCATACGAGGGCCTACGGCCAATCCCTTCTCAATCGCATCCCGCAGAGAAACGTCTATAAAACCAGGATCGCCTTCACAGCGAATCGTCGTAAAGCCAGCCATCAGATCCGCTTTTACATAATTCATCGCACGGTAGGCAATATCTCCCAGCTTTAAAAACGGCGCTTCCGCCATGCCATTTGCTTCTCCGTTCATGCTGACATGCAGATGGCCGTCAATCAGGCCGGGCATCACAAATTTGTCCGACAAATCGATCACCCTGGCGTCTGCCGTATCCGCCTCGTTGACCGGACATACCCGTTCAATCCGGTTGCCCTCTACAACAACTGCAACATCCTTTTGTACGCTTTCGTCTGCAGCAGAAAAAAGCATACCGCATTTTAAAATGGTTTTCATGTTCTTATCCTTTCTTATCATGCTTGTAATACCTTGTTCTTTTAGCAAGTAGTTCCTAGTTCCTATCGTCTGAGTTCGTATGAATAACAAAACTTATTATAGCATACCTTCTTTGGGATGGAAATAAAATTTTTCACTTGCTCAACATAGTCCCAATCTGCCTGCTGATCAAACGCCCACATATAAGTAAAAATCATGCCATAGTTATCCGTTTTTGCAAACTCCTCAAACATGACCTGACGAAGTTTGTTTATAGCTGCGCCGTTATACTGTCCAAAGATTTCAAGAACCGGCTCAATGGTCATATGATTGTGGAACAACCGTAACCCGGTTATTTTCATCAATTCCTGTCCGACTGTCATTTTACCAACAGCAGCATTGCCAATCATAAATAATAACTTCATATTTTTCTTCCCCCATTTTTATTATCAACGTATCATTACGGCTGCTCCGCCAGCAGCGCCTCTATAAATGCCTCCGGATAAATAAATTTCATGCCGTCCCGTTCGTAGGCAGTCTCTAACAGCAGCGCGGCCATTTCCTTTCCGGTCTTTTCCGGTGCAATCTGCCAGCCCATTGCCAGCACTCCGGCTCCGTATGGGATGCCCCAGCTAATTCCAGAATAGCCGCAATATTGATAAGAACTATCTTCCGCCAGATATTGCTCCGCCACTGTACGGGGAGAGATCGGAACAAACAATTTATCATCCTCATAGCCTGGACGAAGTTCAGAGCCTCGCTTTTCCCATGGAAGATTCGGCTGTCCCGGAATCAGACATTCGACGGATTCCCGACTCAAATCGCCTGACGTATCAAAATAGGCAGCAGAAAACATACTATGTCCCCAATCCCCGTCCAGGACAAGAATCCCTGCTGCTTCTGCCCGCTCCCGGCTTTTTATCCATGCTTCCGCATTCGTAAACTCTCCATTGCCAAAACCGGCGCTGACGCTGACAAGGCGGATTTTCTCTCCCTCCGGCAGCTTTTCGTTTTCTTCGACAATCCAGTCCATCGCCTCGGCAGAAAAAGTAGCATCCCCTTTCCAGGTTGGTACAGCAGCAAAGTACAGCTTGGCTCCGGGAGCCGTCCCAATGGTTTCTCCAACCAGAAGGCTGGCGACCGCCGGAGCGTGCATACTTCCAAATTTGTCCATCTCGCAGCCAAAATCACGGTAGGCAAGAATCTTCCCGTCAAATTCCGGGTGATCTAAAAACAGGTTTTGGTCAATGACGGCTACCGTTACCCCTTCCCCCGTATAGCCCTGTTCATGGATGGAACGGATTCCCAGCCCTGGATTTTTCGCCAGCTCCAGCAATTCTTCTGGAGAAATATCCGAATCCAGATGATCCCCTTCCGGGAAAATGGTTTTTTCATTGTAGCGGAAGGAAAGCAATGCCTCTTTCGTAACAAAAAGGCTCTTCAGGTTATAAATCGGCGCTTCTGACATCCGTGCTGTCATTTCTTCCGAATATCCGCGGACGTCCAGATAAAGGGCTACCCCTTTTTGGGCGGGGCGCTGTTTGTTTCGTTGGCAGCCGCTTAGGGAAAACAGGGCAAGCACTAAAATGACGATTGTCATGTAGTATGATTTTTTCATATAAAAACAGTTTTTGATATGCTTTTCTCTATACTTTTTCCTATATTTTTCCATATAATTTCCCATACAGTTTTTCCGGCACAAAATCCACTTTCTTCTGGTAATAAAAGGCGTGCCGTCCTCCTTTCTATTCTGTCAAGCTGCTGCCTGGCAATCCTTTGAAACAGCCTGGAATCATCACGGCCGCTCCGCCAGCAACGCCTCAATAAATGCCTCCGGGTAAATAATCGGCACAAACAGCCCCTCTTCATAATATCCTGCTACCTCGTACTGTTCCCGGTTCTCCCAGGGACGGTTCCATTGTCCTGGCTGCAAGCCTTCCGGAGATTCCCAGTTTGCCTTGGAAATATCAAAATAAGCCGGGGAAAACAGGCCATGCCCTTTGTCCGCGTCCAGCACCAGAAGCCCGGCGGCCTCTGCCCGTTCCCGGCTTTTTAGCCATTGATCCGCGTCAGGAGAACCCAAATCGTTTGGCGCCATGCTGATACTCACGACCCGGATTTTCTCTCCCTCTGGCAGCTTCTCATTCTCTTCTACAATCCAGTCCAACGCCTGGGCGGTCGTCAGCACTTCCCCGGCTCCGGCAAAATAGAGCTTTACTCCAGGCGCTGTCCCGGTCGTCTCTCCTGCCAGCGCACTGGCCACCGCTGGTCCGTGCATATTTCCCCGATCCGCACCGTTGCAGAAATCCTTGTATTTTACAATCTTTCCGGCAAATTCCGGGTGGTTTTCGATCACCGGACGGTCGATAATGGCTACGGTTACGCCCTCGCCGGTATAGCCCCGCTCATGCAGCCCTCGGATGCCTAAGCCTGGTTTTTTTGCCAGCTCCAGCAGCTCCTCCGGGGAAATATGGGAATTCAGGTTTTCGTCTTCTGGAAAAATGGTTTTTTCATTGTAGCAGAGCGACCACAACACGTTTTCGTTGATGTAATACTCCCGTAAATCCGAAATATGATCTTCTGGAAGCTGCTCCAATACCCGCTTCTCCGTAAAGCCCCGCACATCCCGGAACGGATTTAGCTACTCTGCCGATGCCTTCGGTCTGCGGCTCTGGCAGCCTCCCAACAGGAAAACTACTCCTACACAAAAGGCCAGACATACTGCCTGATATTGCTTTTTTATCTTCATACATTCTCTCCCTTCCTGAGTGAAAAACTTCTCAAATAAAGAACATTCTCTTATGTATTAGTAACTTTAATTTACTTTTATTATATCACATTCAAAAAAGAAATACAATCGTTTTTTCCAAAAGAAAGACCTGTCTCCCTTACAACTCAACGGCGGCCTTGAACAAATATTCAAAGCCGCCGTTTTCATCCTCACAGATTACAGTATGAATCAGGATGTCATCTGTTCCTTTTCTACTCCGCACACCTGTCATAAACAGACACTTTATGATATCTCACCAAGCACATCAAAACAATATCATTGCTGTGAAACCTCTTTATTGACACAAAATGCTGCGCCTGCCTGCAAGACTGACGGCTGACGGGGTATCCCGGCTTTCAGAAAAAAAGAAGGAACGTCCTACGCAAAGCGGTTCGGCGCTCCCTCTTACAAACAACCGGTACATGGATACCGGCTGTTTCGTTCTCCTGTTTTTATCTGCTCTGCAACGTTTATTTATGCTGCAAAGCCAGCCAGTCTAACAGCGTTACTTCTTTTCCGTCTACCACAACCGGCTTCTCGTCGTAATCGACCTTGCAGTCGTCGTTTAACATCGGAATCCAGGCGAAATGACCGATGTACTCGAACGGCTCGCCGTTTTCATCGACAAACAGTCCGTGCAGATCGGTAATCTTGTCCCAGAACGTAAAGTGAACGTTCTTTGCTCCGGCCTTGATCAGACGCTCATAGGTCGGCACAACGGTTTCCTCCGGCTTTACGACCGGATCGTTTTTCGCGTGAGTAAACCAAATCGGCACGTTTTTGATGTTTTCGATATCCTGATCGGAAATCCGCTCGTCGTAAAGAGCCTCGCAAACCGGGAACACGCCGGCAAAGAAATCCGGGTAATTGACGGTCATCCGCATCGTCATAAAGCCGCCGTTGGAATCGCCGCCGATGTAAATCCGGTTCCGGTCAATCGCTGCATCATTTTTCTCGATAAATTCGTCGATCAGAGCCTTTAGAGCTTCGGTATACATCGACTTGCCGCTTCTGCCGTACTGGCCGCTGCCGTCGTTTAACCAGAAGGTCGGAGTCTGCGGAACAAGCAGATAAGCGCCGCCAAATTTCTTCTGAATCTCCTCGGTTGCCAGGTTGGTTACTTTGTTGCCTGCATAGGCAACCGTCGGATCCTGTCCGCCCTCGCCTGCACCGTGCAGCCAGATGATCAAAGGCCGCTTTCCGTTTCCGGTCTGCGGTACAAAATAGCCGTAATTTAACGGAAGCTCATAGGAAGAACGCCCATGGCGGAACTCGTCTGCCACCGGCATCCGCCGTCCTGCACAAAGATCATAGACTAAACCGCTGATCTTTCCGCCCTCTGTCTCAATCACTGCCGTCTGGGTAATCCGGTAATCGCTGATCACAAATTCATTGACACCGTTTGGTGCGGAAATCGCTGCCGATAACGTATAACGCGGCCCATATTTCATTTCCAGGGTGACATACTCCGCTTCTTCCTTCCGGTTGCCGTAAAAGCAGGAAGGGTATGCGTCTGTAATCTCCACATAGCCCTGGCTTGGCTCTTTGTCGTCCCGTGCCATCCAGCTCTTTGGAAGCTCCAGTACCTTTCCGTTCCGATCCTTGCGCTCTACATATACGCTAAAGCAATTTTTGTAGACGGCATCCGCCTTTACTACAGATGGCATCGGCAAAATAATCTTGGTAATAAACGGCCCGTAGTCCGTCACCTCTGCTATGGTGTAATAATTACGTCCCATTGTTCCATCCTCCCGTTTCTTTATTCTTATCATCCGATCTGCTCTGTCACCATAAAGCTCCTAAAGGCTAACTGGTTTCCTTTTCCAGATCTTCCTTTCTATTATAAGTTCAAAAACAAATTCCTGCAAGGTATATTTCTTCACTCTGCAGACGAATAAAAATTCGTACCATACTATCCGCTTTTGGCGCCAAAGCTCCTTATACAGCTCTGTGCAAAAAAGCAGGAGAAGCTTCTTCCCAAGCCTCTCCTGCTTTTTCTTTTTTAATGATGGGAAGCAAACTCCTCCCGCTCATCCTCCTTTAGCCTGCGTGTCGTCTCCCGTTCTACGACCTGTACCGGAAACACCCTGCTTTCCACCTGGACGCCCTGCTCAATGACCCGCACCAGGATATGCACGGCGGTTTCCCCCATCTGTTCATAGGGCTGCGCTACCGAGGTCAAAGGCGGAGTAAGCAGCGATGCAACTTGAGAATCGTCAAATCCCACTACCGAAAGATCCTGCGGCACCCGGATTCCGCATTTGGCGGCAGCATTGATCGCTGCTGCTGCCACGACATCGCTACAGACCACCAATCCGGTAAATTCTGCATTTCTGGAAACCAACTCCTCAAACGCCTTTTGTCCGCTTTCATAACTAAAATTACCTGCAAACGCCTCAAGCTTCGGATCGGAAGCAATCCCTTCTTCCCTCAGAGCCTGCCGGTAGCCTTCCATCCGCGGAAAGCCTGCCACCGGATCTTTCAGCTTCCCGGAAAGAATCGCAATCCGGCGATGTCTCCGGTCAAGCAAAAATTTGGTTGCCGCGTACATGCCTTGAAAATCGTCAATTTTCACATAAGGAAGCGGATATTCATAAGAGACACTGTCGATAAGGACACAAGGAATACTTGCCTCCCAAATAGTCTGGATGAGCGGCGAATTCGGCGGGATACTGCAGGCAATGATTCCTGCAATCTGTTGAAGCTTTAACAAGCGGACATAGGTATCCCCATAAACCGCATCTGCTCCTGCATTGCACAAAATAACGATATATCCACGCTTCCGTGCGGCATCCTCTACACTCCGCACAAGCGACCCACAAAAATATTCATTGACCTGCGGCACAATCAGCCCAAGAGCGCGGGGAACCTGCTTTTCTTTTTTCCCATGCTCGGTTTCCGTTCGTTCATATCCTAATGCCTTAATGGCATGCCATACTCGCTGCTGTGTCTCTGCGGAAAATCCACTCTGTCCGTTTAATACCCGTGAAACTGTGGCTACTGACACCTCTGCCTCTTTTGCCACATCCCGAATCGTCGCTTTTTTCGCCATATCCATTACACCTTTCTGCCTTTTTGTTATCGCCATAGGCCCATGACGGGCAGACAGGTTTTATTATACGCTTTTCTTCCTTTCTCTGTCAATAAAGATTTTCAGAATGAAATCCATGTTCCCTTTTCGGCGGATTCCAAAATAGCATCTACTACATGCTGATTGCTCCGGCCATCTTCAATCCCTGCTGCCTTTCCATCCCCTTTTCCATGAACCAGATCCGCAAAAGACTGCATCTGATCGCTTTTGTACTGCTCTGGAATCGGAAGCTTGACAAAAATATGGGCATCTCCCTGAATATCCCCGGAGCAGACCTCGATTTCATCCTCGAGTCCCGGCCCGGCGTCCAGAGAATACACGATGGCTCCTTCGCTTCCGTAAATTTCCATCCGCTGATAATTCCCCCGGCCATAGGCAAACCGGGTAATCTGGAAGCTGGCAGAAATCCCGTCCTCCATATCTGCCATATAATTGCAGAAATCATCTACATCTACCGGCCCCATTCCGCTTCCGTCTAACCTTTGCCGTTCTGTTACATAGGTTCCGGTATGTCCTACCACGCGAGTATATTCCTTACCGGTGACAAAGCGTACCAAGTCCAGGGCATGGCAGCCCAAATCTCCCAAAGCGCCCGATCCGGTGCGTTCCTTGATAAAACGCCAGGCCAGAGGACATTCTGCCTTTGGCAGCCCCCATGCCTGGAAATACTGCATATCCACATGGTATACTCTGCCGATTTTCCCTGCCTCTATCAACGCCTTGGCATATCGGGCAGCCGCCTTAAAGCGGTAGGAAAAGCAAACCATATTGGCTACTCCGGCGGCTTTTGTCGCTTCTGCCAGTTGGTCGGCCTCGTCTGCGGTTAAGGTAATCGGTTTTTCGATAGTATAAGACTTTCCGGCCTTTACCGCTTCCATCGCAATTTCAAAATGTGCGTCATTCGAAGTACAAATGTCTACGGCGTCTACCTCTGGGCAACGAATCAGATCATGATAATCGACAAAGCGATGTGCCTCGTCAATCCCGTATTTTTCTCCCATCGCCTGCAGCTTTTCTTCGTCAATGTCACAGATTGCTACAAGCTGTAAGTCTGGGCTTTTCCGAATTCCTGGTTCGTGGACTCCTGTCCAGATTCCGCCGACTCCGACGGAACCAACTCGAATTACGTTATTTTCCATTTTTCTTCTCCTATTATAGTTCCGCTTCTCCACTTCAGCACCCCCCACCTAGGGGAGAGAAATCCTGTCGCAAAGCAAGCGCGCCAGTATTTCTTCCCGGGGGTGCCTCCGTTACGAAGCTGTTTTGAGTTCCGCTTCTCCACTTCAGCACCCCCCACCTAGGGGAGAGAAATCCTGTCGCAAAGCAAGCGCGCCAGTATTTCCTCCCGGGGGTGCCTCCGTTACGAAGCTGTTTTGAGTTCCGCTTTTATTTTGGCTGGTGCAGGCCTGGGTTTCCGGTGATGCCGATGGAATCGCTTTGGAATTCTACGACGGGTGCCGGGTTCCCGTAGGTGGTGTTCGGGAAAGCTATTGGTGCTGCCCAGCGGACTGCGTTGGTAATGACCTGCTGGATTTCCTTTTGATGATAGATTGGAAATACCTCGTGACCTGGACGGAAGTAGAAGATCTTTCCTTTTCCGCGGTGATAGCAGCAGCCGCTGCGGAATACCTCGCCGCCTTCAAACCAACTGATAAAGACCAGCTCGTCCGGCTGCGGGATATTGAAATGCTCGCCGTACATTTCCTCGTGCGGAATGATGATCTTTTCCTCTAAGCCTGCTGCGATTGGATGGCTTGGGTCGATCACCCAGAGAATTTCCTTTTCTCCGTCCTCCCGCCATTTGAGCATACCGGAGTTAGTGCCGCAGATTTTCTGGAAAATCTTAGAGGCATGGCCGGAATGAAGGACAATCAGTCCCATCCCTGCCTGTATTCTTCGGTGTACCCGTTCTACAATCTCATCCTGTACCCGCTCATGCGCCATGTGTCCCCACCAAATCAGCACATCGGTATTGTCTAATACCTCTTCGGTTAAACCATGCTCTGGCTGCTCTAGGGTAGCGGTTTTTACTTCCATTCCGGCTTCCTTTAAAAACCCGGCAATACAGCCGTGTATGCCCTCCGGGTAAACCTCTGCTACCTCTGGAAACTGCAGCTCATGCAAATATTCATTCCATACTGTTACTCGAATTCCCATTTCATTATCCTCCTATTTTAAGTTCCGCTTCTTCACTTCAGCGCCCCTAACGAGGGGAGAAAATTTTCGCCGCAATAGAATCACGCCCTTCGGGCGCGTCGGAAATTTCTCCCAGGGGCGCTTTTGTTACGAAGCTGTTTTGAGTTCCGCTTCTTCACTTGAGTTCCGCTTTTTTATCCCTTCACCGCACCTTCCATCAGTCCCTGGCGCATAAATTGCTTCTGGAAGATGATGAAAATGACGATAACCGGGATGATGACGATGACCGAGGCGGCGAACATCAGGCCGTATTCGGTCGTGTGCTGCCCGCGGAAGAGCTGCAGGGCTACGGAAAGTGTCCGTTTTTCCTCTGTTTTGATAAAGGTCAAAATGTTAAACAGGTCGCCCCAGTAGCCGTTGAAGGCGAAAATCGCCGAGGTTCCAATCGCTGGCTTGCAAAGCGGAATGATACAGTGTGTCAGAACCTGGAAACGAGACGCGCCGTCCAAAAACATCGACTCCTCTAACTCCTTAGGGACGCTTTCAAAAAAGCCCCGGTAGAAAAAGGTATTGCCTGCCACACAGGTGCCGCCCCAAAGCAGCAGCACTCCTGCATAATTGTCAATCAGCTTGAGTCCGTTTAGCACGGTGTATTGGGAAATCAAGGCTAATTGCGCCGGAACCATCATCGTCAATAAAAATACATTAAAAATGGCTTCTCGTCCCGGAAATTTAAACCGGGCAAAGCTGTAGGCCATCGAAACCGAAATCATGACGTTGACCACCAGTCCGCCTACCGAAATCACCAGGGTGTTTAAAAAATAGCGGGAAAAATTGTTTGCTGTCCAGACCTTTGCATAGTTTTCCACGAACAATGGAAATTTCGGGAAAATGACTGGTACGTCCGGCAAAACGCCCCTGATATCCATAAAAGAAGAAGATATCATGGATAAAAACGGTGTCAGGCAGATCACAGCCAGAAAAATTAAAATAACATGAATCACGATCTGGGCAGCCGCTCTGCTCTTTTTCATAATGCCGCCCCTCCTTTCACGTATCCTGCCCGTAGCGCAGGAAGCGCTTGAGGCACATCGCGGTAGTAAATACAAAAATACCCATCATCAGGCCGCAGGCAGCCGCATAACCAAATTCAAAATAGCTGAATGCTCTGGTATAAATATAATTCATCATAACGTCCGTTGTTCCGACCGGATCGCCCTTGGTCAGCAGGAACACCTGAATAAAAATGTTCATTGCCCCGTTGATTAAGTTGATCAACAGATAGAAGGTCGTTCCACGCACACTTGGAAGCGTAATGTAGAAAAACTTTTCCACTGACGAGGCTCCGTCAATGGTCGCTGCCTCATACATATCCTTGGAAATCCCCTGCAGAGCCGCCGTATAGATGATCATAACCCAGCCAAAGCCCTTCCAGATACTGAAAATCCAGATTACCCAGTTTCCTGTCCAGGTCTCCTTTAACCACGCTAACGGTTCCTTTAAAATATGCAGCTTCATCAGAACAAAGTTGACCAGGCTGCCGTTATCCGGCTGGAAAATGTAGTCAAATATATTTGCCACCACGACCCAGTCACAAATAACTGCAATATAGAAAATAATTTTGTAAATATTCTTACCGAATTTCAGATTATGTATCATGACCGCCACCAGCAGTCCTAATACCATCTGCCCCGGCACTGTCACCAGGACGGCCAGCAGATTATTCCGAAAGGCAATCCAAAAATAATACGCATCCGATCCATGCTCTTTGATTCCGATAAAGGCCCGCTTGAAATTTTCAAAGCCGACAAACGGATTTTCCGAGCCTGGCATAATACTATACTCCGAAAAGGCAATATAAATATTTTTTAGCTGTGGGTAAAGGACAAACACAACAAACAGTACCAAGCCCACAGAAAGAAACGGCAGTACCGCCAGCCATTGGCGCAAACCCTTCCGGAACCGTACCGCCAACGAATCTTTTTTCACAGGCAACCTCCCTCCTTTGCCGGAGGACGGCGCACACGGCTCTGTTGCCTGATTCTTCACGCAAGCCTGCGCGCCGTCATACATCGTCACACGTCATAACCTCTCATTTTTGTGTGTCTGTTCCATCCGGCTTTCCTTCTGTACTTTTGTTATTCTGCCAGCAAAGCATCCACTTCTCCGGCCAGCTTATCCAGACCGGCCTTAGGCTCTGCTTCATGACGCAGGCAGCTCTCAAACAGCTTGTTCAGCTTATCGGACATCTTTTCCCAGTTCGGATGCGGAGTTCTTGATATGGCAGTTTCCAACTGTTTTACGTATACGTCCATGTTCTCTACTGCCATTACCTCATCAGAATTTGCATATTCCTTAATGGTCGGAATCAGACGGCCGCCGCCCAGAGCCTGTGCCTTCTGTGCATATTCTCCTAGCAGGAAACGGGCAAATACCCAGGCTGCTTCCTGATTCTTTCCGCTGTTGAACATACAAAGATCCTCGCCGCCTACTACCGTTACAGAACCGCCGTCTCCTGCCGGAAGCATTCCGGATTGCACCTTGGCGATATCCTCTTCTTTGTTATTGGTATAGAACCACGGCCCCTGATAGCTGAACAGGTAGTTCCCGCGGAACAGGCCGTTCGATACGTCTGGCTTCCCGCCCATCGTAGCAGGCCCTAAAATTCCTTCGTCATACCACTGAACAATCGTCTCTAGCGCCTTGACGCTCACATCGCTGTTCATATAGCCGGTTGCCTTGGTAAAATCTTCGTTGGTATAATGCCCGCCCAGGGAATAAAACAGCGGAGCCAATGCCCAGGTATTCGCACCCTCTGCGGAGAACAGATATTGTCCGTCTTTTAGCTTATCCTTTAAGGCCAATACCTCGTCATAAGTCGTCGGCAGCTCGGTAATTTCTAGCTGTTCCATTAAGGTCTTACTCCAGCAGCCGCCCAGACAGTTCGTATTTAACGGTACGCCATAATACTTTCCGTCGTAATAGTTTGTGCTTAACGGCCCCTCAAAGAATTTATCCTTCAAATCGGCAAAACCTGGTAACTCATCTACCGGAACCAATGCACCCATTTTGGCAAATTCCGAAATCCAGATAATATCCATCCGCATCAGATCCGGCGCTGTACCGCTGGAAACGCCCTGGATAATCTGCTGCTTTAAGCCATCGTACGGCATACGTACCAGCTTGACATGAATGTTTGGAAATTGTTTCTCAAACTCTGGCACGATTTGCTCCTTCAATACTTCCTCTTCTGCATCCCCGTGAGTATGCCAGTAGGTAATCGTCACTTCATCTCCGTCATAGGTCAGACCGGAATCTCCTGCCGGAGCCGGTGTTTGGTCTTCGTTCCCCTTTGCCTCATCCCCACCTGTACTGGCAGGCTCCTTGTCCTTTGCTTCCTTTTCCCCTCCACTACAGGCTGCCAGAGAAAACAACATGACGGCTGCCATGAGTAAGGCCAACCATTTTCCTGTACTTCGTTTCATACGTGATTCCTCCTCTTTGATGTTTAGCTTTGTTACGTAAATTTTCTCTATATTCGAGCATAATAATTTACGTAACTTTTTTTATTTTCGTTCATTTGTTACGCTTTGATTGTACTCGCTTTTTCATCCTATGTCAAGTATTTATTTGTGATTTTTTTCTATTTTTTCATTTTTTATTTTGTATTTATTTTATAAATTAACCAACAGTATTCTGTATTACTGCCATATCGTTTATGTAATTTCTCAAGTAAACAACGTAATATTCCTTTTGTAAGCTTTGTTTTGTTTCTTTTTCTTCACAAAAAATAGATAAACAAAAAAGAGTATATAGTGGAATTTCTATACACTCTTTCATAACTTCTTTTTCTATTTGCCAAACGACCTGTCCCGACCAGAGAAAACAATTCAGAATCTTTTGGTATCTGCAAGCCGAATCAAAGCAGTACCGAATCAAAGCAGTACTAAATCAAAGCGGCAGTACCAAATCAAAACGGCAGTACCATAAAAATATCATCTGCGTAGGTTCCGTCGTCGTATTTATTGGCATTCGGAATCCTGCCGCATTCACGAAACCCCAGGCTTTCATACAGATGATAGGCTCTTTCGTTGCCGTCTACCACGGTCAGCTCTGCCTGCTCAAATCCTTGTGCTTGGATTTCCTGCAAAAGTCTCTTTAACATCAATCGCCCTAATCCAAAGCCGGTATATTTCTGAAATAGCGCAATACCGATGCCGGCACGATGCCTTGCCCGTCTGCTTCCTTCTTCCCCTGTAAAAGAACAGTTTCCCGCATAGTCTCCATCTACAAACGCGACAATCAAAAGTTCGTCCTTCGCTTCATTATGTTTTTTGATAAACTGCTCCTCTTCTTCCTGTGTATACGTGATTTCATTGGATTCTGCCATTAAAAACCTGGTTTCTCCTGTCACTGTTTTTAAATACTCCAGAAGCATTTGCGCCTCGTCTAATCTTGCGCTACGAAGCACAATTTCTCTCCCATTTAAAGAATAACGTTCCTCTGCTATTGTCATTTTTTCATCCTTTCCTAGTGTAACTGTTCTTTTTATATTTTTTTATCCTCCGGCTTCTTTGCTTCTCCTGCACTCCCTGTTCTACACTCCCGTTCTCTCGGTTCTGCACCCCCAAACTCCTTACTGCATATAAATCAGATCCCAATAGGTCAGCTCCGGCACCGAAAAGCTTACGTAACGTCCTGCTTCATCCTCGCCAACCTCAAACTCCAGCTCCTGACTTGTTCCGCCCTCTATAGAAAACGAAGCCAGCCTGACTTGTGTCACCTCCCGTTCGGTATAATAGGCGACAGTCAGATTGCTTACGCTAGCAGGCGCTGGTTTTTCTCCGACTTCATCCCGCCAGGCACTGTCCGTTCCCAATAAATTGATCAAATGAAGTATCTCATAAGTCTCGTCCGCTTTCGTATAAGCCCAAATAGTATCGTATTGTCCGTCCGGACTGACAGGCTGTTCCTCTATTTTCACGGTACGGGCTACCGGTTCTTGTCCGTCCCGCAGCAGATTTTCATACGCTACTGTAAAATCTGCCAGCTTCTCCATTTGCTGCTCTAGTTCCTCTCCCATCGGAATCGTATCGTCCGGGTAATATTCTACATGCAGCATATGATTTCCATTTCCTAACTCCAGTCTGGAACCTCCTGCTGCATAGACTGCGCTGTCACACAACAGCACTCCTGGCAGATTCATGGTGGATTTGGTACTATTATAATTGATATATGCCTTGACTACCAGAGATTTTCCCTTGCTGTCAAAGGAATAGGGCTTACTTTCCTCTCTGGCACGTTCTACCTCTGCTGCTAAAGAAGCATACGTTACATAAGGCACGCCGTCCCGATCCGTATCCCATGGCCAAAATTCGGTATATAATACATCCACCATACTGGTATTGGCCTGTTCGATTCCCTGCGCGCCCACCGGGTTAAAGGAAAGATAATAATCCCCCAGCGCTTTTTTTGCTTCGTTTAAAAACTGCCGGTAGGTTTCCTTGACCTCATAGATAGGATTTCCCTCCTCATCCATGCCTAACGGATTCCCCGACGCATCCGTCATTCTGCCCCAATCCCCCACGGTATCCCCATGCCAGCCATCAAATTCCAATACTTCAAAAACCTGCTTTTGCTTTGTAAAAATATAATTCTGCCAATCAGGATTTAACGGATTCATAAAATATAGATTCCCGTTTCCGGAAGGGGATTGTCCCATAGAAAAAGAAAAGGCTCCTTCTCCCCGTTCGTTGTCCGGGGCAAAAAAGATCTGCCACTGGGAACCCCTCCCTGGCTTCCCATCTACCGTTTCCACAAAGCTGTCTGTTCCGGCATAAATCATGTTATAGGCCATATTGACCATATTTTTTTTCTGCGCTGCTTTCAAATAACGCTGTATCGTTTCACCAAAAATCCTCCGTCCCGACCAATCCTCCCATACGCCTGGATCCTCCTTCGTAGCAGTAGGCGGCAGCGGCTCATGGTGCAGAGCGTGCCAGTCATAATATTCCACGGCATTGATATGGTAACGGTTCATCCGGGCAATTTTTTCTTCTGCTGCCTCGTCCTCCCCATACTGGCAGACATAACCATAACGAGGAAACTTCACCCAGTTGGAAGAAACATCTACCCCTATCGTCTCGCTGGCCAACCTCTGTCCCGTTTGATCCGACAACCGTACCTCCAGCAAATATCCCCGGTAATCCTCTTTCGGCGGCTGCCAGGATACGGAAAGAGACTTCTGTTCCTCTGCTTCCAACGATACGCTCTGGGAAATACTGTCAATCTCCTCTCCCAAAAAAGAAGCAACAAGCTCCAGCCGCAGGTTTTCCGCACGTTTTTTGCTTTCGTTGCAGACTGTCAGCGACACCAGAACCTCTTCTCCTGGCGCATAACGGGCCTTGTCGGTTCCTTCTATCATAATGGTTTCTTCCTGCTGATGCTGACCCCTGTCTCTGCCAACCAACAGCAAAATCACCGCTGCTGCCAGCATCAGCCCTGCCGCTATTGCCGCCATCCGTTTTCCGCTCTTTTTCTTTTGCTTCATAAATAAAATTCCCTTTTCTCCTTCTTATCCTTCCTCTTCTACTACAATATAAGGAGTATCCTTCCTCCGTCTGGAATAGATTTGCTCTAATTCCTCTACGACCTCTTTCCTTTCATGACAAAAGGCTTCATCATGGCTTAGCAGGACATACCTTGCACGAAGCTTTTTCAAGACCTCGATTTCCTCTTTTAAAAGCTGCGCGTTGTAGACTGGCAGAAACGGCTGCTCCATAGATACCGCCGATAGCTTTTTTCTTGTGCAGTAAGTCGCATCTCCCAAAAAGACATAATCCTCTACCTCTAAGAGCAGCGAGCCCTTGGCATGACTCGACGGCAGCGGCACGAGGTGAAACGATAATCCATCTTCTATCGTCTGTTCCTTGTCTATTATCGTTCCGCTTTTTGTATACCCATAGGTATTGGCTCCCTGGTATAGCTCTCTATGAGGAATTCGGCTCCAATTCGTGATATGATCCGGATGGAAATGTGACAGCACCAGGATTTTCTCTCCTGGAAGGCTCTGCAAAAAGACAGCCGCCTCCTCACTGCTCCCGACGTCAAACAGCCAGGTATTCCTTGCCCCCTTCAGGATGCCGATATCGGCAGAAAGAGGGTTCTCGGTTGCCTTCCAATAAGAAATCCGGTCGGTCAGAGAAAAAATTTGAGATTCCATATGGCATACGCTCCTTGTCCTGTAGCATGGTCTAAGTCTTTTAAAGACACATCGTCATATAAGCAGGAATATACTTGATATCCTCCTTCTGCCGGTAATTTTTCGGAAGATTTTACCTCGATAGGATATATCTTATATCGGGTTTTACTTTTATTGGAGATCAGGAAATCAATTTTGATATCATTTCGATGCTTTTCTGTATGATAATGTGTATAGAAAAACGGATTATATCCATTACACACCAATGCCTGCATCACTGCATTTTCAAAAATCATTCCTTCATTGACAGACAATCGCCCCAAAATCAACTGTCGGTATAAATCCTCTGTTTCAATCTCTGCCTCTGTAAAGGCATGGCTGACCAAAAGACCTGTATCTCCCATATAGCATTTTAAATAGGTTCTGATAGGACCTTTGTTCCTCTCGCATCCCTTTTCCAGCTTTTCATATATCTTTCTTTTAAATATCATCTTGCTTCCCTTCTTTTTCCTTCCTAGTTCAAAGAGTAGCATGTTTTTCTGGAATGCGCAAGTATTGTTTTCCCCTTTTTACCCAGAGTGCGCAGCATTCTTATCATATCCTCTCTCACCTTCCATATTCCTTACTCAATAGAAAATCCGCCAAATACACGATATTTTCCAGCATTGCGGCAACGGATTTCGGATGAAAGCCTATCCTGCAGTATTTCAAAGAAGCATCCTATTCAACAGTTCTTTCTGAACCGTTTCGCTTTTGGCTATGTAAAAAGCGGTACAGGTTACTCCCATACCGCTTATGCTGAACTATTTGATTTACCAAAAGCCAAAGCATTTCCCAGCCCAATATCCCAGCCCTAAGAGCCAGCTTGCAAATACTCCGTATAAAATTACCGGGCCTGCTATGGTAAATATTTTACAACCAATTCCAAAGACCTGCCCTTCCTTCTGATATTCAATCGCCGGAGAGGAAACCGAATTCGCAAAGCCGGTAATCGGTACGACCGCGCCAGCGCCGCCGAATTTGGCGATAGTACCATACCAGCCTAGCCCGGTCAGGATAACCGAAAGCAAAATCAGACAGACGATTTCATAAAAGCCTGCCTCCTCCTTGCTCATACCCATACTGCCAAACCAGGCTAAAAGCCCCTGTCCTATTGTACAGATTATCCCTCCGACCAAAAAGGCCTTCGCCATATTCAGCCAGACATTGGCCGTCGGCGTCACCTCTTTGACATACTGGTTGTACTCCTTTTCCCTTTTTTTCGGATCGGTTTCCTCTACTACCTGTTTGAGCTTGTCGATTCCCGCCTTTTGATTTTCCTTTGCCATATTGACCTCCTTGTAATCGTTGGCCCTTACCAACCCAAAAACATCTGAAACAAGCTTCCTGCCATTTTTCCCAATGCAATCGAAAGCACGATGACCGGAATGCCCGGAGACATCCCCTTTGGTTTCCCGGTAGGCTTTCCGGTTCGCAGACGAATCCGTTTGGCAAAAACCGGAATTACCTGCAGCACCTCGGCCAGCGCCATAGCCAAACAGCCGACAAACATACCGGAAAATACTCCAAATACCGCCAACGCGATTTCGCTGCCAAACATCGCATTGTTCCCGGAAAAGAGGATCGCCCGGATGGAGAAAAAATTCCCCAGTCCGCCGCCTACGATAATCAGGTTTTCATACCAGAGAATGTATTTTCCTGTGCCGGTACGTCCGGCAAGCCGGGGGACAATGCCTAACATCGTAATAAAGGCAAAGGTGCCGCCCGCTACAAATCCAGCTCCAGCCAAGCCAACGAGGACGAGCAGCAGGTATTTAATCAGTATCAATCGTCTTTCCCTCCCTGCTTGCGTTTTGAATCAGCGTTTTGTTGACGTCCTCCTCATAAAGACGCATCTGCGTCTGGATCGGAGTTGGATCACGCTGAACACGAAGCCCTGCAAAATGATTATAAAATACGATAATACCAAGCGGCAGGCCGATACAATACGACAAATCCAAAACCGTCCGGCCTCCCTCCTCCGTTCCCATTACCAGCTTGCAGACATAGCCGAACACATCCCTTACACTTGCGTCCTCGTTAAATGTCATAATCGAAAAGGCCGCTCCGAAAAAGCAAATCAGCGAAACCGCTCCAACCTTGAGATAATCCTTCCAAACCGCCTGCTCCGGCGTTTTCCGCACAGTGACAATAAAATCCGTTTCTCCCTCGTTCTGTACGGATACCTGAGGAAATTCCTTGCCGATCAGCTCGATCACCTTCAGGATGGAAAACATATAATCGGTATCCCGCTTGGCCTTGCTCTGAAAAAGAAGCAGCTCGGAAATCTTTTTTTCCAGGTTGGAATCGCTGCTGTATACCTTTAATACGTCCTGGAGCAGCACCTTGGGATTCGTCACCTCGGTATGTTGTTCTGCCTTCAGATAAACGGTTCCTGTCGTCATAGGCCTTCCTCCAGACATCGTGTTACTTTGCCAGTCGGCCAGGCGACTGCTTTCCTACTTATACTATCCGGCAGCTCCCACACCAGCACACCGTCATATTCCTGGACGGTTTTTGCCTGTGTACGTCCGTAAAAATAAATCCCTGCCCCTGCCAGACACAAAATGCCTGCCAGAAGAAACATCACGGCTGCCAGTCTTTGATGCGGCGAAAGCTTCTTTTTTTTCCTGTTCGGCACGATTCCTGCTGCCTCGCATATGCCCTGTTCCTGTTCCAGCATACTTGCATCACCTTCCTTACCTTGATGCTAGTATCTGTAAAAGAACGCCCGCTTATACCTTTTCCCGCATTTTCAAAAGAATTTTTTTCTCCAGACGGCTGACCTGTACCTGGCTGACCCCAAGCTTCTTTGCTACCTCCGTTTGTGTTTTATTTTCAAAATAACGCATTTCGATCAGACTCCGTTCCTGTTCGGTCAGTTCGGCCAAAAGCTGCTCCATCAGCATATGATTCAACAGCTGCTCCGTCGCGTCAGTCTGATCCGGCAGCTTGTCCTCTAACGTAATTTCACTGCCATCCTTTTGATAAACCGGCTTTGAGAGAGATTCCACCTCCGTACAGGCCTCTAAAGCCAGGACGATATCTTCCATGCCGATTCCGGTTTCCGCGGAAATTTCTTCT
>CASCWU010000043.1 GCA_949155905.1 uncultured Lachnospiraceae bacterium
ATCCCTGTCCTGCACCTGGGACACCGGCGATGTGGATTCCCGGCGGTTTGGCTGCCTGTGAGTGGAAAAGGTGCAAGGTGGCAATAAAGGCAGAGCAGATATAGAGAGAAGTTAATGGAAATGAGTTTTTCCGCCCAGGATATTGTAAGGATGCTTATTTGGTGTCCCGTATTGGTAAGCGGATAGGCGAACGGATAGTAGAAAACGAGGAGTATCCGAAATAAAAGGAGAAAAATCAGTTTTATAAAATCGTCCTATTCGGAACATACTACCTTCATAACCTATCCATTTATTGTTAGGATATAGGATATGTTGGGAAAGGTAGGACAGAATGGACGTGGAAAGCAAAGAGAATCCGAAAAAACAGTCGCTAAAATCAATCTGGGAAAAAGAAGTGACCCTGCCGTCGTATCCTTCCTGGAGCGGAGAAGGGAAAACAGAGGTCGTGGTAATCGGGGGCGGTTTGACCGGAATTTTAACCGCCTTTTTTTTAAGAGAAGCTGGGAAAAACGTGATTTTACTGGAAGCGGACAGGCTTTGCAGCGGGCAGACGGGGCGCACGACAGCTAAGATTACCAGCCAGCACGGATTGTTTTATGGGAAATATCAGGAACAGCTTGATACAGAGCGGCTTCATTTTTATGCCTCTGCCAACGAAAAGGCGATTGCATGTTACCGGAGGCTGGTAGAGGAATGGGGAATCGACTGCGACTGGCAGGAGTGCGATTCCTATTTATATGCGGTAAACGCTTCCAAAGAGGAACGGGAGCAGTTGGAACAGGAGTGGAAAGGAGCCGTTCATGCAGGAATTCGGGCGGATTTCGTGGAAGGAGAAGAGATTCCAGGTGGACAGCTTTTGATAGGAGAGGAACAGAGACAGGGACAACAAAGACAGGAGAAACAAGAAGTGGATGGTGGCTTGGCGCAGACGATGGCCGTCCGTTTTTTGGGGCAGGCAGCATTCCATCCGCTGAAACTTATCTGTGCCCTTTTAAAAGGGAGTAACCTTCTAAACGGACATGACCTTCTGGAAGGGCATGATCCTCTGGAAAGGCATGACCGTTTGGGAAGCTTAGCTATCTATGAACACAGCCAGGTGGAGGAGGCAGATGTCCATCGGGTGACGTTGGCCTCTGGTAGTATAGAAGCGGAGCAGATAGTATTCGCCTGTCATTATCCGTTTTTGTACCGTCCCGGTTACTATTTTTTGCGTTTGCACCAAGAGCGTTCTTATGTACTGGCGGTCAAAAGCAGACATCGGCCGCAGTTTTCGGATTTGTATTATCCGGTAGACGGAATGGGGCTTTCGATCCGTCCCTGCGGGGAATATTTGCTGCTTGGCGGAATGGGACACCGGACAGGAGAAAAGCTGGAGAAAGAGGAAAACCCTTATCAAAGGCTAGAGCAGTTGGCACGTCAGTTTGATCCGGACTATCAGGAAATCTGCCGTTATTCTGCGCAGGATACGGTTAGCCTGGATGAGATTCCTTATATTGGTGTTTATGCTCCATCCAGGCCGAATTGGTATGTGGCGACAGGCTTTAAAAAGTGGGGAATGACACATGCGATGATCGCTGCCGTCATGATTACAGAGCAGATCATAGAAAAACATGTTCCAACCTTCCGCAGAGAGGAGCAGGAGGTGTTCGCACCGTCCCGTTTCCTACTTTCTGCTTCGGCAAAGCAGATGTTGGAGGAGGGGCTGCAGGTAACGGCAGGTCTGGCAAAAAGTGCCGTCGGCCCGCCACGCTGCACGCATTTAGGCTGCCGTCTGGTATGGAACGAGGCGGAAAATAGCTGGGACTGTCCGTGCCATGGCTCCCGCTTTTCGGGGGGCTTCCGGGAAATAGGAACTGCCCAGGAAATGGGAATCTCCTCCCAAATGGGAGACTCTTCCCAAATAGGAGACTCTTCCCAAATAGGAGAATATGGAAGTGTATTGGACGGTCCTGCACTTCACCCGCTCAAGCTTCCAGAAGGAAACGGGACGGATACTTGAGGCTACGGGCTGATCCGATGAATGTCTCGTGGAAACAGGGAGGTTTGCCGGACATTTGAAAGTCCCAGCAGGCAGGCAGTCAATCGTTCCAGTCCGATGCCAAGTCCTCCATGCGGCGGCATCCCATAGCGATGAATCATCAGGTAGGAGGCGAAATCCTCCGGATTCATGCCACGCTGCCGCATTTTGGCTGTCTGCTCTGGATAGGAATGGATACGCTGTCCTCCGGTTGTGATTTCCAGACCTCGGAACAGCAGGTCAAAGCTTAACGTCACCTCTGGGTTTTCTGGATCATCCATTGCATAAAAAGGGCGTTTGGCAGATGGATAATGTGTGACAAAAACAAAATCGCTTCCTGTTTGCTGCTTTATCCATTGGCAAATCAGCCGTTCCTCTTCCGGCTCTAAATCCAGGCTCGAATTAGAATTTGGATCCAGTGTGGGTTCTGATTCCGGCGCAGGATGGGAATTTGGTATATTCTCTGCTTGGATCGGATTGGCAGAACGGAGCCGCCTTACGGTTTCTTTTACCTTCGCAAAGGTCATACAAGGAATTCCATCCTCCGGAATAACCGGCAGCACGGCCTTCCACAGCGCAAGCTCTCCGGCCTGATGTTCGTTCAGATGCCGGAAAACTGCCGTCAGCATCTGAGTTTCCAGCTCCATAATTTCCTGGAACTGTTCAATATACCCCATTTCCAAATCAATTCCAATATATTCATTTAGATGTCTCGAGGTGTCGTGATGTTCTGCCCGGTAAACAGGGGCGATTTCATAGACACGGCCATAAACGCCGACCATAGTCTGCTTGTAAAACTGCGGGCTTTGCGCCAGATAGGCCTCCTTGCCAAAATAGTCCAGGCGGAAAATGTTAGAGCCGCCCTCTGCACCCTCGGACACCAGTTTGGGAGAATGGATTTCGGTAAAATCCTCCGCAGACAGAAAAGCTCGTACTGCCTGGCAGATTCCTTCCTGGATACGGAACAAGGCGCGTTCCTTTTCATTTCGGAGCGTGATCGGGCGGTAATCCAGTAAGGTTTCCAGGTTCATATCCAGAGCTTTGTTGTTGATAACGACCGGCAAATCCTCTATCGGTGTGGATAATACCCGAACGCTTACTGCCCGGACCTCATAGCCGGAGTGGGAACGCGGCTCAGACACCACCTGTCCGGTTAGGGCAATACAGGACTGTTCGGCAGGAAGCTCGCTTAAATCGCCTGCCAGTTCGGGAAGCCAGGTGCATTGCAGCAGCCCGGAGCCAGAGGAATCCGGCCTGGAGAGCTGAAGAAGGAGAAACGCAAAGCCGCTCATCCGGCGGATTTTATAAACTCGCCCGCAGATGGTGACAGGCTCTGGGGAACCCGCGAGGGACGCCAGTTGTCCAGGGTTGGTAATTGGTTTGTTCATACTTTATCATCCTTTCTGAAAGTTTTTCTGTTTTTGCAAATTTCCTTACGCGGCTCTGTGCATAAAAAACCGCAGGAAATGCTTTGTCATGGACAAAGTTCCTGCGGTTTTTGGTAGGGATAAAAAGAAACTGTTTGCTTTCTTCCGCAGGTACACGACGAATAAGCACATGTACCTGCCAAACAGCAAAAGGTTTGCCTGTTTTTAAAAGCAGTTACATGTGCTGCTAATCGTCGTCTCTGCGGCAGCAGAGCAGAAAAAAGACAGCTACATATCTCATATTAATCCCTCATTTTTTCTTCTAAAAGCCTTTAAAATTGTGTTTAGGGCTGTTTTTAAAAAGCTTTGCCTTAGTATAGGACGGTTGGGCGAAGTTGTCAAGACAAAGTTGCTGTAAAAAATCAGAAAAATTTGAAAGTATCTCGATTCCTTATCAACAGCAATTTTTGCAAGGTATTCAGCAATTTTTATCCTTTTATTTTTGTTTTTAAGACGTTATACTAAGTTTATTAGATTAAAAGGAAACGAATTATTACAAAAGAAAGCATTGCAAAAGAAAATGTTGCAAAACGAAACTTTACAAAACGAAGCTTCCTAAAGGGAAGCTAAAAAACAAGTATTACAAAATCTAACATCAGGAGGTAATCTATATGGAATCTATGCTGTATCCTAAAATGACAGCTACCCGCCGGGTAGTAAGCCTGGATGGTATGTGGAAGGTCAAATTTGATTTTGAAGAGGAAGGGGCGGCGAAGGGCTGGAAGGATGGCTTGGAAAGCGATGATTTGATTCCGGTTCCAGCCAGCTTCAACGACTTTTATACCGATAAAAAATACCGGGAATTTGCCGGGGATATCTGGTATGAAACGGAGGTAGTGATACCGGAGGAATGGAAGGACAAGGAGGTAGCGTTGCGTTTTGCTGCTGCAACACACCGTGCGGTCGTTTATTTCAACGGAGCTGAGGTGGCCAGTCATGAGGGCGGCTTTGTACCGTTTTTGGCTGATGTGACAGAGCGGGTGCGCTGGAATGAGAAAAACCGGATCGTAGTGAAGGTGAACAATGAGTTATCAAAAAGCTCTCTGCCGAATGGCTCCGTGATCGAGATTCCGCAGCCGGAGGGCAGTGATGCCAGGAAGGTGAAGATGATACGTCCTGGCTTTGACTTTTTTAATTATGCCGGCTTGCAGCGTCCGGTAAGGCTTCTTGCTCTGCCGAAAACCTCAATTGATGATTTTACGGTGGTACATGAGTTGGACGGAGAGGGTGCAAGGGTCTCCTATCAAGTGGCAATCCGTGGCAGCGAGAAGGTAGAGACGAAGGTTCTTGTTTATGACGAGGCAGGAAAGCAGGTGGCAGAGGCGAATGGAGCAGAGGGAGTCCTTTCGATTAACCCGGTTCGTTTGTGGAATGTGCGGGATGCGTATTTGTACCGTTTTGTGATTCGTCTGGAGCAGGATGGTCAGCTAATAGATGAATATGAGGAAGAGATTGGGATTCGGACGATAGAAATCAAAGGTATTGATATTTTATTGAATGGAAAGCCGGTATATTTAAAGGGCTTTGGCAAGCATGAGGACAGCGATATCGTAGGGCGCGGCTATGCACCGGGTGTCATCAAGCGCGATTTTGAGCTGATGAAATGGATTGGGGCAAATTCGTTCCGTACCTCGCATTATCCATACAGCGAGGAAATTTATCAAATGGCTGACCGAGAGGGCTTTTTGGTGATTGACGAGGTGGCGGCAGTCGGCTTCCTGCATTTTAGTAGTATGGCAATGTTTATGGGAGCAGGCACAGGAATCAAGCCTACGAGCTTTTTTGAAGGGCCGGAAATCGAACCCCTAAGAAAGAACCATCTGGCAGCGGTCAGAGAATTGATTCAAAGAGATAAAAACCATGCGTGTGTGATCGCCTGGAGTCTGTTTAACGAGCCGGAGACCTTTTCCGAGGCGGCCAGCCGTTATTTTAGAGAGATTTTTGAGGCAGCCAGAGAGTTGGATCCGCAGAAGCGTCCGCGGACGTTTGCGATGGAAAAGAGCTGCTCGCCGGAAAATGTGGGCTGTCATCAGTATTGTGATTTCCTGACGATGAACCGCTACTATGGCTGGTATATCAAGGGCGGCTATGAGATCGCGGCAGCCGAGGTGGAATTCCGCCAGGAAATGGATGCCTGGGGTGCGCTGACGCCGCAGCGTCCGATGGTCTTTACCGAATACGGCACAGACACCTATCCGTCTGAGCATAAGCTTCCAAGTGTGATGTGGAGCCAGGAATATCAGGTGGAAATGCTGGAAATGTGTTCCCGCGTCTTTGACTCCTATGAGTTTGTGAAGGGCGAACAGATTTGGAACTTTGCTGATTTCCAGACCGTGGAAGGGACAGGCCGGGTAAACGGCAATAAAAAGGGAGTGTTTACCCGCCAGAGACAGCCTAAGGAATCTGCCTTCTTCCTGAAAAAACGGTGGGAAGAGCTGTAAAAAATGGAAAAATAAAAAAGAATGCTATCTAAAAAAGAACACCGTCTGAAATAAAAGTCAGAGGTGTTCTTTTTGTTTCTTTGTTTCGCTGTTTTACTAGGACAAAGTGTCCCGAAGCTCTTCTAATTGTTCATAAATCCACTCCGGCGTTACGCCCTTTGCATGGATTTCGACGATAGTATCTTCGTAGCGGACGCTGAATGCCATCCGCCATCCGGCACTGTCTCCGGCATCGTCTATCTGGTAAGCTCTGGCGTAGACGGTTTCCAGAGTAAGCTCCTTGGCATCAAAAATCGGGTTGTCTACGATTTCCCGCAGATCATCTGGAACGGAGTCGGCGCGGGGGATTGGATAAAGCGAAAGATCGTAGTTTTTGGTGTCGGCAACGGCAGTTTGTCTGGCAGCATCTTCCGGGCGGTAAGAACGAACCAGCCATGACAGGCTGTCATAGCCCTTTGTCCAAAGCCCGGAAAGGGTATTATAGTGCTGATCCTTGTAGCGTTGGATGCTTTCCTCCTGATAGCCGTCCGGGAGAGAAGGAAGGAAGCAGGTGCCGAAATCGGCTTCTTCTAAGGCTTCTTTATAAGTCAGCGTCCGGTTAAACCATTCCGGGATTTCGTCAGGGGCAATAGAGGCAAACTCTTCTTTTCCGGCTTGATAAAAGGTAAAGCATTCGAGAGCTTCCTCAAAATCCGCCTGTGCCTGTTCGATATTCTCTGATGCTGTTTCCATTTCAAACGAATAGAACAGCTCGTTGATTTCGGCCTCTGCATATAGAAAGACTGCGGCAGGCTCTTGTTGTGTTCTGTGTTGATAGAGCAGGAAATCTACTCCGTTACAGGAAGAGGAGACCACATCTTCTTTAGAAAGTAGGCCGCAGGAGAGCGGGGAGAACGCTTGATCGGAAATAAGGATTTGGATAGTGGTGTCTGGAAGGGTAGATGTAGTTGAAAGAGAAACCTCCAACAGCCTGCCCTCTCCGTCAAAGCCGCCAACGGCAGAAAAACTCATCCATTCGATTTGCTTGCCAGGTTCTAACAACATCCGATCTGATTCGTGCAGCTCTTGCGTAAAATAGCCAGGGATGTACTGCCTGGCAGAATCGGCAACCATGGCAACCTCATTATAGTGGAAGTCCCAGGCTGGAGATGGACAGCCCTCGTCTGGAATATTTTCCGTATCCTGGCTTTGGCTATTCTGGTGATTCTCGCCAGGCTGGTCGGAGGAATCGTTTTCTGGCGGCTGCTTAACCGAGTTTTCGGCATATTGGTTATCCGGCTGATGCTGCAGGCTGGAATCTGTGTATTGCTCGTTATTTGGGCGGTCAGGCTCTTGCTTAGGGAGAAGCCTTGGCACGGCAAAGGCAAGCAGAAGGCAGACACAGGCAGCAAGGGTGATCGGAGCAATTTGGCGCAGATGGAAGAACGGGAGTATTTTTTTCCGGCCTACTGTCTTTTTTGCGGCGTTGTCTTGCAGAGCGTCCTCGGTTTGCAGATTGTCAGCGGCTTCGATATAGGCAGGATCGACAAGCTCCAGTTTTTCTAAAAATTCGGTTCCTTTCATAATAAATAGCCCTCCTTTTCCAGATATTGTTTTAATTGGTTTCGGGTCCGGAACAGCATGGTTTTGACCTTGCTTTCGGAAAGGGTGAAGCGTTGGGAAATGGCAGCAATCGAGTCGAAATACCAATAACGGCGCAGAAATACGTTTCGCTTTTCTGCGGTCAGCGTAGCCAGGAAGCCGTTGACAGCGCTTTGAAAGAGCATATCGTTGATTTGACATTCCGTATCGTTCGGCGCAGGGATGCACTCCTCTAATTCCAGACTTAGCTCACAGATGAGAGCGCTGCGCTTTAGACGGCTTCGGTTCCGGCAGCAGCTAAGGGAAATATGACGGGTAATCCGTGCCAGAAAGGCATATAGATAATCCCTTGGCTCATGCGGCGGAATGGAATTCCAGGCGGTTAAATAGGTATCGTTTTCGCATTCCTCGGCGGTTTGTCTGTCTGCTACGATGCCATAGGAAAGGGAGCGAAGCCGCTTGCCATATTTTTCAGAGGTTTGCCGGATGGCATCCTCTTCCCGTTTTAAGTACAGTTCTACAATTTTTTTATCTTCCAAAGCTGTTCTCTCCTTTCGCATGTAGAATCCCCCTGCCCTTCATCTAAAGAAGCGCCTTTTTTGACTATATGGTTACACCAACTTTTGACTATATACAGGAAATGTGTTACACTGGTTTTTATCAGATGGCAGAAGGATGATCTGTATAGGAAAGGAAGCAAAAGGATGAAGAATGAATTGTTTCGGATTGGGCCGTTTATAGGATATAGCTACGGTCTAATGATAGGAATTGGAGTAATTGCGGCATTTTTAGTAGGAGAATACCGCGCAAAGAAAAAGGGCTTAGACGCTGATTTGATTTTTCCGTTGGCGGTTTGGTGTCTGATTGGAGGTATCTTAGGAGCAAAGGTGCTGTATTATATCACTATCTTCCCAGATATTATTGCCGATCCGTCTATCGTACTAAACGTGGCGGACGGATTTGTGGTCTATGGCGGAATTATTTTCGGGATTTTAGCTGGTTTTCTTTATACCCGAAAAAGAAAAGTAAATTTTTGGCAGTACTTTGATCTGGTTATGCCGTCGATTGCGTTAGCACAAGGCTTTGGCCGGCTGGGCTGTCTGATGGCCGGCTGCTGCTATGGGGTAGAGACAGATAGCTGGTTCCATATTATCTTCCATGATTCGTCGTATGGGCCAAATGGGGTGGCGTTGGTGCCAACTCAGATAATCTCGAGCGCACTTAATTTTTTACATTTCTTTTTTCTGATCTGGTTTGCCAGAAAAAGGCGTCCGGCCGGGCAGGTGGCGGGGCTCTATCTGACCTGCTACAGCATAGGACGGTTTATTCTGGAGTTTTACAGGGGCGATTTGGAACGTGGTTCCGTAGGTGTTTTTTCTACGTCGCAATTTATCTCCCTGTTTTTGGTAGTAGCCGGAGTCGCTATCTTTTTCGCTGCACCAAAAATGAAAGGCGCTTTTGGCGGTATTGGTGTCACGGAAGCTTCTGCGGCGGAAACTGACTAAGACTTTGCTTGGTCAAATGCTATTTTCCAGGCGGCAAAAAGCCGTTCCAGGCTCCAGGAGGCATTGGCAGGGCTGGTAGACGGCAGCCCTACGGCCTCCCGTTTTGTCTGCGGCTGGCAATGCTTTTGGTATAGCGCATAGGCTTTTTGCCCGTTGGCGCAGATCCGTTCGATGGGAGCCTGCCGTAGAATCAAATTGATATCATTGGCGATGGGACGGCGGATGCTGCTGTCGCTTGAGCCGGTAATTTCACAGGAGGCCAAAACGTCCCACAGAGCAATACCATGCCGAAGCAAAAGCGCCTTTTTAGCAGGGATATCAGCCGGGAGCGGTTCCTCTGTCAGAGCGGCCATTAGCCGCCAAAACCGGTTCTGAGGATGTCCATAGTAAAAGTTGTTTTCTCTGGATTTGACCGAGGGAAACGTTCCCAAAACCAGAATACGGGAGTGAGCGTCAAAAATCGGTTCAAAGGTATGGGTAAGTAGCTGCGCTGCCATAAAAAAGCCTCCTTGCAGTACGAAAAACGATTTGATAAGCTATCTATAAGCCAGAATAACAGATAAAGGTGTATTTGTCCAGAGAGGCCGTGACTCCTCCTTTATCGGATATTGCAAAAACGGCCTGTTGCCAGTATAATAAAGGTTAGAGTAAGGTAAGACAAGAGAATTTAGCGATTCAGGAGGAAATGTAGATGGAATTACAAGAACGAAATAAAAAAATCAGCCAGATAAAGGAAAATATCGGAAAGGTTATGATCGGAAAGACCTCTGTGATTGATTTGGTCTTAACTTCTCTGATTGCAGGGGGGCATGTGCTGTTGGAGGATGTGCCGGGAACCGGAAAGACCGTACTGGCGAAGTCTTTGGCAAAGTCAGTAGACAGCGCCTTTAGCCGGATTCAGTTTACCCCGGACTTGCTGCCGACAGACATTACAGGGTTAAACTATTTTAACCAAAAGGAAGGGGAATTTGTGTTCCGGGAGGGGCCGGTATTCTGCCATATCCTGCTGGCGGATGAGATCAACCGGGCTACGCCGAGGACACAGTCCAGCCTGTTAGAATGTATGGAGGAAAAGCAAGTGACGATTGACGGTGTCACGCATGTATTGGAGAAGCCGTTTTTCGTGATTGCAACCCAGAATCCGATAGAGACGGCGGGAACCTATCCGCTGCCGGAGGCACAGTTGGATCGTTTTCTGATGCAGATTAGCATGGGGACGCCGGATAAAGAGGAAGAGTTAGCGATTATGAACCGATTCCTGGCGGATAATCCATTGGAGGAGCTGATGCCGGTCTGTACCGGAGAGGATATTATCGCGATGCAAAATGCCTATAAGGAGATCTTTATTCATCCGGTTTTGATGGGATATATTGCAGATTTGGCAGCAGCTACTCGGACGGCCGATCCTATTGTGATGGGAGTCAGCCCTCGTGGGACACTGGCTCTGCTCAATGCGGTTCGGGCTTATGCGATGGTGTGCGGCAGAGAGTTTGTGACGCCAGAGGATATCAAGGCATTGGCAGTTCCGGTGTTGGCGCATCGTCTGATTTTGCAGCGCGGCGGCAGCAGGAATACCGGGGCAGCCGTGATGGCAGATATTTTGGATCAGGTTCCGGTGCCGACAGAAGACTGGAGCCGCTAGGATGGAACTGGCAGTTGTTCTGGCAGGGATTTTTCTGCTGTATTTGCTGCAGGTAATAGGATACCGCCTTTTCTGGGACAAAGGGCTTAGCGTGCTGCTTTCCTTTCAGCGAGAGCCTGTCCGGGAAGGAGAGGGAGTCTGTTTATATGAAAAGCTGACGAATCAGAAAGGACTTGCACTTCCGCTTCTGTATGTGATGTTTGATTTGAGCCGGAATGGAAGAGCCTGTCAGAAGGAGGAAGCAGGCTCTGGGCAGGAGGGGCAGCGGCGCCATAAGAAGATTTGGTTTCTAAGGGAAATCCTTTCTCTGCACGGCAGGGAGGAAAAAGAGCGGACAATAGAAATCAAGGGATTAAAGCGGGGCTTGTATCGGATTCCAGAGCTTCGCCTGACTGCCTCGAACTTGTTTTTAACGGATCGTTTTTCGGTCTCGCTTGTTTCTGACAGAGTGCCTGAAGGAAAGTCTGAAAACAGGCCAGTGATAGAAAATGGTAGCGATAAGAGCAGGCAGACAGAAACAGGGTGGGCTGCCGGCGGGATATTGCATTGTAATTCCAGTCTGTATGTATATCCAAGGAGCCTGCCGGAGCAGGAGCTAAGGCCGCTGTTTCAGCTTTTGTCGGACGCTTATCGGACAGAACGGTATTCCTATGAGGATGTCTTTGAAATCCGGGGTATTCGGGAATACCAGAGCTTTGATCCAATGAAGCGGATAAACTGGAAGGCCAGCGCCCGGGCGGGCAGCTTGCAAGTCAATCAGATGGAGTATGTAGCAAATCAGCAGGTGATCCTGGTGCTGGTATTTGGGAATCTGGCAGAAGAAGCGGCTGCTTTGGTGAAGCAGGTGTTGGAGCCTGGACAGGCTGGAACTGCGGGGAGAAAAGAGACAGCGGAACAGAAGAGGGAGTATGCGATCTCCCTTGCGGCAGGTCTGACAGAGTATTGTCTGGAGCAGGGGATTTTGGTAGGCTTACTTAGTAATGGAGAGGACTTTTTGACAGAAATGCCTCTGCGGATAGAGGCTTGCGGAGGCGAAGCCGGGCAGGCGGCACTGCAGCAGGGGCTAAGCCGTTTGTGTTTTCCAAGAAAGCTTACGGAGATAAAGCAGTACATGGAAGAGGAATTGAGAAATGCTCCAAAGGGGAACACCTATGTGATTCTGGATGCCAGCGATACCTGGCAGGAGAGGCAGGAGTGGAAAGAGGATGCCGTAGCGGGAGAAGGAGAGACACTCGGAGTACAGTTGATGGAATTATGTCGGGAATATAGCAGAAATTGTTTCAGATGGGAAGTCGGGAACTAAGAAAACAGCTTGAACGAATTGAGGAGAAAATGTGTTGAGTCAAAAGAATCTGGTAAGCTCGCCGGGAAATCTGATAGGAAAATGCCTGATTCGTTTCTGCCTGGGAGCAGTGGCGGCGATGCTGTATTATCTGCAGGCAGAGATGGCAGAGCCGCGGTTTCTGCTGCTGATCTGCCTGCTGCTGATCCCGGCAGCAGGCACGGTTTTTTGTGAGGAACGGCTGGAGGCTCTGCCGTTTTTTTATGCTGGAGAATTACTGCTGTTGCTGACGGCAGTATTGCCGATGGTGCTTTTCTGGTTGGTAGGAAGCGTCTCTTTGAGGGTTGAGGGGTACAGGATAGCCGAGCGGAACAGTCTGCTGCTTGGCAGTCTGGTTATCGTACTTCCGTCGATGCTATCGGCAGGGGGATATCGGCAGAATCTATTGGATCGCCCGGTTGCGGCAGAGGGAGTTTTATTTTTGGCAGCGTATCTGTGGGCAGTTTGGAATGAGGCTGGATATGGTTATCGGTTTTTCCTATATGCTCTGTCAGTAGTCTTTTTGCTGCTGTATTTTTACCGGAAAAATCAGCACGGGAGGCAGTTGTTTCTGGAGGCAGCGGGAGAAGGAGCAAAAAAGGAGCAGGAGGGGTATATCAGACAGGTCAATAGGCGAAGCCTGCTGCCGTTTCTGCTGCTTGTATTGCTGCTATCGGTGCTGGTTTGGATTCCGATGGGCAGCCAGGCATTGACGGAGGCGGTGCAGGAGCAGTACAGCAGTGTGATGGATCGGGTCAATGAATGGATGACAGGAATACCAGAGGATTTTGCCGGAATGTTCGGCGAGCCGCCGCAAGAGGAGGACAGTGAGGAGAAGGTGAGGCAGGAGAGCGGAGAGGCCTTGCCGGAGGCGGCGCAGGAGGAGACGGAGCTTTGGCTGCTAAAGGCGTTGATTCAGGGAACCATGCTTTTTTTCGCGTTGCTGACAGCGGCCGTTCTTTTTTTATTGCTTCGTCAAGCCTCCAGACGGCGGGAGCAGAAAAGCCAGAATGAGATGCAAAGAGAGTACGAGCTGACAATTACAGAAAAAAGTGTACGTTTAAAGCGAAAGCGTTTCAGGCGTCGGCCGGTAGCAGATGCCGTACCAGAGAACCGACGTGTCCGTCAGCTATACCGGGAAACGATTCGCCGAGGGCTGATAAGGAGAGACAGGCGATATCAGACGATGACACCGGAGGAATTAGAATACGAGGCAGGAGTTCAGAAAAATGAGGCCGCTCTGGAGGTGCTGCACCAGCTTTACGAAAAAGCACGTTATGGAAGGGAGGCCTGTACGAGAGAGGAGCAAAGAAAGGCAGAGGCAGCGGCGGAGCGGCTGAAAAGGCAGGAAGAATGAGTAAAAGGGGCTATTTTTCTAGCTGATGTAGTTAGGAAATAGCCCTCTTCCTAGGTCAGTCCTCAAACTGTTTCATCCAGTCTATCAAGATTCCCTTTTTCCCGCATTCTGGACAGGTATAGGTGCCGTAATAATAAGGAAGCTTCCATTCCTCCTCAAGACCAAAGTCATGTATCAGATTGGAAAACCAGAGATAGGTGTTGTCAAAGCTTGTTCCGTCCCATGCACCGATCACAGATTCGGCAGGCTCTACCTTTTGCTTGATAAGCTCCGGATCATAAAAGCCGTCCTCCATATCATCGTCATAGTAATCGCATTCCGGGCAGGCGACCGGGGTTTGCTCCCAGCCTCCCATAATAAGCTGGTAGGCGGCTTCCGGATCGTCCAAAATAGCCAGCAGAGCGGTAGAAAAGTAGAGTAAAGCGTCCGGGCTCTGCTGCTTTAGCTCGTCAAGGTGCTGTCCAAGAAATTCCTTTGCTCTATCCTGTAAAAGCTCTTTGCTCCGCTCATAGCTCGTGCGGATCTCCTCCGGGATTTCCTCCTGCCAGCAAGGACGGGCGGTAGAGAGAATGATACCCGCCTGCATGATAATCTGCATCTGCCAGTAGAACTCCTTTTTCTGTCTTTTTAGCTCTAACAGCAGGACAAAATACGGCATGGCCAGATAGGTGGCGCCATAAAAGGAAAGCTGATGAGACAGATTTTCACACAAGTTGTCAAAATTGATCTGCTCGTTGTTCTTTTTTTCAAAATCCAATCTTCTTATTTTATCCATTTGCGGGAGAAACTCCTTTGGACAAAACAGGAAAGCGACGTCTTCACGGACGTTTCCATAGGCCCCATGATAGTTCTCCCATAGAGGGGAAGCAAACGGGATAGGTTTTAGCTGCTCTCTAAGCTCCTCTACCTCGGTTAGAGATTGTTCAATGAGCGATTTCCAAAAATCGGAACGCTCTTCGTCGGTCAGGGAGTTCAAATACTCCCGGTCGTATAATATGAAGTCTGACATGATTTCCTCCATTCTGAAATACTGTTTGTTTTTTCTGGTGTTCTGTTTCTGTAACCGTTCAGACAGGTCTGCATATCGGCTATGCGAGTCGGATGAAAGCGTTCTATCTGAATGATTATAATTTTACTACAGATGTCTGGAAATGTCTATCCTGCAGGAAGGATAAAAATAGTAGCCGTTTACAATGGCGTTTAGATAGCTCTTGGGACAGAGAAATAATCTGGACACAGAGAGGCCGAAATGGTATACTAGAAAGAGGAATCAGACTCCTGCCGCTTCAGATGGGAGAAGTTAGGAAATCTTATACCATATTCAGATGATAGAAAGGGGATTGTGCAAATGGATAACAATTATTTTAGCAGCAGTGATCTGGCGGATTTATTTGAGGAGCTAAAGGAAAGCCAGGAGGCAGAGGCTAAGGAAGCAGAGAGCGGGGAGAACAATCCAGAGATGGAGGCATCCAGAAGACGGTATCAGGAGATTATGAAAAAGCATGGACGGGATGAGGCATAAGGCTATCGAATATCAATAGGAGAAGAAACATATGAAAAAATATCAATATCTGGACAGGAGGGGGACGTTTCAGATGGAATCCCCGGAGCAGTTTAGCTATCTGTATTTTCCGATTGCCAATGAAGCAGGCGTGCTGGCTTCGGTGACACCTACACTGGGGGGAGATTCTAAGCTGGGACAAAACGCTTTTTTGCTGGAGCCGGTCAGTGCGGAAAATCTGCACAACAACCGTTCCAGCCGAAATTTTTGGGTCTATGAAAAGAAACCAGACAAGGAGGAGGGAGCTGTCTGGTCGGCAACCGGAGTGTCGGCGGTGCAAATAGCCGGACTGTTTGGAGGAAAGCAGGAGCGAACGGTGCTGACAGCGGGAATGCTGTGGCATCAGATTAAACGGATAGGAGAAGAAATCGGACTTGCGGCAGAAATCACCTCCTTTGCCCCAGTAAGCGGAGAAAGGCTGGAACTGATGAAGGTTGTGCTTACCAACCAAAGCAACCAGGAGCGGCATCTTACTCCGACAGCAGCTATTCCAATGTATGGGCGCTCTGCTGACAATATCCGCGATCACCGGCATGTCACCTCCTTGCTGCATCGAGCCTATCTGACACGGAACGGGGTATTTTTGAAGCCAACGCTGACCTTTGACGAGCGGGGACATCAGAAGAACGAGCTGGTGTATGGTGTGCTGGGCATAGAGGGTGACGGCAGTATGCCAGACGGCTTTTTCCCTGTGACGGAGGAATTTATCGGGGACGGAGGAAATCTGGAATGGCCAAAATCCGTGGTTTGCAACGAAGAGCCGGAGCATCAGGCCGGAGAGGAGATTGACGGCTATGAGACAATAGGAGCGATCCGGTTCCGGGAGCTTGTATTGGCGCCGGGACAGTCTGCCGCCTATGTGATCGGGATGGGCTATGGAGTGTCGATAGAGGAGCTGACAGAGAGCTTTACCCGGTTTGACAGCGCTGAGAAATTTGACCGAGCCTTGGAGGAAAACCGGAAATATTGGAAGGAACGGCTGAATATTTTTTATGAAACGTCTGATACGGAATTGGATAATTGGATGTTTTGGGTGAACGTTCAGCCGATGCTGCGGAGGCTGTACGGCTGTTCCTTTTTGCCGCACCATGATTATGGGCGGGGCGGACGAGGCTGGCGGGATTTGTGGCAGGATTGTCTGGCGCTGCTGATGATGGAGCCGGAGGGCGTAAGAACGCAGCTTTATAATAATTTCGGCGGGGTTCGTTTCGACGGGAGCAATGCGACCATCATCGGTACAGAGCCGGGAGAGTTTCTCGCAGACCGGAATCAGATCACCCGTGTCTGGATGGATCATGGCGTCTGGCCGTTTTTGACGACGGAGCTTTACGTCAATCAGAGCGGCGATTTGGAGTTTTTGCTGGAGCGGGCTCCGTATTTTAAGGATGCACAGGCGGCCAGAGGAGAAAAGCGGGACGGGATCTGGAAGGAACGGCAGGGTTGTCAGCTTCGGACGGCCGCGGGAGAGGTCTATCAGGGAACGATTTTAGAGCATTTGCTGGTACAGCATTTGACCGCATTTTTTGATGTAGGAGAGCATAATCATATCCGTCTGCGCGGAGCAGATTGGAACGATGCGTTGGACATGGCAAAGGAACGGGGAGAAAGTGTTGCGTTTACCGGGATGTATGGGGATAACCTGGAGCATTTGGCCAGTCTGGTATTGGAGCTTTCTCAAAAAACAGGTATTCAGACGGTGTTTCTGGCCGAGGAGCTGAGGGAGCTGCTGGAGGATCGGGAGGAATTATACGAAAATGCAGAGGAAAAGCAGAGCTTGTTGGCGCATTATTGCCAGAACTGCGCGCATACGATAAGCGGTGTGCGGGTAGAGGTGCCGGTACGGGAGCTGGCAGCAAGCCTGTCGCATATGGCCGCCTGGATCAAAAAGCATATCCGAAAAACCGAGTGGGTAGAGGACGGAGAGGGGCATCACTGGTTTAACGGTTATTATGACAATCATGGTCATCCGCTGGAGGGCGGTGACAAAATGATGCTGACAAGTCAGGTATTTGCCATTCTCTCAGGAACGGCGGAGACCAGTCAGGTGCGGGAAATTGTGCAGGCAGCGGACGCGCTTCTTTACTGTAAGGAGGTCGGAGGCTATCGGCTAAATACAGATTTCCACGAGTTAAAGCTGGATATGGGACGGATGTTTGGTTTTGCCTATGGGACAAAGGAAAACGGTGCGGTTTTTTCTCATATGGCAGTGATGTTTGCGAATGCTCTCTATCAGAGAGGCTTTGCCAAGGAGGGCTTTAAAGTATTGAATACTTTGGCACAGCATTGTATGGATACGGAAAAAAGTAAAATATATCCAGGCATACCGGAATATTTTGATCCAAAGGGCAGAGGAATGTACCATTACCTGACCGGGGCGGCTAGTTGGCTGCTGCTGACGGCAGTGACGGAGATGTTCGGCGTGCGGGGAGAGCTTGGAAACCTGCGTCTGGCTCCGGCCTTAAAGGCCGAACAGTTCGCAGCAGACGGCCGGGCAGGAATCCATCTGCACTTTGCCGGACGGAGGTTGTTTGTAGATTACCGGAATCCGAAAAAGTTAGAAGCAGGGCTGTATCAGGTGACACGGCTCGAGATAGACGGACGGTTTTACCCAATGGCGAAGGAAAGCTTTTTGCTTTCCGAAAAAAGCCGGAACGGAGCGCTGCTGCCAAGGCAGATCATTGAGGAACTGTCGGAGACCGTGGAGCATCGGATTACGGTGATGTTGGGGTAAGGAAGCAACGAGCCAATCGTAGGCTTGCGAGAAAAAAGTCAGACCATGCCCTATGTATAGATCTTGAAAAAATCGTGCAAGTTGATATAATAGCAAACATGAAGAAAACATTGTGAATCAGAAGAAATATAATGATAAGGCATAATTTATAGGAGATGGCAAAATGTCTAAATATTCTGTTTTTATGTATTATGATGAACAAGATCAAATTTATGTTGCAAGTATTCCAGAGCTGCAGGGATGTATGGCACATGGAGAGACAAGGGAAGAAGCATTAAGGGAGATCGAAAGTGCGGAAGTCTTGTGGCTGGAATCTGCTAAGGATATGGATATAGAGATTCCAGAGCCATCCTTTTCTGCCCTGTAAGTATAGGGCAGAGATGATACAACATCAATACAAAAAGATATATCAGAATATCTGGTTCCCTTACAAAACCGTAAGAGAGTATATGGGTAAAAAGCCTTGATTTTACTGGATTCTCTCATATGCAAAGAGTATATTTACAACAGTTTTACAACAATTTTCAATACAGTACGAGAGCCTTAATGTGATAAAAATTTGGACATCTGAATAAGCCTCATAACCATAGGATGAGATTGTGGTAGTGGGGCTTATTTTAATGCCCAAAACAGGGTATAATTTGAAATTACTGTTTCATGGAAACACGGAAAAAGAAGGAGGAAACAAAAAATGTCAATGAAAGCATTGAATATACAAAATATGTCCGCTCGTATCATGGAAAGAGAAGATAATCTTTACAATAAAAATGTCATTACAGATATCTTGAAAATGTATATGGATGAAGTGAGGAAGTCTCTGCTTCGTGGTGAGCGGGTACAGATATCCAAAGTAGGGACGATTATCCCAGAAGTAAAGGTGCATTTGGGACGTTGCTATTTACCGACCTGCCGGGAAATGGATGAAAATGCCCCATATGCCAGAATCAGGATGACGCGCAATGATAAGATGCGGAAGGACATGAATCAGACGTTGTGGGAAAACATGGAAAATGGAATTTATGGATTGGAAGAGAGGTTGTTTGATACCCAACAAATACATATCCTGCAAAAGTATGGCTATTTACCAAAAGAAGAGGGGACTGAGGAAGATTGAAAACGATAAGCAATATGAAGGGATTGCAACAAGAAGTCAGCCCTGTTATAACGGGATTGGTGGACAGGCTGGCAAAAGAGGTATACCAGACGTTAAACTACTTTTTGGAGGAGTATTATTCTGGCTGGACTCCAACGAGTTATAAGAGGACAGGGGCATTTTTACGCGCTGCTGTCAAAGTAGATGCAGAATCATACGGCAATGGGGTTCGTGCGATAGTATGTATCGACTATAAGGCATTGGACGACTATGTAAATGCTACGGGGTATCAGGTAGCAGATTGGGCGAATAAGGGATTACACGGCGGCTTGTCTGTTAGCCACAAACTCTACGTCTGGGATGATACCATGGATGAGACAATCCATAATAATAGTTTATTACGATTAGCGGTTGCATATTTGGAGAAAAAAGGGATTCCTGTAATAGAAAAAGGAATTTGAATGGAAAGGAAGGTTATGTATGGCAAATTTATACTACGCTGGTAGTTATAAAAATAAGATTATCAATCTGCTGCTGGCAAATAAGGATTTTATTACTCTTTTAAGCCCACAGCTAAGTGAGTATGATGAGTTGGATATGATAGATGTGTTATTAGGTGGTGAATGGATAATCAATGGAAAACTCCATAAAGAGCAGGGGCATGTATTTGACTATAATTTTGTAAATGATCATATTACAGAGAAAAAAACGTTCGTGTTTGTAGAAACAGATATTGAATCCGTTAGAGATAATATTTTTACTGATTTCAATTTATATGTCCATATTTTTGCAGATAAGGATATTATCAGGTTGACAGAGGTCAGTATTCCTACCGTTCAGCAAGTAAAAGAAATGGGGTACTTTGTGGGAAACCGCGCCAATCGGATAGATGTCTTATGTGATATTGTGGACAGAATCCTAAACGGGACAGACAGGGTGAAAGGAATAGGGCGTGTTCGTCCTGCTGCCAGACGGTACATGACAATTTATCAGCCAGCAAATGAGTATTACGGCAAATGTCTCAAGTATACGATATCTAATTATAATGATACTGATATCCAATGTAGAAGATAGATGTAGATAAACAGATTATTACAAGTCAGGGACTCATTTCTAGAGTCCCTATTTTGCAGGCAATTATCTACCTGCTGTCTATAGGAAATCGAAAGGATTTAGAATCAAATGAATGATACGAAATCAATAGAAGAGGAAAGTAAAAAGAAAATACAATATATTTTGGATGAAAATAGGAATTTGGCAGAAATATGGAAAGAGGATATGATATCTGTCGAATATCCTATCAAGTATCCGATAAAAAGTGCTTTTGAGGTATTTGTACGTATCAACAAAACAGAAAATTATTGGATCAGTAATTACGGGCGTTGTGTCAATAATTTAAACCATAAGGATAAAAATACCTTTTACAAGCATAAAGAGGGCAATGTGCATTATACGATCTTTGAAATTACTCGTTATATTACTCGTATTAAGAAAAGGGGAGTGTATACAGGGGAGGTAAAAGAAGAAATAGAAAGGTGGAAAAGAGATACCAGACCGGACGAACTGGTAGCAGAGGCATTTCTGGCACAATATCCAAACAGGAGGAAGGTATGGCATAAAGATGGTGATTTTTCTAACAATTGGTATAAGAATCTGATTTATGTTAGTGTCGCTGATCTCCAGAAACTAAAGGCAGGGGCTGTTTCCTGGCAATCATTAGGGTTAGAACAAAAATACATAGAATATGAAAATAAGGCATCTAGTTTTGCTTGTAGGACATATGCAGCCATAAGAAAAAGATGTGAAAATACAAAGGATAAGGATGCGGAATTACCATTTTGTTATAGGGGAACGAGGATGTGCCAGGAATGGACAGAGGATCCAAAATCCTTTATAAAATGGTATTTAGAGCATTATTATAACGTAGGTGAAGAATCTATGGCAGTAGATAAGGATCTGTTTGGGAATGGGCAGAAGCTATATTCGCCGGAAACTTGCTGTATTTTGCCAAATGGTCTTAATACGATGTTGTCAAATTGTGTAAGGCATTATCACGATGCTACAGGGAATGGACTGCCGATGTGTGTCCATAAAAATGGTTGTGGTAAGTATTATGGGATAATCACTTTTACAGGGAGTGATAAAAAAATAAAGCTGTCAGAGTGGGATACACCGGAGGAAGCTTTTGCAGAATATAAAAGAATGAAACAGGCGGACATTTGTCTGGTAGCGGTAAAGTATAAAGAAAGTATACCAGAATTTATTTATAAAAAACTATTAGAGGTGGAAATAAAGCCATATTAAAAAGCGGTAATGGGGGTATGTCAGGCGTTTGTGTCTGATGTACCCCCTTTTTACGGATCTAGAGAGATAAAAATTAAGTCGATTTTTTAAGAGAAATATGATAAAATAATAGAAAAGAGGTGAGCTTTTTGAATAAAATAGTAGAAAGAATTTATTCTAAAGTAATATTGATAACATCTATATTGACTTTTGGTATATGGAAAATAGGGGAGTTAATCCAACCCAATATTGAAAATATAATAAATAGTAGAAAA
The DNA here is from genome assembly GCA_949155905.1 of uncultured Lachnospiraceae bacterium. Taxonomy (GTDB): domain Bacteria; phylum Bacillota; class Clostridia; order Lachnospirales; family Lachnospiraceae; genus MGBC131033. Next base: position 21,235 of record CASCWU010000043.1, read on the forward strand.
ATGTCTATAATTATTACTTATATTGTAGGAATAGTAGTTTCTTATTCATTTTATATTCAGGTTAATAGAATTATTATTATATTATGTGAAAAATTTGATTGGATTAAAAGAATTTTTTTAAGAGATGGTTTTTTTAAAGGGAAATGGATGGGGGTTATTTATTGTGAAGACGATTTAAGATTTGTCATAATGGATATAGAGCAAAATGTTAATTCAATTTTTATATCAGGTAATTCATATTCTATGGAAGGCAATTATTTAGGAAGTATGAATTCTCAAAGTGTAAATTTTAATTTAGAAAATAAAAAAATGTGGGCATCGTATATAGCTTTTTCAAATAAACGAGAATATTTAATGGATGGCTTAATAAATGTTAATTATCAACTAGATAAAAAAGGGATCCCTGTTTGTATGAAAGGATATGCTTATCAGCTAATGGTATCAAAAAAATATGTATCCATTTTTTATAAAAGTTCTTTTAATGGAAGTATTACTTCTGCTATTGATTATTTTAGGTGGACTCATCTTGATGAAATTAAGAAAAATAAATTGTAATTTTTATATATTAAAGTTCGAGAATATTCATTTTTTTCTCGTGGTGAGTATGTGAATCTGCTCCCCGCTTTAGCAGAATAAAGTATTTTGAAAAATATGTAAATATACCGGGGGTATGGTCTGATGTTAGTCTATGATAGAACAAATACATAATATAGCCTTTATTTGCCTTATATACGAATGGAGTAGTAAGAGGTGATAAGGTTTCCATCCGCCCTATGATAAGCCTGATTTGTGCCGTATCGTGTGTTATACAAGGTATCGTATAAGTAAGTCCAGCAGTATATCAGGATACAAAAAAGGGCTATGAGGTTTTCCCTGATAGCCCTTCCTTTCTTTATGCTGGCAGTAATGTCCTTTGCCTAGTTTTGAATTTTGTACTACCGTATAAATTTTGTATTTCTTCATATGTTAGTTGGCTATTCCCGTGCTTGTGATACTCTCCACTGTGCCAGCTCCACTTTTTCCGCTTCCCGTTCCAGCGGAAGCCGATAGCCTTTAAAGCCTCCCTGTAAGGATAGGTATTACCATCCAGCCAAATCCAAGAACCGATTAAGTCAATGGTAATGCCAGTAAATCCAATAATAGCCTGTAATACTTCCCGCAATTTTTCATCTGCAGCAAAATCAAAATCACTTTGCTTTGTGGCTGTCTCGTCTCCATCTGCTGCCATGCTGTCTCTATGTTTATCCTTTAACGCTTGAAATAGCTTGTCATATTCCGCATTTATCGCCTGCATGATAGCTACATCCCCGCCGTTGTCTGGATGGTGTTGCTTGAGTAGATCCTTGTATTGCTTTCTAAGTTCTTCTAAATTTTTTACCTGATTAAAGTATCCCATGTCTTTATACCTCCACAAAATAAAAGTATAAAGCACTGTTGACAATCTAACAGGCTTTACACTCTATCTTGTGGTAATATTTTTACTATCTGATGGGGATTTATAGGTTACTGGTCTAGCCCAATGCTTGGAGCTTTTGGCTATGTTCGGTTGCTACTTTTTTTAGGAGCCTGACATCTGATTTGATTGCTTCTATACCTGAAATTTCCTTTTCATATCGCTTAGCAGCAGGAACATAGTTTTCAGCCAGAAGTTTAATATCAGAGCGAATTTCATTTTCAATGATGAGATTGATTCTGCTTTGTTCTTCTTTGATTGTTTTGATATCTTCTTTTATTGGCTGTAATTCTGCCTGAAGCTTTACATCCAATAGATCCGATAATGCTAATAACAGTTCGTTATCCGTCATGATTTTTTACCTCCTGTATAGGTGATAGCTATATTATATCACAAGAAGAGTATAAAGTCTATTAGATTGTCAAGGTGCTTTGTGTTTTTTGTTGAGTATATTATAACACGATATCGTTATATATGCAATAGCGGAAATATAGATAAAAATAACACGCTATCAATATATTTTATTTGGTAAAAATATATAACGATAACGTGTTAATATATATAATGACAATCTGACTTTTGATATTATTTAGTTTTCATTCAATTTTTCTATTACCGCCTCTACAATAAAACCGTTTAAGCTTTTACCAGTTTGAGTAATCTTTTCTTTTGTACCTTTGGGAAACCGTACTAATACTTTATCATAGTTTTCTTTTTCCCATTTTGCAGTTGCCCGTATATGAGCAGCAGAAGCCTTTTTTTTCTCCTCCATAATGTCATACCTCCCATTTCCTTTTTTACACACGATACCAGATCTTTAGTAGATTGTCAATAAGAATGCTATCGTGTTATAATACCATTAACAAGCAAACAACAAACCACCTATAAAAAGAAAAAAGGTAAGCTTAGAGATACGATTGTATTTGACAGCGTATCACGGATGAAGGAATAGATCTTTGCATGAATTTATATAATCAGGATATTGAACTTATTTTTATCAAAAAGCCGCACATAAACACATCTATTTACAGGAACGCTTTACAGCATGGTATAGATACTGTTGGAAATGAAATAGCAGATATCTATATCAAAGCTACAAATGAAGTGCTTATGATATTAGTACGGCAGCAGATACGGCAAGCATTTGAACAGGCCGAAAAGGAAGTAAAGGACTTACACCAGAGAACGGCAGAGGGAATAGAAACAGCAAGATTAGCCGGGAAACAAATCGGGCAGAAGCAAGGAGCAAAGCTGAATGTCAAAAAGAAAGCCCCTGTCATGGAGCAAATAAAGAAGTATTCAAAAGATTTTGACGGCACTTTGAAGGATACCGAAGTCATGCAGCTTATCAGAATAGTACGTAATACCTATTATAAGTATAAACGTGAACTAATGACACAGCAACAGAACGACTAGAAGCAATAGTCAATAAGTCGATAACGTTTTGTTATTGGGTGATGGTTTGGCACCCCATGGGTACGTTTGTCAAGGAACTAATCTATTATAGGACTATATTTACATAATTTTTCAATATTTTGTATCTACAAAACGGGCAAGGGGATTCATCTTCACATAGGGGATTTTTTCATTGTTCAGTTTTGCATGGTATAAATAAAAGTAGCAAAATACGACTTTTGACTGTGACACTAATTGACTCCCCAAAAAGGGGAATCAGAAAACCAATATACAGTGGCAAGTGGGAAAATCTTCTACTTGCCAAATCAAGAACAGCTAAGTACACAATTGGATCTAGCGAATCGAAAATCAGTGGAAAAATTTTTTACTCTGATAAAAGTGAGGAATGACAAAAAGAATATTGCCAAAAATCGGGAAATGTGTTATATTGTCGATATGGGAAACCATAGAGCCAAAGGCGGCTTTACCCCTCTTTTTTATCGGAGGGTGTGCAAATGCCCTCCAGACGAAAGAAAGGAGGGCGATAGCAATGTATGTAACATATCAGGACTTACTTTTGTTCTGCACATTCATTGTTGCCCTTGTTGGTCTTTGTTATGAGATTTTCAAGGACAAAAGAAAATAGCCGCCAACTACCTCCAATAGTTGACGGCTGCGTAATGTAGCTGATAATCTGTGGTAGAGCCGCTTCTATGGCTTTCCCTTTTTCTACGTCTAATATAGCATATCTGCAATTAGATTTCAAGAGCCTTTTTTATCTGGCACATACTGAAAAACATCCCCTATATTGCAATGGAACAGTTCACAAATTTTGCAGACAGCTTCAACGGGTATCTGTTTTATGTTGTTGTTTACGATATTTGTAACAGTTCCGGGGCGTATGCCTGTTATCTCTGAAAGTTTGGATTGTGTCATATCATGTTCGGCAAGCAGGACTTTTAATCTTGATTTCAGCATGGTTGTTCCTCCTATCATGGTTTTATTATATAATACGCTATTGGTAGTGAAATGTCAATAGAAGTAAAATAAAATACAAATGAAGAAAAATATTTTCAAAAAGGTATTGACATTTTACGTTATTCGTAGTATACTAATAATCAGAAAGGAGGTGGAGTGCATGGAGAAAAAAATAGGCAAGTTGATAAAAGTGGTTCGGACACTCACACAACTTGCCTTAGAAATTGGAACTCTCATAGCAGTTATCAAGATGATTGTCGAGAGCATCCAATAAGGTAAAGGGGAGGGAAACCTCCCCTCCCTAAAAATATACCATATCTCCATAGCGGAATCAATGAGGAAAGCAAAACTATTTTTACAGATTATGAAAGCAGTAGCAATGATACTATGGTTGTTGGTTGTAGTGGTAGGATTGATTCTATTATATGTTTAGTGACAATGCCCCTCTTAGTCGGAGGGGTTTTGTTATGCCCTTAAATCAGTTCTCTTTATCGGGAACATTCTTTTAAAATGGACATTCATTGATAGGTTTATCGTACCAATCTAGTTGCTTTTTTATCCACATTTGGTATAAGTCATTGTCAATAGTTCCCTCACAGTGGAGTTTGAATATATCACACCATTTTGAAAAGAAGTCTTGAAAATTTTTATCGTCATGCAAAGTTAGGCTTACTGCTGATGTTTCAGTATCAATAGTATCAATGATGGGAACAGTTTCTTTATTTTCATATCGGGCATCCAGAACATTGACACTCCCCATGCCTAAAGGTAGGGGATTTACGACGCATACGGTAAATGGAATACAATCGGGTTTTGCTTAGTCCATGTTCCATAGTTAGATTTCCTCCCCAGTATCATTCATGGTAAATCCTGCATGATAAGTGCAATCCAGAACATTAGCTATTGTTTTTAATTCTTTTTCGTTGAAATTATCCCGACTCATTTTATTTGATAAATTTTGACGAGATTGTGAAGTTTGTTCTGCTAATTCTCCCAATGTCATATTACGGCGTTTAAGGACAATTTTAATTTTTTCGCCCATACTAAGTGACATAATATTAATACGCTCCTTCCCCTTACTTTTGTATGTTTATTATACATTATATGGTGTAAAAAGTCAAATGATAATTATAAAAAGAAATAAAAAAGTGTCAAATAAATATTGACAAACGAAACTTTAAAGTGTATAATAAACCCATAAAATAAAACAAGTGAGAGGAGTAACCACCATGAAACAAATAACTAAGACGAGAAAAGCTGTATGTATTATCGCAAATACTCTGAAAAAGGCGGGTTACTCTTTATCACAGGCTTTCAAGGCGGCATGGAGACAAGTCAAGTTGTCCATGACTATCCGGGCAGCAGGAACCACTTTTGAGAATAGGCAAGAGCGGTTACAGTTTCTTCAGCAGTTTAAACTGGAAGATTTAACGGTCACTTTGGAACGTGAGCCAGATAACCAGTATGACAGTAATGCTATTAGAATTGTGGTACATATCAAGCCAATACATAGGCAGACAGTGATTGGATATGTGCCAAAACAAGCCGCTAATCTATTGGCGAAGGTGTTGGATAAAGGGATACAAGTTAAGGCTGCTTTAGTCCAAATCATGGGAGGATACAGCTATAAAGAGTCACTCGGAGCATTGATAAACATTGCTATATAAATCAAAACGGAAAGGAGGATATCAGAGATGAAAACACAATCAGTACAGTTTGCCGTAGTCACAAGAGATAAGGTTGTAACTAAAGTAGGCAAGGCAACCATAGCAGAGCCGAAAACAAACTACAACGGTAAAGGGATTAAGTGGTATGAGGACAAGCCAAAATCAAAATGATTTGCCCGAGTAGAGGCTAGTAGGAGATAACTCAATCCCCTACTGGCTATCTTGCTACTTACTATCAAATAAAGTGGAAAGGAAGAAATTGTATGAAAACAAATGGTAATAATTTGGATGAACTGGACAGGTTATTAGCTTGTATTTATGACACAAAGACAGAAATGCTTGCTTTACAGGAAGCTATTAGATATACACAAATTAAGAAACATAAAGCTGTAAAGAGAGCAGAAGAGCAGAAAGTCTATAATGCCTGTTATGGTCAATAAAACAAATGGGAAAATAAAATGGGAGCTTATAAAGAATATAGGAATCTTGGACATCTGCAAGGAAAATTACAGAGTATATAGGGAGAAGATATAAAATGATTGAATTATCAAAAGAAGATTTACAGTTAATCTATGCGGCGTGTATGTCCTATGGAGAAAAATTGTCTGATATGACAAAAGGGATTCCAAATGAAGAGGAAGTTTCGAGGTCTTTATATGCAAAGGCAAAGGAAGCATGGAAACTAGATCAGAAAATTACAGAATATATGGAGGATTGAGTTATGAGAAGTCCATTAAGTAGCAATTTGATAATTTTAATTGAAAAAGCAATAGATGATTGTTTTGAAACTGGCGATGGAAAATCTAGTAATAAAGATGGAATTGAAGTAGTTGCAGAATGGATTGAAAGTAAAAGAGAAGGATATTCTGTAATACACTTAACAATCTTAGAAAATGGTGTTGTAAAATTTTCTTATGATGATTATGGAACGGAATGTGTTGACTAATGTAACGAAATACTGCTTTTACTTATCATTTTTTTAATTGTCTATCTAATCGACAAAGTGCCAGAGCGGGCAGCCCATCGTTATTTGCCGCCGCAAGGAATGGAAACAAACTGGGCAGCGATACAACGGGCTCTTGCTTCTGGAATGCCGAAACGAGAGATTAACAAGAAAATTGCCAGCGGAGGTTATGTTGTACCAAAGAATAAAAAGTAAATATATTAGAATAAAGCCATTAGGTGGAAAGCCTAGTGGCTTTTATTATAGGAAAATATGATGAGTGGAAATTATAAGGTAATATCAAAATTTAATTGTTGCGGAAATGTAATGATTACTGTTATAATAGATGGAGTAGCAGGACATGTTATAGCAGAAGAGTTTAGTAGTATTAAAGTGAAATGAAAGTTCATGAAGAAAAATAAATTATAGAAAGATTGTTTTATGAAATGTATATGATGATTAATATATATGTTCGCTTAGATACGAAAAGCAGATTATATTTAAGAGCAATCATTGGAACAAGACTGCCATATGTAGAGGAAAAATATCAACAATATATAAAGTATTTTAATGATGGAAAATGTGTTTGGGATGAGGAAAAATTATTGGAACTAAATGAGGAACAATTAATAAATCTTTATGAAATGTTAGATAAACAAATAGAAAAAGATAACCAATATAACAAAAATGGGAATAATAGATTTATAAATTAGGTTAATAATTTTAAGGAGAATGTTATGCAAAGAGATATGGAGTTAATCCGAAAAATATTGTTTAAAATCGAAGAAATGGTAGATAATACTGCTAAATATAATATTAAGATTGATGGATATACTATGGATCAAATTGCTTATCATTGTGCTATTTTATATGAAGGAGGATATGTTTTTAATTATAAAGTACAATATAGTGACAATAAAGTACATTATTTTGAAGTTGGTAGGCTTACATGGGAAGGACATGAATTTTTAGATAAAATTCGTGAAGAGTCTATTTGGAATGATACTAAGAACGCTATAAAAGAAAAGGGATTACCATTAGTCTTTGATATAGTAAAAAGTATGTCTACGGGAATTATCACTCAGGTTATAAACTCATATTTAGGAATGTAGATGAAATCTAAATTAAAAAGAGGGTAAAAGAGGGTAATTATGAAAAATTTTTATATTCCAGTAAAAAAAGTAATTGTAACAGGAATGATTTTATGTGTGTTATTTATCATTATATTTATTTCTATATTATACACCACTTTACAACTTTATAAGTAAGAACTCTGTTTCCAGCATAGATGTTT
>CASCWU010000044.1 GCA_949155905.1 uncultured Lachnospiraceae bacterium
TTTCTGGTGCTTATGTTGTACTTTTTTTAAGACATTTTCAAAAATGGTTGACAGGGAATTTTTAAAGGAAAAAGGATACAGAACTGTCCGTTTCCTGTTCTGTATCCCTTTTCTATGTTTCAGCCTGCCTGCAGGCAGGCTGATGGCTTTTGTCCCATCAATAATATACCGTATAATAATATTCGCCGTCTGCTGTATAGCTTGCATTCCGTAAATCTGCCTTTTTATTTTTCAGCTTATCCTTTTTGATCGTCACATTAAAGTCCTTTACAGAACCTGTTGGGACGGACATACTCTTACTTTTAGCAGAATACGTGCCGATTTTTTTGCCGTTGGCATCTTTCATCACGATTTTAATTCCCTTTAAGGAGGTTACTTTATAGCCTGAGTTGTTGATAAAACGGCACTTTATCGTCAAATCCCCATTTTTCTCATAGACAGCCTTATAGACCTGCAGGGCTCCCTTTCCATAATAAACATCCGAAATAGAACGCTTGGTTTCGGTAAATTTATTGTCTTTTACCTTTACCTTACAGGTCAGTTTCTTGCCGTCTACCTTGGCGGTAATCGTCGTGGTTCCAGCGGATTTTCCGGTGACTACTCCCTTGCTGCTTACGGTAGCGACATCCTTCTTGCTGCTGCTCCATGTCACCTTAGAAGAGGTATTGTCTACCTTTAAGGTAGTCTTAAAGCCTACGGTAACGGTAGCGGATTTCTGGTTCAGAGTCGGATTGACCTTCTCAGCCGCAACGTTTACAACGTACTGAGTGGCTTCGTTAAAGGTAATCTTTAACATATAATCGCCGGCAGCCATATTGTTATAGTCGCATCCCTGATAATACAGACCCTCCTGATACGCATACCATTGGGAAGAAAAAATGGTGACGGTATCCAGCACATTTCCGACACTGTCGCATACCGTAACGGTAGCCTCTACCAATGCAGGAACAATCAATACCAATGTCGTATTGGCGCTTTTGTTTACGGTAAAGTTATAAGACTGCTCTACCCCTGCCTCTGCTGTTCCTGTTTCGTCTAACAGGGTGTCATACTCCGGCTCTGCAGCTCTGGCAGTCGTCGTATTGCCAAATAACATACCAGCGCAGACAAGAACTGCCAAAAGAAGAGAAACTATCTTCTTTCCTTTTGAAATGCATCCGTTCATGATAATTCATCCTCCTTGATTGAAAAATAATTTTAAAGTCAGATTCAGTATAGCATGACTACCAGAAAAATACAAGCATCTATCAATAAAATCTCTTATATTCATAGCTTCCTTCTCTGGTATAAGAAGCATTTCTTAAATCTGCCTTTTTGTTTTTGAGCTTGTCCTTTTTAATCGTTACATTGAAGTCCTTCGTTGTGCCAATCGCAATCGACATCTTTTTCGTTTTGACGGAATACGTACCGATTTTTTTACCATTCGCATCCTTCATTACGATTTTAACATTTTTCAGGGCAGTGATTTTATAACCGGAATTGTTGATAAAGCGGCATTTTAACGTCAAATCCCCATTTTTTTCATAAACGGCCTTATAGACCTGCAAATCTCCGTTTCCATATGGAACGTCTGACATAGAACGCTTGGTTTCGGTATATTTGTTTTCCTTTACCTTGACCTTGCAGGTTAGCTTCTGGCCATCTACCGTAGCCGTAATGGTAGTGGTTCCGGCAGCTTTTCCGGTGACAACTCCCTTGCTGTTTACAGTAGCGACGTCCTTTTTGCTGCTGCTCCAGGTGATATCAGACAGTGCATTTTTCACTTCCAGGGTAGTCTTAAAGCCTTGAGTAATAGTGGCCGATTTCTGGCTGATAGCAGGTGCTACCTTATCCGCCATCACAGCGATCCCATAGGTGGCGATCCCATGCAGCGTAGCCTTTACCGTATAATCACCTGCGGGCATAGCATCATAGGAAAACTCCAGACAATAAACTCCCTCGCTGATGAGCGTCCAGTTTGCAGCCGGGATTCTGGCTCCGTCCAATTCCTTCCCTTCGCTGTCACAAAGAGAAAGCGTAACATCCACCTGCTCATTTAACGCTACTGCCAAATGTACATTAGTTTTATATGGCACCGTAAATTCATAGGCTTTTTCTACCTCTAGCTCTGCTACGCCGCTGACCTCCAGTAAGCTTAGCGGAGTCTCCTCGCTCGTTTGCTCTGCTGCTTTGACTGCTGTTTGGCCACCGAATAACGTAACGGCACACACAAACAAAGCCAACCATAAGGCAACCACTTTTTTGCCTGACAACAGGCATTTTCTGGAAACACATCCAGTCTTCATTGTTCTCATCCTCCTTGATTCCTTTGTTTCTTATCAGAGCATATCTATCTGCCAGGGCTCCTGATAGGCAGCGAGCTGATGACGACAGACATACCGATTATTGTCAGTATAGCACATCTATCTTTGTAAGACAAGTCTGTCCTAAAGTCTCCAAAAGAGACAATCAGAAAACAGCTACCTTAAAAACAGATGCACCAGCCAGTCCTTCCAGCGTTTGTATGGCGCATAACGGAGCGGCAGATCGATCCAGGTATATTTTTGCAGGATACTCTTTTCATGCGTAAAGGTTTCAAAGCTCTTTTTCCCATGATAAGACCCCATCCCGGAATAGCCGACGCCGCCAAAGCCCATCTGTGAGGTGGCCAGGTGCAGCACGGTATCATTGATACAGCCGCCGCCAAAAGAAAGCAACCGTAAAAACCGTCTCTGTGTCTTTTTATTCTCGGAGAACAAATAGGCAGCCAGCGGCTTTTCTCCCTTTCGGACAAAGGCAAAGGCCTGTTCGATTCGGGAAAAGGTAATCACTGGTAAAATCGGCCCGAAAATTTCCTCCTGCATCACGGCATCCCGTCTGGTGACGCCATCCATCACAGTTGGAGCAATCTGAAGAGTATCTGGATTCGCCTCTCCGCCGTATACGACCTTTGCTTTGTCGATCAGTCCCAGCAGCCGGTCAAAATGCTTTTGGTTGATAATCTTTCCATAGTCTGGATTTTCTAACGGCTCCCTGCCGTACATCCGCTCGATTGCCTGCACATACAGCGCCAGAAAGCGTTCCTTAACGGACTCGTCAATCAGCAAATAGTCTGGTGCGACACACGTCTGCCCACAATTTAAGTATTTTCCAAAGGCCAGTCTGGCGGCCGCCCGTTTTAAATTACTAGTTTTGTCAATGATGCAAGGACTTTTCCCACCCAGCTCCAACGTCACAGGAGTCAGATGAGCCGAAGCCTTTTCCATAACGAGCTTTCCTACGGTAATGCCTCCGGTAAAGAAAATATAGTCAAACCGCTCCTCTAAAAGAGCGCCGTTTTCCTTCCGGCCTCCCTCTACTACCGCTACATATTCCTCCGGAAATACAAGGCGGATTAACTCTGCCATCACTCTGGAGGTAGCAGGCGCATAGGCAGAAGGCTTTAACACACAGCAGTTCCCCGCTGCTACCGCTCCAATCAACGGCTCCATACACAGCAAGAACGGATAATTCCATGGCGCCATTACCAGAACGCAGCCATATGGCTCCCGCACCGTAAAGCTCCTGCCATGGAAATTCGTCAAATCCGTCCGGCGGCGCCTTGGCTTCTGCCACTGGCGCAGATGCTTGATTTGACAGGCCAGCTCGCTTAGCGTCAGACCAATCTCACACATATAGCCTTCACTGGCACTCTTTCCCAAATCCTCCTGCAAGGCCGTACAAAGCTCCGCCTCCCGATCTCGGATTGCGGTCTGTAGATTTTTTAAGATGGCAATCCGATCTTTTACACCTCTGGTCGCACCGGACGCATAATATGCCCGCTGCCTGGAAACGATGCTCTTTATCTCTTTTTCAGTCATCCCTTTTCCCTTCCTTTCTCTAAGGAGAATCCTTTACTCTCTCAGCCCGCCGATTTTCCGGTATATCCTTGCCAGTTCTTTGGCATTCATCAGACGCGGCACCGGATATAACGGGTTGCTTTCGGCATCGGCATGAGTCGCCATTTCCGGAATATCTGCTTCTTTGATACCGTCTATCGTCTTTGGAATTCCCATTTCCTGATTCAACTGCTGCACCCAAAGGATAAAGCAGCGGGAAGCCGTATGATCATCCGCATAGGAAGGAGCAATTCCACAATTCCGTGCCAGCGTTCCCAATCGTTTCTCACAGCTTCTGCCGTATTCCTTTAAAAAATAAGGCAGAATCACCGCATTGGCCAGTCCGTGCGGAATACCGTACTGCCCGCCTAGGGAATGCGCGACGCCATGGACATAGCCGACATAAGAGCGGGTAAATGCTACACCTGCACAATAGGAAGCCCGTAGCATATTGCTGCGAGCCGTAACGTCGGTACCATCCTCATAGGCGCTTTTTAGATTTTCCTTAATCAATGTTACGGCCTCTTCCGCCATCCTTCTGGTAAGCCTTGTCGTGCTGCCGCCGATATAGGCCTCTACTGCATGCGTAAGAGCATCCATTCCGGTAGTCGCCGTCAGGTAAGGAGGCAGACCAAGCGTCACCTGATAGTCCAATACCGCATAATCCGGAATCAGAACAAAATCGTTGATCGGATATTTAAAATGGGTATCGGCATCGGTGATCACAGCGGCCAATGTCGTTTCGCTTCCGGTTCCAGCAGTTGTCGGAATGGCAATCAGAGGAGGCAACTTTTTATGTATTTTCAAAAGCCCTCTCATATGCGAAACAGACTGCTTCGGCTTTGCTATCCTTGCGCCTACCGCCTTGGCGCAGTCCATCGAAGAGCCTCCGCCAAAAGCAATGATTACGTTGCAGCCATGTCTTTGATACATATCCTTAGCCTCTTCTACGTTTTGAATCGTAGGATTTGGAACCGTTTTATCATACAGAGAATACGGCACTCCGGCCTGGGCTAACGCATCTGTCAGGAATTTAAACAGACCTAGGGACGATAATCCAGAATCTGTCACGACCAAGGCACGGATGCCTCTTTTCCTTGCCAGCAGACGTCCTAGCTGATTTATGTTCTCTAAAACCCGTGGCTCCCGGTAAGGCAATATCGGCATTGCCAACCGAAAACAAAGCTGAAATGTCCGGCAATAGAGTTTTTTGATCTCGTTCATCTTTGATCCCTCCTGTTCTTTTTATCCTACCATAGAGATGACAAACATGCAAGAAACAAAGAAGGCATTTATAGCCCTCCTTTCACTGCCCGTTCCGCTTACTTTTGTAACATCCGCCGCACTCCCAGCATCACAACCGCCAAAAAAAGCGAGAAGAGAGCCAGAATTACGGTCATCGGGAGCAAAAATACAAAAATTACAAAAGCATACAGCAAAAAAGGAATACGAAGCAGCAGCAACACCCAGCAAAGCGGGTAGCCAATACCGTTCATCCAAAGCCAAAGGGAAAGCCTTCTCATAGAAAGCCTTTTGCAAAACAGCTCTCCGGCCAGAAGAAAATAGGCTCCTGTTACAAGCGGAAAGCTCCAAAAGATAAAGGTATTGGAAACGAGTCCGCGAAACAGCAGCTCCCAGAGAGCCAGGAATGCGGCGATGTAAAAAAAGATAGAGCCTGCGATAAGAACGGCCTTTTTCATAGGCTCTCCTCTACAGCCGCCCAACAAGCTCCGTCAGGCTTTCCAGATTTCTCGTTCCAATCAATTCCTCCGGGAAATGAATTTTTTCTAACATAGCTTTGGCCTGCTCAAACTTTCCTACATAAAAGGAGCTGTGTGCATCGCTTCCTAAGGAAATCATCGTTCCAAGCTCTGCACATCGTTCGGCTATTTTTTGGCAAAGGCTTCGGATCTGCTCTGGATAGCCAAAAGAAGCCTCGTTAATCTCTATCATCTTGTGCTGCTCTCTGGCCGCCTTTATGACCTCATCTAAATCAAACGGAACCCCTGCGCGTCCGATATGACCTAATATCAATACCTTAGGCTGCTCCAAAGCCTTGCAATATAACTCCGTCGTCTTTACCAGGCTTTGCCCAAAAGTAAAGCTTTTGTCATGAACACTGGCAATCAAATAGTCCGACCCGCCGGTCAGCCATTCCTGATAGGTAGGCTTAGGCTCGCGAAAGGCAAAGGGAAGCTCTAAATCATACCCAAACAGGTGTCCCTCTACATCCACAATATCCGCCTCTGCTCCGCAGAAAAGACGTACTCCGTACCATTCCTTAGGCAAGGCCTTAAAATTTCCGAAATTTCCATAATGACAGAAGCTGGTATCCGGCACAAACAAACGGCTGAAATGATCGGTAATGCCTAACGCCTCCATCCCGGCCTCCTTTGCAGCTCGGACATTTTCCTCTATCGTGCTGTAGGCATGTCCGGAAAAAATAGTATGCGTATGAGTATCTGTTTTGATTTCGTACATGTTGTTTCTCCTTCTTTCCCTTTCATTTTTATAGGGAACGCCATAAATGTTTCCTTATGGTATTCCTGACATCGGTTCCTGCTGTATGCGAAAAAACGGCTTATTCCCAAGATGGGTTACAGCAACGTCCGATATTCATGCAGCGGACGGCAGACCCGCTTTCTGGTAAGCTCCACCAGACCCAGCTTCGTCATATCCACTAACACCGTCCGCACCGGATCCTTTTGCAGTTCTTTTCTAAAAAAATCCAGAAGCCGTTCGATATGCTCCTTTGACTTCATGTTGATAAAATCCACCAAAATCATCCCGGAAAGACTCCGCAGCCGCAGCTCGGCGGCAATTTTTGCGGCAGCTTCCAGGTTGATAGCCAGCATCGTCTCCTCCGTATCGTTTTTCCCTTTGACCGCCTTGCCGGAATTGACGTCAATGACCGTCAGGGCTTCGGTTGGCTGGATCATAAGATACGCGCCTGATTTCATCCAGACACGTTCCGACAAGGCTCGTTCCAGACAAGTACGAATGCCATAGAGCGCATTTAGGGAAAAGCTCTCGTCCTGATAAAAATAAAGCTTTTCCAAATCCTCCGGCTGATGCTTTTCCAAATATTCCTTCATTTCCAGAAAAAGCTCCTTATCATCGGTCTGAATCCTCTCTAGGCTCTCCTCTCCGGCATCCCGCATATCCGCCAGATACGCTGGGATACCGGAGAGGAGCTTTGCGTATCGGACGCCATGCTGACCTCTTTGCTGTAAAGAAGCAAATTGCGCTGCAAGCTGTCTGGCAGCTGTCAGAAGTTCTTTTTCTGAATGGCCCGCTGCATTGGTTCGAAACAGACACCCGCAGCCGCTTTCTGCTACAAAGGCTTCTCCTAAGGACTGCAGCCGTTCCCGTTCGGTTTTCTCCATGATTTTTGATGACAGCTTTACCTCCGGGTGATACGGAAGTAGCACCACATATTTCCCGGACAATGTAATATCGGTGGTCAGGGAAACCTGTTTGGATTTAATGGGTTCTCTTCGTACCTGAACAAGCAGCTTGTCCCCGATACATAGCTTATTGGTATTTTTCGGATTGGCATAGCAGGGGAAACGCGCCTCTCCAAACGCCAAATAGCCATGGATACCAGGAGCCAGCCCAATAAAAGCCGCCCCAATATTCGACACCAGGTTCTCTACCTGTCCGACATAAATATCCCCTAAGGCGATTCGTACCTCTCCCTCCTCCGGCACGACATGAAATTGAAAAATCCCCTGTGTATCGTGATAGCTGGCGGAGACAATCGCCTTTCCCTGTCTGCTAATCAATAGCTGGCTCATCTATGGCTTCTCCTGTATTGTGTTTTGATTTTTCTTTACGGACTCAGAAACGGAAAAAGCCTTTTGATACGCCTTCTGCGCTCCTGCCGGTGTCTGAATGATGGTGGCAGCCGGAAGGTAAAAGCCCTTCTTTACGGTAGGCGGTGTTTCCCCGGTTCCGATTAGCTTTTTTAAGCTGACGCAATTATAAAAGGACGTACTTGCCAGCTTTTCTACCTTTTTCCCAAGCGTCACCTTTTGCAAGGCATGGCAATAGGCAAAGGCATCTGAGGAGATGCTTGTCACCTGATTCGGAATTTTTACACTGGTCAGGCTTTTACAATAATAAAACGCCGCTTTTCCGACGGAGGTTGCTTTTTTCGGCAGGGTGACGGAGGTCAAACCCGTACACCAGTAGGCAATTCCTTCTGGAATCTTTTTTAA
This sequence comes from uncultured Lachnospiraceae bacterium, assembly GCA_949155905.1. Taxonomy (GTDB): domain Bacteria; phylum Bacillota; class Clostridia; order Lachnospirales; family Lachnospiraceae; genus MGBC131033. The sequence goes on from CASCWU010000044.1 coordinate 8,078, forward strand.
GGAAGACGGCAGCGTCAGCGTTTTCATGCTTTCGCACTCCCGGAAGGCATAGTTTCCCAGGCTGGTGACAGAATCCGGCAGCTTCACACTGGTAAGTCCTGTATGATAAAACGCATACTCCCCTATTTTTTTCAATTTGGCCGGAAATTTCAACTTCTTTAGGCTGGAACAGGAGGCAAAGGCAAAGCCTCCGATTTCGGTTACGCTTTTCGGCAGGGTAATCGTTTTTAAGGCGCCGCACTGATAAAAGGCCGAATATCCGATTTTCTTTAATCCGTCTGGCAAAACCACCTTTTTTAACGCAGGCATTTCACGGTAGGAATGATCTGGAACCTCCGTAATGCCTTCTTCCAGAATAAGTGTTTGTATTTGCTTCCATTCCTTACTTTCCCGGATATCAGAAAAATAGTCAAAGCCTGCCGTCGGATAGCCTGCTACTGAGGCCGGGATCGTATAGGTTTTTCCGGTCTTTTTCGGCAGCTTTTGAATCTTTAATTTTTCCATATGGCCGCTTTGTTCAAAGGCATATTTCGTTCCCTTGTAGTAAAAGCCCTCGTTTGGAAGCCGGCTCCAGACCGTAAGCGGAATATGATTCTTTCCCATGGTCAGAATATCCAGAGCATAATAGGTCTGATTCGTAGTCCCCTCCTCATATTCCCCGTCCCGGTAAGCATTGTAGGTTCCCCAAGTAACGTCATAATAACGCCATGCCCCGTCGGTATAGATGGCATTCCAGGCATGAAAACCAGGTTCCGTCTCTCCGGCTCCATCCTCAAACTTCGTTACGGTTTCCCAGCTTTGCGAGCCCTTAATGGTAAAACCATCTAATTTCAGACAAGGAATCCCTTTCATTTTTACGCATAAATCAAATAAATTGGCATAGCCGTCGCAGACGCCCTTCCGGTCGGTATAGACCCGGTAAGGATTCGAGCTTCCCTCTGAAATGCCGTTTAAGGCGTCGTAATCATAATAAATATGCTTTGTTATCCAGGTAAAAATCGCTTCTACCTGTTCCTGCTCCGTCTTTGCGGAAGCGGTCATCTTTTCTACTGCCTTCTGGATTTTGGCAAATTGCTTTTCCGTTATATCGTAGGCCTTCTGGTAGTTGGACAAATCCGCTAAATGCTTTCGATCCGACTTGGTCATATTGCTTAACAGCTTATCGAACTTCTTGTTGTCCGCTTTTACCTGCTTCTCGCTCATCGACTCCATCGTAATCCAGGCAAAGGCTTCTAACTCTCCGTCCGTTTGACGCTGTTCTTCTCTTTGTCCTTGCTCCGTTTTCTCTGCCGCCTGTACCAAATTGGTTCCGGCAATCCCAGGCAGCAGACTGACTGCAAGCAGAATTGCCAGTAAAAATGCGCCAATCTGCTTTCCGCTTCTTGAAAGCATTGCTTTGCGTTTTATACTCCATTTCATCATTTTATTCTATCTCCTCTCCCAGCTTTTCTAACGATACAAAACCTCCCTCTTCCCTTGCATACAACTCCAGCCGATGAAGCTGCCAGGCAAAGGGCTGATAGCTTCGTCCCAACATCCGGAAAAGGGCTTCCATCACCAGCTCCGGCTTGATGTTGACCTCGCTGCCTGCCGCCAGACGCAGATAGAGGCTTTGTCCGTTTTCATATTCGTCTGCTACTCTCGGTCGGAGCCGCACTGCCTGTCCCGGCCAGCTATGATATTCCTCCTCGGTTATCGCTGCCTGGTAGAGAAACGGACGCAAGTCCAGCTCGCTCTCTCCCTTTTTTGTCTGTTTGACGATACGGATTTCCGGCCGGAAGAAAAGTTCCTTTAGGCAATCGGAAAACCGTTCTATCTGCTCCTCCTCATACCCATCCTTTCTGGAAATCCGATAATCTGCTGCCGCAACTAACGCCATAGAAGCCTTGCTCGTATCCGGAAGTCTTACAAAGCTTTCAATTTGCAGCTCCGGCGCCATGACCTGATTGATCCGCGCGATCATCTCCGACGACGAGGCAGAGGAGGCAAGCTGCAAATCCAGATATTCCCCGTCGCTCGTCAGTCCCACGCCTAACGGCTGGGCAAAGGAAAGCAGCGGATGCGGGCTGTAGCCCTGAGAATACAGCATATCCAACTCTGCCCGGCGGAAGGCCTTCTGAAAATAGCGCATCACATCCAGGTGTCCGATAAATTTCATTGTTCCGGCCTTGGAAAATCTCATCCTAACCTTCATAGCAGACACCTCCTCCAAATACCCGCGCACCGCAGCCGGCACACGTTTCCCGGCAGTTCGGCGTCACGGTTCCTTCCTTGGAGCGTTCATATTCCTGCCATAAAAAGTCTCTTCGCACACCGACGTCAATGAAATCCCATGGCAGCAGCTCGTCCCGATCCCGTTCTCTGGCCGTATAAAATTCCAGGGAAAGCCCATGATCTGCCAAAGCCTTTAACCAGACGTCATAACGGAAATATTCACTCCAGGCATCGTAAATACAGCCTGCCCGGTACACCTGCTCAATCACAGCCGAAAGGCGTCTGTCCCCTCTTGCCAACACACCCTCGATCATCGTCATTTCTGCCTCGTGCCAGTTGTATTTGATGCTTTTGGCATTGCGCTGCTCCTTCATTTTCCCGGAAAGGAAACGCCGCTTTTCCTTAAATTCCTCCGGCAGACACATCCGCACCCACTGAAACGGGGTAAACGGCTTTGGTACAAAGAAGGAGGTACTGGCAATAATCCCGACCTTTCCCTGGCGCATTTCTTTTGGCAGCTTATAATACTCCGCCGCGATCTGATTGGAAAGTACGGCGATTCCTTCGATATCCTCCTCTGTCTCCGTCGGCAGACCAAGCATAAAATACAGCTTGACCTTGTTCCAGCCGCCCCGGAAGGCCTCCGCCGCCCCATGCAGGATTTCCTCCTCGGAAAGCCCTTTGTTGATCACATCCCGGATACGTTGGGAACCGCCCTCCGGCGCAAAAGTCAGGCTGCTTTTTTTCACATCCTGTACCTTGCTCATCACATCCAGGGCAAACGCATCAATTCGCAGAGAAGGCAGGGAAATATTCACTCCCTTTTTGCCAAATTCGTCAATTAAATAATAGACCAGCTCCTTTAGACCGGAATAGTCGCTGGAGCTAAGAGAGCTGAGGGTGATTTCCTCCTGGCCGGTTGCCTTTAGCATCTTTTTTGCCATTTTTTTCAGCCATTCTACCTCCCGTTCCCGGATTGGCCGGTACACCATGCCAGCCTGACAGAAGCGGCAGCCTCTGATACAGCCCCGCTGGATTTCCAACACCACCCGATCCTGTGTCACCCGCATATAAGGAACCAACGGCTTTTCCGGGTAATACGTATCCGACAGGTTTCCCTCCACCTGTTTGCGGATCACCGGAGCGGCGGCCGGGTGGACAGGCGTAAAGGAAGCCAGTGTCCCGTCCTCGTGGTAGGAAACTTCATAAAGGGATGGAACGTACATGCCCGGTACTGCCGCTACCATCATCAAAAAGTCCCTCCGGCTCCCTCCCTCTTCTTTATTTTTCAAATACAAGTCTAAAATCTCACCGTATACCGTTTCTCCCTCTCCCAAATAAAAGAAATCAAAAAAGTCTGCAATCGGTTCCGGATTGTACGTGCATGGCCCGCCGGCTAAAACAATCGGATCCTCCTCCGTTCGATCCGCCGCCCGCAGCGGAATCCCCGCCAGATCCAGAATCTGTAAAATATTCGTATAACACATCTCGTACTGGAGGGTAATGCCCAGAAAATCAAATTCCTTAATCGGATCCTGGGACTCCAGGGCAAACAGAGGAAGCTTCTCCTCTCGCATCAGCTTGTCCAAATCCACCCAGGGCGAGTAGACCCGTTCACACCAGGTATCCTCCCTCTGGTTAAACATGTCGTATAAAATCTGGATTCCCAAATGGCTCATTCCGATTTCATAGACATCTGGAAAGCACATCGCAAAACGGATGCGCACCTGGCTCTTATCCTTTTTTACGGAGTTAAATTCTCCGCCGATGTAACGAGCCGGCTTTTCCACGCGCAGTAAAATTTCATCTGGAAGCGCCAATTTCCTAGAAAGCTCACGTTTCCGCAAAGCCTCCCCCTTTGGGGGAGCCACGGTCTGTATAGTTTGTAATTCCACAATCGTCCTCCTTTTTGTCAATGTTCTTCTTTTTCCTCTGCTTCATCCCTTTGCTTAAGGCGCTGCTCCAGCCAGGCAGCGGTATTCTCCACTGCCGTTTCATATGCAGCATCCGATGAAACCCAGGCTCGTACGGTCTCCTGAGATGGCTCGTGCAGAAAATGCCCGGTCAGAAACAGCAGCAAAAAAATCCCTGCCGCCACAACAATTCTTCCAAGCAAATCTGGCTCCATCCCCCTTGCCCTCGTTAAAAGCACTGCTTCTGTCGGAACCTTTGCTTCCGTCGGAATCTTTGCTTCTGTCGGAACTATTTTTCGTTTTACCTCCCGTATCATCCTTTATAAAAAGCCTCCTTTTTTCTGGTTTCCATATGATTCAATATATGTCCGCAGAACTCCTTTCATACACCCAGGCATTACGCTTTTTGTCTACCCGGCGCAGCGTTCCCGCCTCATACAGCAGCAACAACGCCTTTTGCGCAACGGCGAGGGAAACACCGACGGCCTTTTGATACTCCTTTGAGGTAAAGCGTTTCGGCAAAGCAGACGGCACGAACAGGGTATAGTCCTCTCTCGAATCAAGATGGTATTCTGCCTCTAGGGCAATCGGAAGCCTCTCTGCCCGGACAGAACCCCGTTTTCGATCCTTGCTCCAGCCGTTTAGAAAGCGGTATTCCTCTACATCCAGCAGCATCAGCGTCAAACGGAGGTTTGGATGAGACAGGAAGCTGCGGATTTTATACAGCTCCCGGAATACCTCATAGGGTGTTCCGATTTTCGGTGATTTTCTTCCCTTGCTGATCTCTCCTGTTTCCTCATCGATCCAGCGCAGGATTTTTCTGTGCGGAATCGGATAGACGATATTGACAGGCTTTTGTGCTAAAAATACCGCCAATTTCTTCCGTAGCTTATCAAAGTTCGCCGTCTGTATTTCAATGATTTCTGTTTCGTTACAGACATCCGCATAATAGCCGTCGATTTTTTTTTCGTAGCAGGAAGCATCCGTCTCAAAATAACGCTTTAAGACGGCATGAACGGTCTTTTCCGACAGCGTGCCAATCCCTGCCCGTTCCCGTTCCTCCCCCATCACCTGCCTGCAAGCGCGCAGAAAATGCTCCTGATCCATCCCTTTTGTATCCTTCCTCTATGTTTTTGGTGCTTTCCTATAGTATACCTGTTTTGAAGGCAGTTTGCAATGAGTTTGCAATAAATATCGGATCGTGTTATAATAAAAGCAAAAAAGAAAAACGGAGGCGTTCTTATGCCATGGTGTCCAAACTGTAAAAATGAATACCGGGAGGGAATTACGGTCTGTGCCGACTGCGGCGCTCCCCTCGTGGAATCCCTGACCAGACAAGCTCTGGTGCGTCTTCTTTTGCTGGATAACAAAGAGGCAGCAGAAACCTTAGCAGAGTTTCTCCAATATGAAGGAATTTCCAATGTAACCATTCGCCCTCTTCAAGCAGAAGCAACAGAAGAATCCGAGGTGCTGGTGCCGGAGGAAGAAAAGGCTGAGGCTCTTCGGCTGGCAAAGACATTTTTCACGGTAGAAAAAGAAAAGGAATTAGAAGCACTTACCCCGGAGGAATTGACTGCTCTTCGGCTGGCCGAGGAGGAAAAGGCAGAAGCGGCGCGGAATGTCCATACGTATGTCAATGCCAAGGAAAAATATCAGGAAAACCGTTCTGCTGCTTACTTGTTTTCCGGCTTCGGCATCGCCGGACTGATTTTTATGGCTCTTCATACTATCGGCGTCCTTTCGATTTTTTCCGGCTGGTTTCCGATAGGGATTGCCTACGGTCTGTTTCTTATCTTTCTTTTGGTCGGTCTTTCCTCCTTCAAGCGCTCTAAAGCATTAAAGGCGGATATTGAAACGGAAGCAGCCAGAACCCGCGAGGTATTGGAATGGCTGACTGCTCAGGTGACAAAGGAACGGCTTTGTGCGGCTATCGATCCAAAAGCCAGCGAGGAGGAAAACGATCTCAATCGTTTTGCCTATGTCAAAGACCTGTTGGCCGCTCAGTTTCCAGAGCTTGATGACAATTACCGGGATCATCTTGCAGATCAGTTTTTAGGAGATTCTTCTTTTTAAACTTTTTTTCTTTTTTCTGAATGGTTTTACAAACTCAAATCGTATTCTAAGTAGAACCACAAGAAAGGAAGGAAAAGTATGAAAAGAAAACAAATCCTAACCAAAGCGGCAGCCGGTATGGCAGCAGCAACGCTTCTCTTCTCTTTGGGAACCGTATCGGTTTCTGCAAGGGGAAGGAATTACGTAGACGCCAATCGGGACGGAGTATGTGATTACTGCGGTACAGAGTGTTCCTTTGTAGACGAGGACGGAGACGGTATCTGCGATAATTTTGCCTCAAGATCTTGTTATGGCCAGGGGCATCACGGACGTGCAGGCAAGAGGCAAGGACGCGGCGGATGCCATAGAAGATAGCAGCCAAAGCGAGGAAGCTTATGCGGAGCGAAGAAGAGGTAAACAGAGCGATAGAACAATATTCCGATATGATTCGGCGGCTCTGTATGGCACATCTGAAAAATTACCATGATACACAGGACATATTTCAAACAGTATTTTTGAAATATGTCCTAAGTTCCGTTGTCTTTGAAAGTGAGGAGCATGAAAAGGCATGGTTTATTCGTGTGACAGTCAACGCCTGTAAGGATTTGCTCAAAAGCTTTTTCCGTACGCATGTCGTTTCTCTGGAGGATTTGGCAGAGCTGCCTTCTGTTGAGATATCTGGCTCAAATGAGGTATTAGAGGCTGTCCAGGCATTGCCGGAAAAATATAAGGATGTCGTCTACCTTCATTTTTACGAAGGCTATACAGCACCAGAAATCGGAACGATTCTTGGAAAAAACGTGAATACGGTATACACATATCTTACACGTTCCAAAAAATTGCTGCGGGAAGCATTAGGAGGTGACGAATATGACGGAACAGATAAAACAGGCATTTGATACGATTCATGCAGAGACAGCGCTAAAGGAAGAAACCAAGCAATATCTGGCTCTCCGTCTAACACGCCGTCAGGCGCAAAGGCGCTTTTTTCGGCATGTCGCCCTTCCTGCCGTCTGTATGCTTCTTTTTCTGATAAGCCTTGGCGGCTATCGCCTGTATTTTTCCCAGTCCTTCTTAATCAGCATTGATATCAACCCTTCTATCGAGCTTCGTGTCAACCGTTTTGATAAGGTCATTTCTACCCATAGCTATAACGAGGACGGAGAACGCCTGCTCCATACCGTCAAGCTGCAGTTTCTGGATTATAAGGAGGCGCTTGATAAGCTGCTTCATACGCAAAGCATCACCTCTTATCTGGAGCAGGAGGAGCTGCTTTCTATTTCCGTCGTCGGGAAAAACGAACAAAAATGCCAGGAAATGCTTACGGATATCGAAACCTCTCTTCCCCGTCATCATAACGTCTGTTGTTCGATGGGGAATCAGGAGGAAGCCAAAGCGGCACATAACGCAGGCCTGTCCGTCGGAAAATACCGAGCCTTCTTAAAGCTGCAGGAAAAAGATCCCTCGATTACATTAGAGGAAATAAAAGAGATGACGATGCGGGAAATAGAGGAGCGGTTACTCTCCTTCCCTGCCGAAGAGGATACCGATACCAAACAGCATCCAAACAAACACCAGCATCAGTACCGGCACCGGCATGGTGCAGAAAAAGGCTGCTCTTAAAAAGCAGCCTTTTTGATAAAAAGCTCTTCAAATCCGAAACAAATCCTCCACTTCCTCCCGGGTCAGCTTATTTAAAAACAGCTCGCCCGCCTGAATCACCGAGTCGGAAAGAGAACGTTTCTTTTCCTGGAGCTTATAGATCTTTTCTTCAATGGTTCCCTTTGTAATTAGCTTCATCACATTGACGATATTTTTCTGACCAATCCGGTAAACACGATCCGTCGCCTGCTCTTCTACGGCAGGATTCCACCATGGATCGTAATGAATCACCATATCCGCGCCGGTCAGATTCAGACCCGTCCCTCCTGCCTTTAAGGAAATCAAATAAACCTTACCCTGTCCCTCGTTAAAGTGTTTGACATCTGCGCTGCGCTTTTCCAACGGCGTGCTGCCGTCCAGGTAAAAATAGTCGATATCTTCTTCCTTTAATTCCTCTTCAATCAGGCCCAGCATCGAGGTAAACTGAGAAAAGACAAGGATTCGGTGTCCGCCCTCTATCGCATGGCGCAGCAGCTCTAGCAGCAAATTCATCTTTCCGCTTCCGCCCTCATAATTTTCTACAAAAGTAGATGGATGGCAGCAGATTTGCCGCAGCCTCGTCAAAGAGGCTAAAATCATCATCCGGCTCTTTTCAAAGCCGTTTTCCTGTATTTCCTGCTCCAGATCACGCCGGACACCGGACAGATACGAAACATACAGCTCTTTTTGCTCCTCGGTCATATCGGAAACCATTTTCTTTTCGATCTTTTCCGGCAGCTCTTTTAATACATCCCGCTTCATACGGCGCAGAATAAACGGCTTAATATGGAAATTGAGCTGCTGCAAGGCCTCCTCGTCCTCCTGATGCATAATCGGCTTTTCATACAGCGTGACAAAGCGGGCATGAGAATGGAGATATCCCGGCATCACATAGTCAAAAATCGACCACAGCTCAGACAGGTTGTTTTCTATCGGCGTTCCGGTCAGGGCGAACCGATGTCTGGCCAGAAGCTGTTTGACCGAACGGGCATTTTGACTGTTTGGATTTTTGATAAACTGCGCTTCATCCAAAAAAATCGTATGGAACGGAAGCGATTTCATATATTCCACATCCCGCCGGATAATCGGATAAGAAACCAGCACAACCTGATACTCCTGATAGCGATCCCATAAAGCATGACGTTCTGCGGGTGCGCCTACGATCATCAGAGAACGGAGTCCCGGAGAGAAGCTTTCGATTTCATCCTGCCAGTTAAAAACCAAAGAGGACGGGCAGATTACTAAACAGGTAGCAGCCGGCTCTTCTTTCCATATGGCCGTCATGTAGACGATGGACTGCAGCGTTTTCCCAAGACCCATATCGTCTGCCAAAATCCCGCCCAAATGATGCCTTGAGAGGGAGCGAAGCCATTGATAGCCGATTTTCTGGTAGTTCCGAAGTTCTGCCTGAATGCCGTCCGGCAAAACAAGGCTCTCCCCTTCCGGATGCTCGATCTCCTTCATCAGCAGCCGAAAGGATTCGTCTAACTCAGACTGATAATACGTATCCTCTAAGGCATGGTTTAAAAAGAAGGCATAGTCGATAGAGGTCTGAAGTATACCATCCTCCCAGGAGGTTGTTTTTCCCTCCAGCTTTTCTAGCAGAACAGACAACTTTTCTAGCCCCTCGCCCTCCAGATCCAAAAAGCTGCCATTTTTCAGACGGAAATACCGTTTTTTTAGCTGTAAGGAATGAAAAAGCGCCTGCAATTCCTCCTTTGGAATATCCTCAAATTCAAAATCAATCTCTAATAGGTTGTTGTCGTTTACAATCCGTACCGCTGTCCGCAGCAGCTTAGGCGGCTGAATCCGAATCGACCGAAACTCCTCAGAATAATACAGCTCATAGCGCGTTGCAAGCGTGTTGATCTCTGTTGTCAGAAAATCATAGATCCGTTCTTCCTCCTTCATGTAATAATACTGCTTTTCTCTAAGGAAGCCAAGAACTTCTAACTCTTCCATGACAGCCGCTTCCCTCATGGCCTGACGAACGATGATCGTTTTGCCGGACGGAAGCTTTCCGAATGGATTAAAGGAATATTCTCCATAGCAGACAATCACCTCCAGACGGATTTCGTTGCCTGCCCGTCCTAAATAGAGTTTAAAATGTGCATCCTCGGTGATATAAAATTTCTGCAGGGATTCCGGTATCGTCAGGTTGAAGGTTTCATGAATCCGCGGCAGCACATTGGAAAGAAAACGTTTTTTTGCTTCCCCGGCAAAGGAAAGCGGCTTCCCGCCTATCGTAAAGCTGCTATAAAAAGGCAGGAAATGCCTGGTGAATGCTTCATCCGGGTGATAGATTGCATTTTGGTAATAAAACAGGCTCCCGCTTTCGTCTAACGGAAACAGCCGTTCCTCGTTTCGATCTAATAAAATCGCCTCCTCCTCTTCGGAAACATTGAGATAAAAGTTTAACTCCGGCTTCGTATCAAAAAAGTCTACTTTGCCCAAGTCCTTTTTATAAAGAGAAAGCTGAATGTTCTTTTTCTCCATACGAAACAGCTTTAAGAGCATGTTTTTTCCGGCATATAAAACAGATTTGTTGAAAATACTGGCGTTATTTGCCTTTCCGGACTCCTCCTGCAGCTCCTGGATCTCTAGCAAATAGTCCAACACCTGCATAGAGGCAGAATCAAAACGGCTCTCTCCCGGCTGGAAGCTGAATTCCTTGCCTAACTGAATCGGTCTTTTTTCAGAATAATCCACCAGAAACCGCCGGATGCTCTGCATCTTATACATCCGGCTGTTGCCAACTAAAAAGCTGACCTCCGCCTTGGCAGATCCGTCGTCCCGCAAAATCGCAGGAATCTCTATGCACAGCTCGATATGATAAAGCTCTCCCTGACCCGGATAATAGTCTAACTTATCAAAATAGTCTAAAATCTGATTGATTTTCTTTTTTTCCGGTGTCAGATCGCTGACGGAATGGGTTTTTTCCTGATAATCTACCACAAACAGTAAAACCGCGACGACATGCTTGCAGGCTCCGGCATATTTCCGGCTCGCCGGACAGTTGCAGGTATAGGAAATCGCATCCGGATTACTGACGTCTATGTCTACCATATATTCGCTTTTTCCTAAAACGGCAGCATGATAGTGTTCCCGGCGGCTGGATTTTGAAATATTTTTAATCGCCTTTCCGGTGTAATAACGCAGCCCGCGGCTATACGTCGTATCGTCGGTGGCCAGGTTTTTAATCAAAGCACGGTTCAGTTCTGGCATATGGATACTCCCTCCAAATGAAAATTTACACTAATGCTTTCTCCAGGTAGCAGGATAAAACAGCAGCAGCAGCGGAAACAGCTCAAGCCTCCCTGCCAGCATATCAAACATCATCACAAACTTGCTAAGCGGAGAAAAGGCGGAAAAATTACCAGAAACGCCGACTTCTCCCAGCCCCGGTCCGATGTTGTTGATCGTAGCGGCTATGGCGGTAAAGCTGGTTTCTAAGTCAAAACCATCTAAAGACAAGATAAGCAGCGAAAGCAGAAAGACCAGCACATAGGCAATCAAAAACGCATTGGTCGTCCGTACCGTTTCATGCTCTAACGCCTTATCGTCTACCCGAACCACCTTAATACTCCTAGGATGGAGCAAAAATGCCAGCTCCTTTTTTACGGCCTTTCCATACATAATAAAACGCGACACCTTCATACCGCCGCCGGTGCTGCCGGCACAGGCGCCGACAAACATCAGCGCGACCATCAACACTCTTGAAAACTGAGGCCAGAGGTTGAAATCGACGGTTCCATAGCCTGTTGTTGTCATAATGGAAGAAACGGAAAAGGCTACATGATGGAGATTTTTCCCTAGCTCTTCAAAGCTTCCGGTGATATTTAAGGTAATCAAGAAAACCGCTGCCATATAGAGAAGAACATACCCCCGCACCTCCTCCATACGGAACGCATCCTTTGGCTTACGCAGCAAAAGCAGATAGTAAAAGTTAAAATTGACGCCGAACAAAAACATAAAAATCGTCACCACTGCCTGGATATACGTACTATATTCCCCTATACTGGAATTTTTAATGCCAAAGCCTCCTGTCCCCGCTGTTCCAAAGGAAATACAAAGCGCATCAAACAACGGCATCCCGCCAAGCAACAGCAGCAGTATCTGAACAAATGTCATAGCCAGGTAGATGCCATAGAGCAAGGAGGCTGTTTTTCTGACATTCGGCACCAGCTTCCCGACCGAGGGGCCAGGGCTTTCGGCTTTCATCAGATGCATATTTTGGCCGCCTGCCATCGGCAGAATCGCCAGCAAAAAGACCAGCACGCCCATTCCGCCGATCCAGTGAGAAAAGCTGCGCCAAAACAGCATACAATGCGACAGTGCCTCTACATCGGTTAAGATACTCGATCCGGTCGTCGTAAAGCCGGAAATAATCTCAAACAAGGCGTCCGTCAGGCTTGGAATCTCTCTGCTGGCATAAAACGGGATTGCCCCGACCAGACTGAGTAAAATCCAACTCATCGCACAGGCCAGATATCCTTCTCTGGCATAAAAAACAGTATTTTTCGGTTTTTTCCCGGTCAGCAGCCGTCCCGCCAGCCCGGCGGCAAGCGCGCAAAGAAGGAAAATAAAACCGGATTTTTCCTGATAACACAGCGCTACGATACAAGGGAGCAGCATAAAACCGCCCTCAAAGGTCAAAACCCATCCTAAAATATAACGGATAATCGCGAAATTCATTCCTTTTATGCCCCCTTAATGATGTCGTTGATTCCGCTTAACCCTGTGTTTGTTGTTACGACTATCACATTATCTCCTGGCAGGATCTGATCCTTTCCTCCAGGGGTAATCACAGCCCCCTTCCGGGAAATACAGCAGATCAACAGGTTGTCCTTTAAATTTAACTCACTTAACGGCTTATGGACGACCTTGGAATTTTTCCCGACTACAAATTCTAAGGCCTCTACCTGGTTGTCTGCCATCCGGTAAAGCGTCTCCACGTTGCTGCCATAGGAGTTTTGCATCGAACGGACGTAGCGTAAAATATATTCCGCCGTAATATCCTTTGGACGGATGATGCTGCCAATCGGAAGCTCTCTGATCACCTCTTCAAAATTGGATTTGTTCAGCTTTGTCATCGTCTTGGCGCCGGATACCTGATGCGCATAGAGAGAAAGCAAAATATTTTCCTCATCCAAATCCATCAGGGAAACGAGGGCATCGGCCTGGCTGATTCCTTCCTCGGATAAAAGCTGCTTGTCCGTCGCATCCCCGTTTAATACCATTGCCTTAGGCAGCCGCTCGCTTAACACCTTACAGCGCTCTAAATTCTGCTCGATGATTTTGACCTTGACCTTGGCTCTCGTCAGCAGTCTCGTCAGATAATAGGAAATCGTACCGCCGCCGGCAATGATGACGTTTTTGATTGCCCTGGCATGAATTCCAATCTGCTGAAAAAAACGGAAGGAATCTTCCATCGGCAACGTAAAGGAAATCATATCTCCCTCCTCTAGCGTAAAGCTTCCGTTTGGAATAATGACCTCCTCTCCCCGCTCTACAATACAGATCAGAACGGAATGAGATACCTTAGAGGCAAACTCTATCAAGTTCATATGATGAAGAACCGAGCCCTTAGGAATCTGAATCCGCAGCAGGTTGATTCTTCCCTTGGCAAAGGTATCGACTTCAATCGCCGATGGAAAATGAATCAGTCTTGCAATCTCGGAGGCTGCCGCCCATTCCGGATTGATGGACATGGAAAGCCCTAGCTCCTCTTTAATAAAACTGATTTCTTCATAATATTCCGGGTTTCGTACTTTGGCAATCGTCTGGCATTTTCCGGCTTTTTTGGCAATCAGACAGCTTAACAGGTTAATTTCGTCCATATCGGTGACAGCAATCAGCAGATCCGCTCCTTCTATGCCTGCTTCCTTCTGCGTCCGGTAGCTCGTTCCGTTTCCGGCAACTCCGCTGACGTCTAAAATAGAAATTGCATCCTGCAGCTTTTTTCCATCCGTATCAATCAATGTGATGGCATGCTTTTCATTGCTAAGCTGCTCTGCTATCGTAAAACCGACCTTCCCGCAGCCTACTATGATAATCCTCATTTCCTTGCGCTTCCTTTTCTGATATAATTTCGGCCCTTTATGGCTATTCTACGATGTTGTTGATCCAGACGCCCTTTCTCAGTAAGATATAGCCAATGATACACTTGATAATATCGACCAAATTACAGGCGAAATAAAGAGTGACAATCGGCAGCGTGGTATAACGAGAGAGGATATACGCCAACGGCGCGCTTACCACCCATAAATACACACTGTCAAAGAAAAAGGTAATCACCGTTTTACCGCCGGATCGCAGCGTAAAATACGTGGTATGCAAAAAGGCAAAAATCGGCATACACACGGCGCTTACCCGAATAAAGGAGCTTGCTAACGCCCGTACCTCCGGCTCTGTATTGTAAATCCGCGGAAACATCGGAGCAATGACTGCCATGATCGAGCCAATCAGAACCGAGCTGGCAACGGCAAAGGCAATCAGCTTCGTATCGTAATCCTTGGCCTTTTCCATATCTCCTGCTCCTAATAGCTGTCCGACGATAATCGCCACCGCATTTCCCATCGACATAAAAACAATGTTAAACAGATTGGAAATCGTCGAGGAAATATTCATTCCGGCTACGACATCCAGCCCCCTGACCGAATAGCACTGCATGAGTACAGCCATTCCTGCCGACCATAACCCTTCGTTGATTAAAAGCGGCATTCCCTTTAAAATGATCTGCCCGGTCAGCTTCATCGGGATACGGAAATGCCGATACGCTCCGACGATAAATGTGCAGTCTTTTTTATGTAGATGCGTCCAGATAACAATAATTCCACACTCCACAAAACGGGACAGCACCGTGGCAATCGCTGCGCCGTATACGCCCAGATTCGGAAACCCGAGCTTACCGAAAATCAACAAATAATTAAATACCAGATTGACCAAAACAGCAACGATTCCCGCTTTCATCGGCAGCATCGTTTCTCCGCATTCCCGCAGGGTACTTGAATAGGCCTGCGCAACCGCAAAGGGAATCATCCCAATGAGCATAATATACAGATATCCATGCCCGTAGCGCAGTGTTTCCGCTGCATCCGAGCCGGATGAATCCGCCGTTAAATACAGGTGAATCAGATTTTCTCCAAAGGGCAAAAATACCAAAAAACCGACTCCGACCATCAGCAGGCAAATCAGCAGCTTAAAGCGGAAGGCATAGCGCACTCCCTCATGATCGCCCTTTCCGTAATACTGCGCCCCAAAAATCCCGGCTCCGGAAATCGCTCCGAAAATACAGAGGTTAAACACCATCATAAGCTGATTGGCTATCGCAACTCCCGTCATCTGGTTCGTTCCGGTCTGTCCTACCATAATATTGTCGAGCAGGCTGACGAAATTGGTAATCCCGGTCTGGACAATAATTGGAATCACTACGATAAACAACAGCCGGTAAAACTTAGCATCCCCAATAAATGTCTTTTTAAAATTTTTCATTCCTACAACCCTTTCCTTCCTTTTTGGATTCCTGTCGTCTGCTGACTATCAAGCGATTATTTTGTCGGCACGTAGCTTTTATTATATCCATATAGGCAGGCAATTTCAAGTAGTTTTAGATTAAACCTTACAGATTCTTCTGGCTGCTCCCCAAATAATAAAATCCCTTCCCCTTCTCTAACCGTACCGGTACCAGCCTTCCTAATAGCTCCGGCTTCCCTGGAAAATGCACCAGCAGATTGTTTGACAGCCGTCCGGTCAGCCATCCCTCCTGATAACCGTCTAACTCCTCCACCAAAACCTCCGCCGTCGTTCCGACTGCTTCCTCGGTCAGTTCTGCCGAAATACCGGAAATGGTGGCAAGCAGCCGTTCAAAACGCTCCTGCACGATCTCACCCGGCACCTGCTCCTTCATAGCGGCGGCAGGCGTTCCGCTCCGTTTGGAATATTGGAACGTATAGGCGCTGTGGAAGCGCACCTTTTTGACAACGTCCAGGGTTTCTAAAAAGTCCTCCTCCGTTTCGCCCGGAAATCCGACGATGATATCTGTCGTTAAGGCAAGCCCCGGCATAGCCGCCCGCAGCTTTTCTGTTAAAGTCAGATATTGCTCCTTGCTGTAGCGGCGGTTCATCCGCCTTAAAATCTCTGTACTGCCGGATTGCAAGGGCAGATGAAGATGGCGGCACAGCTTTTTCGAGGAGGCCATAAAGCAAATCAGTTCCTCCGATAGATCTTTTGGATGAGGTGTCATAAACCGAATCCGCTTCAGACCGTCTACCTGCTCCAAACGCTCCAAAAGCCCGGTAAAGGAAACGGAAGCACCCGATTCGTTTGTCGCAGGCTGCAGGCCATAAGAATTGACGTTCTGCCCTAAGAGCATCACCTCCACTACCCCGCTCTCTACGAGCCGTTTTACCTCCTCTACGATATCCTCCGGCTTTCGGCTTCTCTCCCGTCCTCTGACATAAGGAACAATACAATAGCTGCAAAAATTGTTGCAGCCATACATAATATTGACACTTGCCTTATAGGCAAACTTCCGCTCCTCCGGCAAATCCTCTACGATCTGATCGGTTCCCTCCCAAATATCGACAAGCATTTCTGGACGGGTCTTTTTCTTTTTTTTCTGCTTTTTTTCTATTTCTTTTTCTGTAAACGCTTCGTCTGGATGCCGTTTTTCCAGGCATTCGTAAAGCAGCTCAGCCAGCTTAAAAATATTGTGGGTGCCGAAAATCAGATCAACGAAGCGGTAGCTGCCTTTGATCTTTGTGACCGCCTCCGGCTCCTGCATCATACAGCCGCACAGAGCAATGATCTGATTCGGATTTTTTTCCTTAGTCTTTTTGACAATCCCCAAATGCCCATAGAGCTTCTGGTTTGCATTTTCCCGCACCGTACAAGTATTATACAACACCAGATCCGCATGTTCCTGTTCTATTTCTTCGTATCCGATCTGCTTTAGCACACCGGAGATTTTTTCCGAATCCCGGAAGTTCATCTGACACCCGAACGTTTCGATATGGCAGGTCATAGGCCGTCCTGCCGCCTGGTTTATCGCCGCTACCTGCCTTCTCGCCTTTGCCATAAAGTAATACTGTCTGGACGGTTCCTCTACAGGTGGATCCGCCTTGATATCTATTTTATCTAAATCAATTTCCTGATACATTTTTCCTGATTTTTCTCCTTCTCTGTCTTATCGTCAAAATAAGAAAGGAATACCGCTTCCTTTTCCGTCACCAGCAGATCATAGGAAATATCATGCTCCTCGCAAGGAAGCGTGTCTACCCGCTGAAAAGCAAAGGCCAATGCTGTTTTATGGATTTCCTTGCAGCAAGATGCCAGATACCGATCATAATATCCGCCGCCATAGCCAAGCCGTCCGCCGCCCCCGTCAAAGCAAAGCCCCGGCAAAATCAGCTCGATCCGCTTTCCCCTCCACTCCTTATCACAAAACCGTTCTCCCTCCTCCGGCTCCTGGATTTGAAAGGCATTTTCTCTGGTCTGGCTGTCTGGCCGCAAAAAAATAAACTCCATCCCTGCCCCCTCCCGGATACCAGTCAGCACCTTAGGGACGGCTACCGGCTTTCCTTCCTCAAAGCATCGCTTGAAAAGCCCGGAAAGATCGGGTTCTCCCCTGGCTGGCAGATAGGCCAGCACCACATCCGACTGCTCATAATAGGGCATCTGAAAATAACGCTTTAGTATCCGCAGACTGTTCTCTTTCCATTCCCTGGCGCTTTGTTTGCTTCGCCTCCCTATCATCTGCTGCCGCAGCCGCAGCTTGGCGGACTCTGTTTTTGGTTCTGCCATTTGCCTGGTATTCCTTTCCTTTTTATTGCAGATTCTTTTTCTTTAGCTCCGTAACGCTCCCGTCTGGGTTTAAGATAGAAATCTGATTTAAGGTTCCTCGTAGATTGTTCCGAATTGCCAGAATATAGTCCTTTCTTAACCTGGCCTGCTCCTCTCGTTCCTCTTCGGTCAGGCCGAATTCCTGAGATTTGTGATATAGCTCATTGATTCTGGCAATCTTTTCTTCCATTGTTTTTTCTTCCATATTTTCCCTCATTTCTGATTTTCTATATGCTTCCTGCTATCCTGCTATTGCTTCACTGGATGATAACGGCAGATAATCGCTTCTGCCACCTTTATACCGTCAATCGCCGCCGAGGTAATCCCTCCGGCATACCCGGCGCCCTCTCCGCATGGATAAACACCCTGCAGCGAGAGCGCTTCCAACCCATTTTCCCGGCGAAGCAGGCGTACCGGGGAGGAGGTACGGCTCTCAATCCCAGAAAAAACAGCTTCCTCCTTGGCAAAGCCAGGCAGCCTTCGTCCAAAGGCCTCCATGCCCTCTAGCAAGGCCTCCTCCATCCATCCAGGCAGCATTTCCCGCAGGTTTGCAAAACGTGTGCTTCCCCTGCTTTCTGACTGTATTCTCCCAAATCCGCTACTTTTCCGGTTTTCTTTGAAATCTCCGTAAAGCTGAACCGGAATACAGCCTCCACCCAGCCGATAGGCAGCGGCTTCCAGCCTCCGCTGAAAAGCAACTCCCGCTAAGGCTCCAAGATCTGCTGCGTGAAAATCCTCCGGCGTTACTGTCACCACCAGGGCGCTGTTCGCATTCCTTCCGTCTCTGGCATGATTGCTCATTCCATTGATCGCCAGATGCCCCTGCTCCGAGGCAGCATTGACCACGTAGCCGCCCGGACACATACAAAACGAATAAATCCCCCGCCCGTTTTTGCAGGTATGAGAAAGCTTATAATCCGCCGCAGGAAGCTCCCCTCGTTCTCTGCCATATTGGGCGTGGTCAATCATTTCCTGCAAATGCTCAATTCTAAGTCCTACGGCAAATGCTTTTGGCTCCATCGGAAGAATTCCCTGCAGCATCGTAAAGGTATCTCTGGCGCTGTGACCAATGGCCAATACCAAAAGGCTTGTTTCCAATTCCCATCTCCCATTTTTATCCTCTAGGGAAACCGCGTATAGCCTGTCCTTTTTTGTATGCAGACCGGTCAGCTTTGTTTCAAAGCGAAATTCCCCGCCCAGTTTGCAGATTTCTTCCCGCATCTGCCGAATCACATGCCGGAGGACATCGGTTCCGATATGCGGCTTGTTTAAATATAAAATTTCCGGATCTGCGCCAAAGGCGGCAAAGCTCTTTAACACATACCGGATTCTTCCATAGGTATCCTTTACCATCGTGTTTAGCTTTCCGTCGGAAAAGGTGCCTGCTCCGCCTTCGCCGAACTGGACGTTCGTCTCTTCTAAAAGCGTTCCGGTTTCCCAGAACCGCCGAACCAGCTCCGTCCGTTTTTCCACGCTGGCGCCTCGCTCCACCACAATCGGACAAAAGCCTCTTTGCGCAAGCAGCCAGGCTGCAAACAACCCGGCCGGACCACTCCCTGCAATGACCGGACGATGGCAAAGCTGCTCCTTGCCGCAGTCGGGAATACGGTATTCCGGCTCGGTCAGAACCGAAGCGATTGCTGGATTATGAATCCGGCGGCAGATCCGTTCCTCCTGCGCCGGATCGGTCAGCTCCACGACCACTACATAGCTATAGGACAGCTCTCTTCCCCGTCTGGCGTCTAAGGAGCGTCTCCTTATTTCATAGTGCCGTATGCTCTCCTCCGGAATACGCAATATTTGTTTTAACTCTTTTTTCAGATCAGCCTCCGTATGGGTCAGTGGAAGCCGTACCTGTGTCACCTTTATCATGCCCCACTCTCTTTCTGTTCTGTTTTATGGCGTAGCCTTTGACAAATTCCGTCTGCCGCGCAGGCAGCAGACGACCAGGCCCATTGCAGGTTATAGCCGCCGCAGGCTCCGTCTACATCCAAAACCTCTCCGGCGAAAAATAAGCCAGGTACCCATCTGGACTCCAATGCCTCTGTGCAGTCCGCCAGAGCTACACCTCCGGCGGTGGTCTGAGCCGCATCGTAGGAACGCACGCCCTCTATCGGAACGCGCAATGCCTTCACAGACGACGCCAGACGCTCCCAGCCCTCCCTTGTCACAGCGGCTACCGTCTGTTTCCCCTCCAGCCCGGCCGCCTCTAAGAGAACCATACAAAGTTTTTCCGGCAGCCATCCGGCAAACCATTCCGACAGGCTTCTCTCTGCCCGCACACCGCTCCGTTTATGTATTCGTTCCCTTAGCTCCGCCGGCGACTGTTCCGGACAAAAATCCAGCTCTGCCCATACCGCGGCACCACGCTTTAATGCCCTGGCGGCATATCGGCTAAGCTGCATCGCCGGTATGCCGCTGATGCCATAAGAAGTAAACTGCAGCTCTCCTTTTTCTTCATAGAAAACAGAAGGATGGGCTGTAAAAGCAGACTCATACAGCCGAATCGCTCCGAATCGCCGCAGCCCGGCCAGCCTTGTAAGAG
>CASCWU010000045.1 GCA_949155905.1 uncultured Lachnospiraceae bacterium
AGCTTTTAATATCTGTTATTTAGCACCAATACAATATAACATTGTTGTATTAGCAATCATAATTTTTGTTGGCACTCTATTGTATAAAAAATCAGACAAAAAATTTTTCACCTGATAACTTCCTGTTTGTCAAAAAGCAACATATGAAAAAGCAAATGGCGCTGGTGTTGAAAAAGATAAATCTTATATGGGGCGATATCGGATTTCAAAAAAACGGCTTTGTAAGCGGTCTTTTGAAAGGCCTGTTATTGGGAAGCGTGTGCTTTGCCGTTTCTTTTGGATTGGAATTGGCGATTTTAACCCTGCAGGGCAATCCTGCGCATTTGGAAATCTATATCAGCAGTTTTTCTTTAACCGGCTCGCAGATCAAAAATACGGATTTTGTTTTCTTTTTGTTATGTGTGCTGTTCAACATTGTCAATGTATGGATGGAGGAGGGCGTTTTCCGCGGTCTGTTTATGAAAACCTTCTCTGAAACAAAGCCATTTATGCAGGCGAATTTTATTGCAGCATTTTTGTTTGGTATCTGGCACATTGTAATGCCGATCAGAAGCTATGTAAATGGCGGAATGTCATTTGCGGCAATGATCCTGATGGGGATCGGTTATATGATGATATAGGGAGGAATGGATATGTCAGTAAATAATATGATTTAGGTGTCAAAAGGTATATCCTTTTTGAACGATAATTGTTTTTGTAAAACGGAATATATTTTATCAAAATGCTGCATTTTTTATTCCTTTCTGTTATAATAGAGACAGCAAGAATGATAGGAGGCCTTCTTATATCATTTCTTTTAAACCAATTGGAAGAACAGCACCTACGCCCAGACACACCCGTTCATGTCTAAATTGGTGCGCTGCTGATCAAGAAAGGAGTAAACAACAAGCTATGGCAATCATTGGAATTGATTTAGGAACCACAAACTCCCTGGCTGCTTACTGGAGCGGTGGTGAGGTGCGTTTGATTCCGGACGAAACAGGAGAGGTGCTTTTACCAAGCGTAGTAAGCTATCAGAAGGAGACAGAAGAGGGCTTTGTGGTCGGAGCGGCGGCAAAGGAGGTTTTTCTGGCAGGCGATACCCAAAGCGTGGCTTCCTTTAAGCGTTTTATGGGAACGGAAAAGCGATATGAGCTGGGAGGCAAGAGCTATAAGGCGATGGAGCTTTCTGCCCTTGTGCTAAAGCGTATCAAACAGCAGGCGGAGGCTTATTTAAAGGAAGAAATCGAAGAAGCGATTGTTACGGTTCCAGCTTATTTTAACGACAAACAGCGAAGCGATACCAAAAAGGCGGCACAGATAGCCGGATTGCGGGTAGAAAGGCTGATCAATGAGCCTTCGGCAGCAGCACTGGCATACCGCCTCCAATATGGAAACGAGGATAAGAGTCTGCTGGTGTTTGATTTTGGCGGCGGAACACTGGATTTGTCGTATGTGGAATGCTTTGACAATGTGATTGAAATTGTAGCAGTGGCCGGGGATAATTATCTGGGCGGCGATGATATCGACCAAGCGGTTGCAAGCTATCTTTGTCAGGAGAATGGAGTGGCTTGGGAAGCGCTTTCAAAAGAAGAGAGGGCGGCGGTTTTGACCGGTGCCGAGGCAGGAAAGCGAACGCTAGGAATGTGCCATGTACCAGGATTTTCTCCAGTTTTTTTGGATGAGGATAAGCTGTTTGAGCTGTGTATGCCACTTTTTGCGAAAATTAAACAGTTGTTTTTGCGTTTGCTTGAGGATGCAGGCGCCCGGATTTCGGATGTGGACGATTTGATTATGGTGGGCGGTTCTTCCAGACTTTCGGTCGTCAAACGGTTTTTAACGGAGCTTTTGGGAAAGGAGCCGATTGTATTTCCAGATACGGATCAGGTCGTAGCGATAGGCGCCGGGGCGTACGCCGGAATCCGGGGACGCAAGGAGGAAATCCAGGATCTGCTGCTGACGGATGTCTGTCCGTTTACCTTAGGAGTAGAGACGTTTCATCGTAAACAGGACGAAAAGGGGCGGTTGCTTCCGATCATAGAGCGGAATTCCACGCTGCCGGCTGCCCGCACACAGCGCCTGGTGACGCTGCATGATTATCAGACAGCGGTAAAGGTAAAGATTTATCAGGGAGAAGAATATTATGCGGCAGACAATCTGTTGCTGGGGGAGGTTTCGATTGAAGTAGAGCCAAAAAAGGCCGGAAAGGAATGGGTAGACGTCACCTTTGTATATGACATCAACGGAATTCTGCATGTCGAGATAGAGAATGCCAAAGGAAGGCGAAACCAGATTTTACTGGCCAATCAGCAGCTTGGTGAACGGGAATTAGAGCGATACCAAAAGGAATTAGAGGCGCTTTTGGTGCCGCCTTTGCAGCAGGAGGCCAATCAGCTTTTGTTAAAGGAGGCTAAGGCATATTATGAGCAAAGCACCGGGGCAAAGCGGGAATGGCTGGGCAATCTGATGGATTGGTTTGTCTGGAATCTTGGCAAGGGACGGCTGTATACGGCAAAAAGGGCGGCAGAGGAAATGAAGCGGCAGCTAGCCTGGCTTGCACAGACAGAGGAGGGAAGGGAGGACTGGCTCTTTGACGGAGAATTAAAGCAGGAACAGGCTTTGGAGTGGGATGACGAGGAATGACTGGAGGACGTGAGCATGGGTGGAGCAACACCGAGGAATGTGGCGATTGGAGTTCAAAATTTTGAAGATTTGATTGTCCATCAGGACTTTTATGTGGATAAAACAGGGTTTATTAAGGAGTGGTGGGAGAATCGGGATGCGGTTACTTTGATTACCAGGCCAAGAAGGTTTGGAAAAACACTGACTATGGATATGGTAGAAAAGTTCTTTTCTATCCAACATGCGGGGAAAGAGGATTTGTTTGAAGGTCTCGCTATTTGGAGGGAGAGAGGGTACAGAGAGCCTCAAGGAACCTATCCGGTGATTGCCTTGTCTTTTTCTAGTATCAAGGAAACCTCTTTTTTAGGAGCGAAAAATGCTATTTACCAGGTAATAGAGCGGGGGTATGGGGAATACGATTTTCTTCTGGAAAGTGATCGACTCTCGGCACGGGAAAAACAAATGTTTCAGCGTGTGTCTTATTTTTTCGGTATGATTTGATAGATGGAGAAGAAATCTATGGCCTGGCTATCACAAACAAAGAGGTCAGGAAGATGTTTGAACATATGGTTGCAAAGTGGTTTCAGAGTCCATCTGTAAACGGAGCCTATAATGATTTTATTAAGTCTTTGCTATCAGAGGATATAGAGGCAATGAACTATTATATGAATCAAGTCGCGCTTAATACCTTTAGCTTTTTTGACGTGGGGAAGAAACCTTCTGAGGACGTAGAACCAGAACGGTTTTATCATGGTTTTGTACTAGGGATGATAGTAGAGTTGGCAAACCGATATATGGTGACATCGAATCGAGAAAGTGGGTTTGGTCGTTATGATGTCATGTTGGAGCCTAAGAATTTTATGGATATTGCTTATATCCTGGAATTTAAGGTGCATAATCCGAAAAAGGAAGCTTCCTTGGAGGATATGGTACAGGCAGCTCTGACACAGATAGAAGAGAAGAAATATGAGGCTGCTTTCCTGGCAAAAGGAATTCAGAAAGAGAGAATTCGAGTATATGGGTTTGCATTTCAAGGGAAAACCGTATTGATTGGATAGAGGAAAAAAATAGGGCTGTGAAACCTTTCTGCAGGAAGCAGTCATGTTTCACAGCCCCGTTGAAATAGCCGTGGGATAATTATTTTTATCGTGCGTTGTAGCGATCCAGGGCTGCCTGCTGGTAGTCAATACATTTCTGGGCGCCGTAGGAAATCAAGTCTTTCTGGAACTGTTCATAGGTATCCATCGAGGCTGCGCCGGTAATCAGCTTGATCGTATTTTCCCGTACCAGCGTCTGTAAGCTGACGTAGGTATTGCTGTAATCGGTCAGCTCCTCGGCGGTCAGGCTTCTTCTGGCCGGAAGCACCATATCGGTTTTGGCAGCATCCCAAACGTCATAGGCTTCTAAAACCGGCTCGCCCTTCCGAATAACGGAGAGCGCATACCAGTTGTAGAGACCAAGCCCCTCATTGTGAAGGCAGTATTCGGATTTTAAGCCTTCGGCAAAGGTCGGATAGTTTAAATCCTGAACGATATGCTCTTTGGCACTGTCCAAAAAGGAATAGGTGCCGTCGCCGTTTTTGGTGTAGGTTTCGTTTTCGATTCCGTAGCTGGTGTAAAGCATCCAGTCAGTGGAATAACAATAGTCCAGCCAACGGCAGGCCAGTTCTATATTTTTACAGTCACGGCTGACCGAAATAGAGCCGCCCACCAGAGTACCCATATCTGCGGCGATTTGCGGAGTATCTCCTTCGTTTAAGACCGGAGAGGGAGCGGCTACCAGCCAGTAGTCTGGATCGGTTGCGATTCCCATAGAAACCAGATAGTCACAGGTCCAGGAATACAGATTGGCGGAGGCACCGGCACGTCCGGTTCCTAAATATTCAAATATTGGGGCATACGCCGCATTATTGGTGACAAAGTTCGGATCGATCAGGCCTTCTGCATACCATTGACGGAATAATTCTACCCATTGGCGATAGCCGTCCTCCAAGGGTCCGTAATGTACCTTGCCGTCTACCTGGTAGAAGTCCTTGCAGACACCAAAGGCAGTCAGAAAATCCTGGGTATAGTCAAGAGCGTCGTTCGAACCGAGCATCAGAGGAGCCTCACAGTGATACGTTGTTTGAAAAGCGGTTAATACCTCATGCCAGTCGTCAATCGTCTCAGGAACCTCCATATTTAATTCATTGAGCCAGTCCTGACGCAGACAAAGTCCCGTCCAGGGCTGTTCTCCTGTTATTTCGCCGTCGCGGGTGTTGATGGTATAAAGAGTCACACTTCTGCCGTCGTCCGTTGTCGTATCCTTTCTGAGACGTTCACTTGAATTGCGAAGCGCCTCATAGTTTGGCATATAGTTCCGGATGAGATCGGTCATATCTAGGATAACGCCGTCCTCACAGGCCTGAACAGCTCCGCCGGTATAATAGCCCTCTACGCCTAACAGGATGTCTGGGTAATCGCCGGAGGCCATCATCAGGCCGAATTTTTCCTGTGCTTCCGTTGGGGTCGGGCATATCCATTCGATGTCAATGTTTAACTCTTCCTCCATGGCCTGGTTTGCCTTGAGGGAGTTCGGGTTTTCCGTCCACTGGCAGTCCCAGGATTTCCAGACCTTTAGAGTTTCCTTTTCTGCTAACGGCCAGAACCATTCAGAACTAGTGGCTTCTTCTGACGAAGGCTCAGAAGAGTTGCTGGAATCCTGCTCGGTTGAAGTTTTCTGTTCTGCGTCTGCAGATTGTTTGCTGTTTGCGGATGGAGTGTCGTCTTTCTTACTGCAGGCTGCAAAAAGTGAAACGGTAAGTAGGAGTACCAGCCATAGGGCAATGCTTCTTTTTTTCATAATCAAATCCCTTCGTTTGTCATAAGAGGAACCCCGCAGCCTTTTTGGAAAGACCCCGAGGTTCCATTCTGTTCGGTTATCGGCTTGTATTTATCTGGTTGGCCGATGCTATAAAATTATCTGGAATTGTACCGATCCAATGCCGCCTGCTTATAGTCGATACACTTCTGTGCGCCGTAGGTCATCAGATCCTCCTGGAATTTGTCGTATTGATCCATAGACTGGGTTCCCATAATAAATTTGATGGTATTTTCTCTGACCAGAGTTTGCAGGCTGACATACAGGTTGTTGTAGTCGGTCAGTTCGTCCATGGTCATGGTCATACGAGATGGAAGTACCATATCTATTTTGGCGACATCCCAGACGTCATAGGCATCCAGAACCGGCTCGCCCTTTCGGATAACAGAAAGCGCATACCAGTTATACATCCCAAGTCCTGCATTGTGGAGGCAATATTCCGCCTTTAAGCCTTCAGCCCAGGTCGGGTAATCCTCCTCTAACAGCCAGTTCAGGTTGTCAGAAAATTCATACGTACCATCGTCTAGCTTGTTGTAGGAGTCGCCTTCGATGCCATAGCTCGAATAAAGCATCCAATCCTTGGTAAAGCAGTAATCCAGCCAACGGCAGGCCAGTTCAATATCTTTACAGTTTTTAGTAATAGATAGAGAGGCACCAATCAGGTTGCCCATATTGATTCCGATTTGCGGGGTATCTCCTTCGTTTAATACCGGAGCAGGAGCAGCAACTAACCAGAAGTCCGGATCGGTAGCAACCCCCATATCAATGTAGTAGTCGCAGGACCAGGAGTAAAAGCTTGGACCCGCTCCGCAGCGGCCTGTGCCGATGTATTCGGTAGCCGTTGTATAGAGCGTTTCGCTGGTAGTAAAGTTCTGATCGATCAAACCCTCTGCATACCATTGACGGAACAGCTCTATCCACTGACGGTAGCCGTCCTCCAACGGGCCATAGTGTACCTTGCCATCTACCTGATAGAAGTCCTTTAATACACCAAAAGCAGTCAGGAAGTTCTGTGCGCCGTCTACTGCGTCATCCTTTCCGATCATCAGAGGAGCTTCGCAGTTGAATTCCTTTTTAAAAGCGGTAAGAACGGTATGCCATTCATCAATGGTAGTCGGAACCTCCATGCCTAATTTATCCAGCCAGTCTTTGCGCACCAGAGTACTGCTCCAAGGCTGTTCTCCGGTCAGTTCTCCGTCCTTGGTATTGATTGTGTAGGCAGTGACGCTGCGTCCGTCGTCTGTTTTGGTATCCTTCCGAATGGAATCCAAAGAATTACGCAGTGCTTCGTAATTTGGCATATATTGTTCGATATAGCTTGTCATATCAATGATAACGCCGTCCTCGACTGCCTGTGCAGGGCCACCGGTATAGTAGCTTTCCATACCCCCCACAACGATGTCCGGATAATCGCCGGAGGCCATCATCAGGCCGAATTTCTCCTGTGCCTCCTGCGGCCCTGGAGAAATCCACTTCAAATCAATATTCAGTTCCTCTTCCATGGCCTTGTTTGCCCGTAATTCCTTTGGGCTGTCGTTATAGGCACAGTCCCAGGACATCCAGATACCGAGTGTTTTCTTTTCCGGCAGAGGCCAGGACCATTCGGAAGAGGAGCCCTCCGAGCCGCCGTTTGCACTGTCTCCGCTCGTATTCCCTTCTTTGTTTACAGGCTGGTTGTCTGACTCCTTTTTGCCGCATGCAGCTACAAGCGAGGTGAGAAGAACCAGTACCAAAAGGAGTGCGATGCTTCTTTTTTTCATAAATAATCCTCCGTTTCTGCCATATGAAAATGGCATAATAGTTAGAGAAAGGAACTCTCTACCGGAACAATTATAGAAAAAAGCCGGGAAATTTACAATTATAAGTTTTTTTCTATTGGCAAGGCTTTCTAAAATTTTTATAACTGAGAAGGAAAAAAGCGTGATATTGCCGGGAATTTTTCTAAAGCAAAGAAAAAAATACTATCTTTTTTTAATTTGATTGCGGCAAACAGATACGATGTGATATACTTAGGAGAACCTATAGGAAAGGAAAGGAAGTGAGAAACCCGAATGGAACAGTTATCCTTATTTGATACCGGAAGGGCGGCTGCGCCGTTAGCAGATCGGCTCCGTCCTGCATCGTTGGAGGAGTTTATCGGACAGACACATTTGCTGGGGGAGGGAAGGGTATTAAAGAAGCTGATCGCCCAGGATCAGATTCCCTCGATGATCTTTTGGGGGCCTCCAGGAGTGGGGAAAACTACCCTGGCCAGTATCATTGCCCATCGGACACATGCCGATTTTGTCACCTTCAGCGCTGTCACCAGTGGGATTAAGGAGATTAGGGAGGTGATGAACCGGGCGGAGGGGAGCCGTCAACTCGGGCAGAAAACACTGGTGTTTATCGACGAGATCCATCGGTTTAACAAGGCACAGCAGGATGCGTTTCTTCCTTATGTAGAAAAGGGAAGCATTACGCTAATTGGGGCGACGACGGAAAATCCTTCTTTTGAAATCAATGCCGCCCTGCTTTCCCGCTGTAAGGTATTTGTCCTACAGGAACTGTCGGAGGAGGATTTGCTGGTGCTGCTGCAAAGGGCTCTTGCCAGTCCGCAGGGCTTTGGCTATTTAAAGATAGAGATTTCCGAGGAGCTTTTAAGGATCATTGCCGGATTTGCCAACGGGGATGCCAGAACAGCTTTGAATACTCTGGAAATGGCAGTAATCAACGGCGATATCAGGATGGAAAAGACGATAGTGACAAAGGAAATTTTGGAGCAGTGTATCAGTCGGAAGTCTTTGCTTTATGATAAGAAGGGAGAGGAGCATTACAATCTGATCTCTGCGCTTCATAAATCCATGCGCAACAGCGATCCGGATGCGGCGGTTTATTGGCTGGCCCGGATGCTGGAGGCAGGGGAAGATCCGCTCTATGTGGCCAGACGGTTGATTCGTTTTGCAAGCGAGGACGTCGGGATGGCAGACAGCCAGGCGCTGCCGTTGGCGGTAGCCGCTTATCAGGCGAGCCATTTTAACGGGATGCCGGAATGCAGTGTCAATCTGACGCAGGCAGTCGTCTATCTGTCTATGGCTCCCAAATCAAACGCCCTTTATATGGCCTATGAAGCCTGTAAAAAGGATGCGTTAGAGCAGCTTGCCGAGTCGGTGCCGTTGCAGCTACGGAACGCTCCGACCGGGCTGATGAAAGAGTTGCATTACGGAGAGGGCTATCAGTATGCCCATGATACCGAGGAAAAGCTGGTAGATATGGACTGCCTGCCGGATTCTCTTTTAGGACGCCGCTATTATGAGCCGACGGAGGAGGGTGCGGAACAGGCCGTCAAAAGGCGTCTGGAAGCAATCCGGCAGTGGAAGCAGGCAAGACGGAATACAGAGAAAGGATAATGGTGATGGGAGTGCTGCAAATACGAAATTTATCTATCGTGCATAAGAAGGATCTGCACCCTATGATAAAAAACTTTACCTACAGCCTGAATCCCGGTGAGAAGGCGGTGTTAATCGGAGAGGAGGGAAACGGGAAATCGACACTGTTACGCCTGATCTATGACAGCCGGCTGGTGGAGGACTATATAGAATGGGAGGGAGAGATATCCCATCCCGGTCTGCGGCTAGGGTATTTGCCACAGGAACTGCCTGCCGTCCAAAAGGAACAAGGTGTGCTGGAGTTTTTGTCCGAGCTGCCGCAGTTTTATGAAAAAACGCCGAAGGAGCTGGGACAGATAGCAGCAGAGCTAGGCGTGCCGTTAGAGCTGTTTTATTCCGAACAGAAGCTTGGAACGCTTTCCGGAGGGGAAAAGGTCAAGCTTCAGATAGCAAAAATTCGTTTGGAGGAGCCGGATATTTTGCTCTTAGACGAGCCGTCTAACGATATTGATTTGGAGACGCTTGCCTGGCTGGAGTGCTTTATCCGGGAAAGCCGGGAGCCGGTGCTGTTTGTCTCTCATGACGAGCTGCTGATTGAACGGACGGCCACGGTGATACTCCATTTGGAGCAGCTTCGGCGGAAAACCGTACCGCGCCATACGATTGCCCGTATGCCCTACGAGCAGTATATCAGAGAGCGGCAGAGCCGGTTTGCCCATCAGGAGCAGGTGGCGAGGAAGGAACGGAGTGATTACGAAAAACAGATGGAAAAATTTCGCCAGATTCAGCAGAAGGTAGAGCATCAACAAAGTGTGATTTCCAGGCAGAATCCGGCAGGAGGTAGATTATTAAAGAAGAAAATGCACACAGTTCAGTCGATGGGACGGCGGTTTGAGCGGGAGCGGGAGAATATGACTGGGCTGCCGGAGGAGGAAGAGGCGATTTTTTCCAAGCTTTCGGCAAAGGAAGCGCTGCCGAACGGGAAACAGGTGCTGCAGCTAGAACTTCCGGTCTTGCGCCAGGGAGATCGGATTCTGGCCAGGGATATCAGACTGCAGCTAAGGGGAGCGGAAAAAATCTGTATTGTCGGGAAAAACGGTGTCGGGAAAACGACACTACTAAAGGAGATTGCCGGACTTCTTTACAAACGGCCGGATTTAGCAGTCGATTATATGCCGCAGGATTACGACGAGCTGTTTGCAAAACGGGAGCAGGAGAGCGGGAAGACGCTGACGCCGGTAGAATTTTTGGCAAAGACATGGGAAAAGGAAGAGCTTACCCGTATCCGTACGTATCTTGGCAGCATGAAGTATACCGCAGAGGAAATGGAGCATAGTGTCACCGAGCTTTCCGGCGGACAAAAGGCAAAGCTGTTGTTTTTGGGGATGAGCATGAATGGGAGCAATGTGTTGATTTTGGATGAGCCTACCCGGAATTTTTCTCCTCTTTCCGGCCCGGTTATCCGAGGGATTTTAAAGGGCTTTAACGGCTGTATCATCAGCATTTCCCATGACCGGAAGTATATCCGCGAGGTATGCGACAGGATATATCGGCTGACAGAAGCAGGCTTAGAGGAGGCAGATTTAGAAAAAGAACTGTGAAGCATGAAACACAACCTGCAAAAGGGGCAGAAGAAGTGAATGACAGGGCAGGAATGACATAGTAAGAAGAAAAAATCTGTGCGTTCCGTACAAGGGAAAAGTAGGCCGGATATGCTAAAGTAAAAAGGACAGAACGTATTACGATATTATAAAAAAGGAGAGGAAAAACTATGGCACTGGTACATTTTAATTTTGAAAGTCAATATCTGCAGGGCAATACGGATGTCAACATCATTCTGCCGGACAAGGCAAGGGCGCTTTCTCCAAAGGAGTTTTATGGCTCCGGGAAAAAGTATCCGGTTCTGTGGCTGCTGCATGGAACCTTTGGTGATTATACCGATTGGATTCGGAAAAGCAACATCGAGCTGTATGCGTGTGAAAAGAACTTGATCGTTGTGATGCCGAGCGCCTTAAACAGCAATTATTCCAACTGGGATACGATGATTGGCTATCATATGTTTGACTATCTGACCGAGGAGCTGATGCCGATTGTTTACAACTGGTTCCCGGCTTCCGATAAGCGGGAGGATAATTTCATCGCCGGACTGTCGATGGGCGGGGGCGGAACGATCAAATATGCGGTCAACCATCCGGATAAGTTTGCAGCGGCTGCTATTTTATCCGCAGCACCAAGGAACTTTGACCATATTGATATGGAAAGTACCGATCCGAAGATGCAGCGGCAGATTACGAGTGTAAAGAATGCAGGAGGACTCGAGCAGTATGTCAATTCCTATGAAAATAGCTGGAGAATTTTAAAGGAGCTAAACGGAACCGGAAAGCTGCCAAGACTTTATTTCGCCTGCGGGAAAAATGATTTCCTATATAATACATATGACGAATTCAAAGAGTATGCCAAGAGCATCGGATTGGATGCAACCTTTGAGGAGATCGACGGTTATACGCATGAATGGCGGTTCTGGGATCTGACCATCCAGCATGCGCTGGAGTTCTTTGGCTTGAAGGGAAAGGATGCGGGAAATCATTCTGATATCATGTTAGACAGGCGGCGGAAAGCCGCCTGTTTGCATGTATAAGAGGAGCCCGGCGAAAGCAAGGCTTTGCAATATTGTTACTGTTTTGATAATAAGGAGAAGAGGCATGGAAAAAGAGCAAGGAAAAGAAAAGAGCAAATTGACGACGTTATGCTATATAGAGAGGGAGAACGCTTATCTGATGCTCCACCGGATCAAAAAAAAGCAGGATGTCAACCAGGACAAATGGATTGGGGTTGGCGGGCATTTTGAAGAGGGGGAGAGTCCGGAGGAATGTCTGCTGCGGGAGGTAAAGGAGGAAACGGGACTGACGCTGACACGCTGGCGTTTTCGTGGCTTGATTACCTTTTGCTTTCATGAAAGGCAGGAGAAGCCGATGGCCTTTAAGCCTCCGCATTGTGAATATATGAGCCTTTATACGGCCGACGGCTTTGAGGGAGAGCTGATAGAGTGCAACGAGGGGACACTCGAGTGGGTTCCAAAACAGAACATCAAGGATCTAAATCTATGGGAGGGCGACCGGATTTTTTTTCGCCTGCTGGAAGAGGATGCGCCGTTTTTTTCTCTGAAATTGAGCTATTTGGGGGATGAATTAAAGGAAGCTGTGTTAGATGGAAAGCCGCTGTTTTAGCGGCTTAGAGCCGATTTGAAACAAGAATTATTATAAAAGAATGAAAAAAGTGCTTGCAATTTTTACAAAACTGCGCTATACTTGTTACGAAATTGTTAATTATATATTAAAAAATGTAACAGGAGTAGAATCATGAAAAAGAAAGTATTGTTGCTGGCGATTGCCACGTTGATGTTGACTGTGTTTGATTCCGTACCGGCCTATGCCAAAGAAACAGGTGTGGCAGTAAGGGAAGAGAAGGAAGCCCTAGAGACAGGGGCAGAGGTGAACACCGTAAGCGCCGGAGCAGTAACAATGGGAGAAAGCAAAGCAGAGACCGAAGAAAATGCTGCTATGGATAAAGAGCAAAATACACAGACAGAACCAGAACAGACCAACGAAGAGAAAAAGGATGCCGCAAAGGACGAAGCAGAAGACGCCTCTAAGAAAGAAGAGACAAAGGATGAGGCAGCAGAAAAGGAAGAGAAAGAGGCAGACGAGAAAAAGGACGCCGATAAGAAGGACGAAAAAGAAAAGGACAAAGAGAAAAAAGACAAAGACGAAAAGGAGAAAGACGACAAGGACAGTAAGGAGAAAAAAGAGAAGGACAAAGACGAGAAGGAGAAAAAGGACAAAGAGAAAAAGGATGAGAAGAAGGAAAAGTCCTACAGCAAGGCAGACGTCAAGCTGTTAGCCTGTCTGATTTATGCAGAGGCTGGAAACCAGTCCTACAAGGGAAAGCTGGCCGTAGCCAATGTAGTGATGAACCGTGTAAAGTCCAATCAGTTCCCAAACAGTATTGAAGGCGTTGCGTATCAAAGTGCCTACAGCCGTTCCTATGGGAGAAGAATCTATCAGTTTTCCGTAGCCTCTCCGTCTGTCGGGACGTTGAAAAAAGCGCTTAATGTCTATGGAAAAAGAAAGAATGCCGCAGAGATTCGGATGGAGGAAGAATGTATCAAGGCTGCAAAGGCAGCGTTAGAAGGAAAGGATGCCTTTGACGGGAAAAATTATCTGTTTTTCTGCCGCTATAGCAGCAGCTTGGCTTCCCGCAGAAGCGGTGTAAAGATTGGAGCGCATTACTTCTATAAATAAAGAAGCAAAAGGAAGTAAAAAGAATTTCACCTGGTGGAATTCTTTTTGCATTTTCAGGGTTTTCTAATTCAGAAAAATGTGCTATGATACCAATGATGTTGTCAATGGAAAAGACGGCGCCGGAAACACAGGAGTGCAGCCGGCGGCCAGAACAGAAAGTGGAGATGAAGAAGAATTATGGCAGATATGTTTACAAGCTTGGAGCTGCTCGGACGGGGAAAGCTGTTTGAGCCGGATAAAAAAGAACAGGAGGGGGCAGAGGCAGAAGCAGCGCTTTTGTTTGAAAAAACATACGAATGTCCCTGCTGTGGGAAGGAATTTAAGTCAAAGACCGTCCGCTCCGGAAAGACCAAGCTGATTTCGACGGATTCGGATTTAAGGCCGCGTTACCAGCAGCTAGATAGTTTAAAATACGATGCAATCGCTTGCCCACATTGCGGTTATGCCTCATTAAGCCGTTTTTTTATGGATTTGACTTCGATACAAAGAAAGTATGTGCAGGATAACATTACTCCGAATTTTAAAGGGATTAAGGAAGAGAGAATACCAGGGATTTATACATACGAGGATGCCTTAAACCGTCATAAGCTGGCTTTGCTTGGAGCGATGGTCAGACGTTCCTTAGCGAGCGAGCAGGCCTATACCTGTCTGAAAATTGCCTGGCTGCTTCGGGGAAAGGAAGAGAATCTGGCAGAGGAGGAAGGCAAGGAGGAGGCAAGAGCGCAGCTAAAGGAAAAGGAAGCAGAACTGTTAGATACCTCTTACAACGGTTTTTCCCAGGCCTTTTCCAGAGAAGAGTTTCCGATGTGTGGGATGGACGAGTACACCACAGAGCTTTTGATGGCAGATCTCGCCAGACGTTCCGGGAAAAAAGAAGAATCCGCCCGCTGGATTTCTACCATTCTCGTAGCCAGAGACTGCAACGACCGGATTAAAAATAAGGCGCGGGAAGTGAAAGAACTACTGGACGCAGAGTAACAGCTCCCCCTGGGGGTCGGAGAGGCAGATTTGTTGCCTTCTACTCCTAGGGGGAGTTTTTCTTTCGAACAGTTGTTTTTCGCGGTTTATGCTCTCTGACGAAAGAACAAATGAACTAGAAAAAATTGTATCAACAAAATGTATAGAAATGAAAATAAATGGTTGCAATATTTGTATAGAAATGATATAATAAGATTACATACAAAAACGACAGCGTTATAGGAACCGTTTCATAGCTTATTGCCGGAGGGGTTTTGCGGAAAAGTTAAAAACGATTTTATCGTGTTTTGTATGCGCGGAAGAAGGGAATGGCTCCTGGAAGCCGCATTATAACAGGTCGCTAGTAAAGCGAGAGGAGGTTTTCATGATGAAAGCTAAGAAGGTATTAGCAATGTTGTTGGTTCTGGTTCTGGTTGTTTCCTGCCTGGCTGCCTGCAGCAAGAAAGAAAAACCAAAGGAGGACACACCGGTGACGACACCGAGTGATGACAAGGAGCCGGAGGATGACAAGACACCAGACGACACGAACGGGGAGGATGCCAATGCGCCGGATGACGGCGATTCGGAAGAGAAGGAGCCGGAGGAGACTAATACGGCAGGTTCTACTCCGAGAAATGAAACCTTGTATTTTAACGGGCAGCAGTGGAATGCGATCAACGCATGGAATCCGATGCATGCGAATAACAACAACTGGAGCATCAGCAACGGCGCCAGCGCCCGTGTCATTATTTATGAGACGATGTTTATTTACAACCTGTTAGATGGACAGCTCTATCCGCTTTTGGGTACGGATTATGCCTGGAACGATGCCAGGACAGAAATGACTGTTCACTTAAATCCGGCAGCGCATTGGAGCGACGGTACACCGCTGACAGCAGACGATGTAGCCTATACCTGGGAGACACATAAAAAGTATGAATCTTCTACTTATAATAACAATGCTCCGTATATTGATGCAGTAGAGGCGACAGATGCCAATACAGTTGTGATCAAGTCTGTGTTGCAGGACGACGGCACGGCAGTCAATCCGCTGATGGTGGATTCCTTTATTGCACAGACCTATATTATGCAGAAGGCTTATGTGGAGAAGGTAGAAGCCAGAAATAACAATGACGCTACCGCTATGAAGGAAGATACGATGGAGGATTTTGTAGCCTCCGGTCCGTATATGAAGTATTACAACGACGATCAGAAGGTTGTCTTTATCCGGGATGACAATTACTGGGGAACTGCACTTTGGGGCAACCTGCCGGTACCGAAATACCTGGCACACAACATTTTTGCCGACAACCCGGCCGGAAACCAGGCGTTTTCCAATGGCGAGGTCGATGTATCTCAGCAGTTTAACTTAAACATCGCCGATATGATGGCAAACAGCGATACCATTTCTACGTATATTGACGAAGCACCGTACAACATCTGCGTTACGATGCCGACTGCCTGGTTTAATGTAGAAAAGCCGGGTCTGGATCGGAAGGAAGTACGAAAGGCTATCGCAATGGCAGTAGACTATGACCAGATCGTAAGTGCTGCTATGGGCGGGCAATGCCCAAGCTTTACCCAGGTTCCAAGAAGCGTAATGAATCCGACCGAGGGCGAGCAGGCAATGGTCGATCAGGAAGCCTTAAAGTCCTATCAGTGGGCAGGACGCGACATCGAAGGCGCAAAGAAGCTTTTGGATGATGCTGGTATTGTCGATACAGACGGCGATGGAATCCGTGAAGTAGATGGGGTAAAGCTTTCCTATCAGGCTTCCTGTCCGCAGGGCTGGGATGACTGGAATGCTTCCCTGGAAATCGTGGCAGCAGCCGGAAAGGAAATCGGAATCGAAATCGAGACTTATTTCCCAGAGGCATCCACCTATTATGATATGTTTACTAACCATGATTTTGAAATCGCTATGTGGGGTACGGTAGGCGCTGGCATTACCTCCCCTTGGGCTCGTGTCAGAGGTATGATGTCCAGTGAGTTCATCGGCATGATGAGCAACTGGAACGGAAATTACGGCTGGTATAAAAATGACCGTGCCGACGAGCTGATTCAACTTATTCCATTCGAGACGGATCAGGCGAAATTAAAGGAATACTATACCGAGCTGAGCCAGATTTATCTGGACGAGGTTCCTTCCTTCTCGCTGATGTATCGTCCGGAGCTGTTCCACAACACCAATGAGACAGTATGGACCGGCTTCCCGACCCAGGGCGACGGACGGAATATTCCTCCGACTGACTGTACCGATGGTTACGGAATTGCTGCTTTGTATTACTTAGAGCTGGTAGAGTAAAAGACAGAAGGACGCTGCTTTTGTAAGGCGTGTTTACAGAAAAGCGCCCTGCGAGGAGCAAAGGGACTTCTAAGAAACAAATAAAATAAGCCGTAACAGAAACCGGCAGGACAGGGAGCGTTGCTTCACAGGAGGCGGGGCTCCCTGTTTCCCGTTCTATAGGGCGGGATCCGGAAACACGGGAACAGGATTGTGGGGTGACTCTTTTGAAAGGGTATAAGAAATACTATCTGCAAAAGATCGGCTGGTATCTGATCACTTTGGTCGTAGCGGTATTTTTAAACTTTATGCTGCCGCGTCTGATGCCGGGCAATCCGGTGGATGCGATTGCACAAGGCAGCATTTCGCCGGGGATGGATGCGACTGCTGTCAAAAAGGTGTTAGACGATTATTCAGCCAGATTTGGCTTAGATCAGCCGTTATACGTACAGTTTTTTACCTTCGTGAAAAATGCCCTGCGGGGAGATTTCGGAATCTCGTTTAGTAACTATCCGAGAGAGATTTCGGACATCATTGCATCTTCGATGGGCTGGACGATTTGCCTGCAGCTTCCGGCGATTTTAGTCGGCTGGATTTTGGGGAATCTGCTGGGGGCAGTGGCCGCCTATATGAAGGGTGTTTTTGATAAGGCAATTTTACCGGCCTTTTTGTTTATCGGCAATATTCCGGCCTTTGGAATGGCGACGGTATTGCTTTTGATCTTTGCGATTTATTTAAAGGTAGCGCCGGTCGGCGGCGGCTATGGCTATGAGCTGATTCCAAATATGAGCTGGGAGTTTTTCCAGTCCTTGTTTGTTCATTACCAGCTTCCGTTCTGGTCGATTGTTTTGATTACGATTGGCGGCCAGGCGATAGGAATGCGTTCGATGTCGATTTATGAGCTGAATGCAGACTATGTAAAATACAGCCGTTTTTTGGGTATCAAGGATCGCAAGATCGTCGGCTATGTGTTCCGGAACGCCATGCTTCCGCAGGTGACGGGGCTGGCATTGTCCCTTGGCACGATGATCGGCGGGAATATCGTAGCCGAGACGATTTTTAACTATCCGGGCATTGGTTCTACGATGTTAAGCGCCATCAGTAACCGTGACTATCCGCTGATTTCTGCTTCTACGCTGATGATCACCATTATGGTCTTGATCGCAAACCTGGCGGTCGAAATCATTTATGGACTGATTGATCCGCGTATCAAGGCAGCACAGCAGGATTCTTAATCCGGCAGAAGAGGAGGCGCAATATGAAAAATCAGTTAAAACAAGTATTCCACTCGCCAAGGTTTGTGATTGGCTTTGTGATTTTTGTCTTTATGCTGGGAATGGCTGTACTCTATCCGCTGCTGGTGCCGGGAGATCCGCTGGAAATGGTGGCCAGCTCCAGTTATCCGCCTGGAACGTATATCTCCCTGGCAGATACTCTGGAATCCAAACAATATGGGCTGGATCTGGATATTACGGCGACCCGTTTAAACAAACTGATTTCCCAGGAGGATAAGGATGCCATGGTGCTGTGGCTGACGAAATACCGTGGGATTGCCGAGGAGGATATTCCAGTAGAGGACAGCGTGGAAATGGTTCATTTCTGGAATGAACACTACGATCCGGAGGTAGAGCAAAAGGGCTTAACAAATGCCAAAAGGCAGTATTATAGAAGACTGGCGAGCCGGATGGCGACGATTTTAGAGACAAAGGATATCATCATTGCAACGAAGAACCCGGAAACGGGAGCCTTAGAGGAGAGCAATACGATTTCCTTTAACACCTATACGAACGTCAAGGATATAGCGAGCAGACGAAATTTTGTCTTAGGAACAGACAATTTTGGACGGGATGTATTAAAGGAGCTGACACATGCTGTTGGTACATCACTGAAAATGGGACTTTTAGCCGGAGTGATTGCGACGTTAATTGGTCTGACGCTGGGGCTTTTGTCCGGGTATCTGGGCGGGCTGGTAGACGATATCATTATGTTTGTCACCAACCTGTTTACTGTGATTCCGTCCTTTGTTTTGATTATTTTGATTTCCTTTAGCGTCAGCCAGAGTGCGCGCGGCGTAATGTTAGTCGGTGTGATCATCGGCCTGACTTCCTGGACGTGGACGACCAGATCCGTGCGTTCCCAGGTGATTTCCCTGCGGAACCGTGACCATGTCAATTTGTCAAAGCTTTCCGGTCACAGCCTGCCAAGGATTATTGTCCAGGATATTTTGCCATATATTGCTTCTTATGTTGTCATGGCGTTGATTTTGCAGATTTCCTCCGCTATTCTGGCAGAGGCACAGCTTTCGATGCTAGGCTTAGGGCCTTCTACGACGAAGGTGGCCACATTGGGACTGATGATGAACTGGGCTATGACGGCACAGGCTCCGTTAGCAGGCCGTTGGTGGGCGTTCCTGCCGATTATCCTGTCTATCGCGTTGATTACGTTCTCGCTGAATCTGATGAATACCGGTCTAGATCAGGTATTCAATCCGCAGCTGAGAGATTAGGAGGGAATTATGGGAAAAATAATGCTGGATGTAAAAGATTTAAAGACAAAATATGTCACCCGGTTCCACGAAAGCGTCTATGCGGTAGATGGCGTGAGCTTACAGATAGAGGAAGGAAAGTCCTTAGGAATTGCCGGGGAATCCGGCTGCGGGAAATCGACGCTGGCGTTAAGCCTGATGGGGTATTACTTTGCGCCGCTGCACTATATGAGTGGAAGCATTACGGTAGATGGGATGAACATTTCGGATATGACGCCGGATCAGGTACGGAAAAACGTTCTGGGAAACGAAATCGCTTATATTCCGCAGGCAGCCATGAACGCCCTCAACCCGACGCAAAAGATCATTCGTTTTATTGAGGATGTGCTGCATGCTCATGATACGAAGCTAAATAAAAAAGAAATCTACGATCTGGCAAGAGAACGGTTTGAAATCCTGGGGCTTCCGGCCAGTGTGTTAGACCGTCATGCGGTAGAACTGTCCGGCGGAATGAAGCAGCGTACCGTGATTGCGATTTCGACGATTCTTTCCCCGAAGGTGCTGATCGCCGACGAGCCGTCCTCAGCACTCGACGTTACGAGCCAAAAGATGGTCATTAAGATGATGCGTGAACTGATGGAAAAGGGCTTTATCCGTTCGATGATTTTTATTACTCATGAGCTTCCGCTCCTTTATAACGTAACCGATGACATTATGGTCATGTACGCCGGTCAGATTGTGGAAAAGGGATCGGCAAAGGAGATGGTATTTGACTCCCTGCATCCATATACCAACGGTCTGATGGGTTCGATTATCGTGCCGGAGTCCGGCACCAGGGATGTGAAGCTGACGGCCATTCCAGGTACGCCGCCGAATCTCAAGCGTCCTCCGGCGGGCTGCCGGTTTGCCGAACGCTGCCGTTATGCGACTGCCGAATGTAAGGGAATGGCGATTGAGATGAAGGACGCAGGAGCAGGGAGAACGTATCGCTGCCGGATGTCTGAGGCCGAGCTGAGGGAGGTGTATGCCCGTGAGTAAAATAGACAGAGAAAAACGAGCCAAATGTCTGGCCGGTACCGGTGTAACGAAGGTGTTTGGCGTAGGAAACGCCAGAAACGTTGCCGTCGATCACGTCGATTTTGATTTCCGGGAGGGCGAGATCATTTCTATCGTAGGAGAGAGCGGAAGCGGAAAGACGACGCTTTCTAAAATGATTTTAGGACTGATCAGCGTCACAGAGGGCGAGATTGAGTACCAGGGAAAGCCGCGGGATATCAAAAGCCATGCGAAGAAAAAGGAATATTGGAAAGGAATCCAGGCGATTTTCCAGGATCCCTTCTCTTCCTATAACATGTTTAACAAAATCGACTCGGTTTTGTTAGACTGTATCAATATGCGGGGCGGACGGAGCCTTCCAAAAGCAGAAAAGGAAGCGATGATGACGGAGGCCTGCAGCTTTGTCAATCTGAAATACGCCGAACTGACGAACAAATATCCGTTTGAGCTTTCAGGCGGGCAGATGCAGCGTCTGATGATTGCCCGGATCTTTTTATTAAAGCCTAAGATTCTGCTTGCCGACGAGCCGACCTCCATGATTGACGCATGTTCGAGGGCAACGATTCTGGATATGCTCTTAAAGCTGCGGGATGAAATCAATATGACAATCATTTTTATTACGCACGATATCGGACTGGCGTATTATGTATCAGATATGGTTTACATTATGGAGCAGGGAAAGTTTGTTGAGGTCGGGACGGCGGATGAGGTGATTTTAAATCCAAAGGCCGATTATACGAAACGCCTGATCAGTGATGTACCTAAGATTCATGAGGAATGGGATTTGTCTACGGTGTAAAGGCACAGTAAAAGAAAAGCATAAAAGCAAGGAAGGAATTTGCAAGAAAAATTCCTTCCTTGCTTTATGTACAAAGCCACGTAAGGAAATTTTGTCCTAGGCGGCATGCGGCTCGTGCAGCGAGTAGGGTGCGATTGTTCTTCCCTATTTGATTCAGATTAGGAAATCTCTACCGGACCTGCTACCTTGCAGGCAGAACGCGGCAGGGCGTCTTTGGAGTTTTTCCATGGGGCGTCGGCATTCCGATAGTCAAATTTGTCTGTAAACCATTCCAAATCGTCCCGTACCCGTTTCATATTGTCTAAGTAAAGCCGATCCAGGGCGGAAAGGAAATCAGCAAGCAGCTTTCCGGACAGCTCGGCAGGAGCCATATCACGCAGCACTCCGTAATGAGGGGTGCAGAAACCCTTAGAGGAGAGGAAAACTTCCCGGAAGGCCTCATCGTTTTTATAGAGATAAAAAACGGTTGCTAAATAACGCTCGTATATATCGTGAATACGGTTACAGATGTAGCAGGATTGACCGAGGGTATGGATATAGGCAGAAACCGAGGTGGCACCTGGCTTTACCGGTGGCTTTTTACGGAAGAAGCCTCCTCCTCCCGTAGCAGGCTGCTCTGTGCTGGCATCTGTTTGCAATCCTTCGATATCCGAGATAATCCGATCCATATGGGTTTTGAGCATCAGCCCGAGTCCTAAGCGGTTCTGATTCTGGTAAAGCTGCTCTAAGTGATGGCCGCAGAAGCCGACCCGATCCGTTTCCATACGAATATCGTCCTCCATATAGCTTGGCCCCATCGTAAATTCAATCGCATTGGTTTCTAAGGAATGATAAATCTGGCAAATCGGACATTCGCCGTCGGTGTGGAACGCATCGTTGACCGGAATGGTATATAGCTTTTCCTTCATAATAAAACTCCTCCGTTTTGCTTGTATTGGGTCATAGGAATTATTTTGCTGTTTGCTATAGTATAGCATGCTATGAGTATAGCATAAAAAAAGGCCAGCGTCTAGGCTGGCTTGCAGTAGAAGAACCATATGTTAGAATGGCATCAGAATTCCGTTGACATTGGCATAGCCATTGACCGGCTGTAAGGTCGGTACGGCAACGGTAATCTTTTTCTGTCCGCTGTGTGTTCTCTGCATTGTTTTTTTCGCTGTTAAAGCAGTCTGTGGTTTCCTGGTAAACATGTTTTCTTACCCCTTTCTAAAGAACAACCCATTCCCTCTTATATGACAATGCTCTGGCAAGCCTCCCTCTGGCAGCCGGAGTCCTCAAAGATTCAGGATCAGCCGGGTTAATCGGGTCGCAGGGATTAGTCCGGCTTACCCCTGAATCCGCTTTTATTATATGAAAAAAAAGGATTCTGTCAAGTCGGAAAGAGAGAGGAAGAAGGAGAAAAAACAGGAGGAAATATATAAAAAACATGGGAAGAAGAGGAGTTTATTCAGCGATAGGACGAAGAAAAGAAGATATACATCAAAATTTTATTGGCAATATTGACTGATACAAAAGACGATATTTTCTTTTCTTCTCGTGAATTTATAAAAAATTTATAAAACCCAATGCAAACGGGAGGGTAAAAGCATGTAGAAAAGAAAATTTTGGAAAAATCAAAATAAAAATGTTAAATATTTCCTTGTGCATATTTCCTTTTTTCCTGTTTCCGAACAAACGGAGAGGCCAGGAACAGGCAAAAGGCTCCGCTCAGGACGATCAGCACACAGACAGCAGCACAATGGAGGAAAAAGGTGTCCGGCAGCAATAAAATAATTGGGTCGGTTTCGGCATCAAACAGCCAGAAGTCATTGCGAAAAAACAATTTATGAAATAACACAAAGGCCTCTTCAAACCGGAACGCGATGCCTACGCCTACAAGAGCCGGCAGCAGAACAACCGTCAGGGCAGAGGTAAGGAGACAGCCGGAAAGGGTTCCCCGCTTCTGCTGGATAGGGAGTAAGAGCAGCAAAAGAAACAGGCTGATCAGGCCAAGCAAAAAGAGACCCATAAAAAGCTGCTTAACCTCGATAAAATGGATCAGAGCCTCCGTAGAGGAGGGAAGATCCGGAAAGCAGAGCGTCTCAAAGGAAAAAGGTGAGTTATAGTCGATCAGCGCATCGTAGTTGTCTCGGATTTGGTCTGCCGAAAGGCCATACGTTCCGCTCAGCTCAAGGCGGGAGATATCCTGGTAATACAAGGGACGGAAATAAAGGACAAAGGCGGCTGCCAGTGCGAGAAAAAGAAACGTAAAGGAAACGCCAGACAAGAGCCAGAGAACGATCTGTGATGACCGGCTTACGGGTAGCTGGTAAGAGGATAGCGTAGTCTGCTTCATAAGGAAACTCCTTTCGTTTTTAGGACATTCCTTTCGCGAGAAGTCCCTTTTGTGGAATGCTTTTTAATAGGGAGCAGCGCCCGGATAGTCACTATCCGGG
Source organism: uncultured Lachnospiraceae bacterium (assembly GCA_949155905.1). Classification (GTDB taxonomy): domain Bacteria; phylum Bacillota; class Clostridia; order Lachnospirales; family Lachnospiraceae; genus MGBC131033. The sequence continues at coordinate 23,143 of CASCWU010000045.1, forward strand.
CGCTGCGGCACAGTTCGTTTATTCAGGGCTACCTCTGCTTGGGAGAACCCTGCTGAAATAGGAGCAGCTTAGACCAGCTTGGTGACATTGGCAGCCTGCGGACCGTTTGTGCCATCAACTACCTCAAACTCCACCTGCTCGCCTTCTTCTAATACCTTGAAGCCGTCCATATTGATTGCGGAAAAATGTACAAATACGTCATTTCCCTCTTCGTCGGATAAGAATCCGTACCCCTTTTTGGCATTGAACCATTTTACTGTACCTTTTTTCATGAAATAGTGCCTCCTGCTGTAATAATTTCAGTTTTCCCGTTCCGCAAAATGCGGTTTTTCGAGACCACTATTACTGTATCATAAATTGTATTTGCTGTCAATTCCTATCCATCATAAAAACTACTCGAAAAAATTGAAAAAGCGTGCTATAATAAGGAAACTGCTACCATAGATAGAAAGAACAAAACGAAGAGAGGAGAAGAGAATGGAATTAGAACGTCAGAAAAAAGAAGCATTCCGTATGCTGGCCGCGATTGTCGGAAGCTTTTTATTTGCCTTGGGAGCCAATGTGTTTATTGTACCGATGGGCTTTTACAATGGCGGAATCCTTGGGGCAGCGCAGTTGATTCGTACCTTTTTGGTTGGTTTGCTGCGTCTGGATATGGGAAAGCTGGATGTATCGGGTTTGGTTTATTACCTGATTAACGTTCCCTTGTTTATTTTGGCGTATCGTTCTATGGGGAAGGGGTTTTTTGTAAAATCCCTGATCTGTACGAGTGCGCTGACCTTGTTTTTAAGCTTGATCAGGCCTCCGGCAGAGCCTATTTTGAGCGATCCTCTGGCCGCCTGTCTGATTGGCGGGATTATTTCAGGGGCAGGCGTCGGAATCAGTCTGCGCTACGGCGCTTCTAACGGCGGAGCAGATATTTTGGGAATTTATTTTTCCAGGAAGTACAAGGATTTTAGCGTAGGGCGTATTTCCCTGATCATCAACCTGATAGTATATGGAATCATGGCAGTTTATATGGATTTGGAGGTGACGATTTATTCCATTATCTATGTGGTTTTCCAAAATATGGCGTTAGACCGGGTGCATTTACAGATTATTAATGTAGAGGTGCAGATTTTTACGAAGGAAGATCCGGCAGAACTCAAACGCCTGATTTTTCAGGAATTATACCGGGGGGCGACGACCTGGGAGGCAAGAGGCGGTTATACGGACGAGCCGGGGACGATGATCTATATGGTAGTCAACAAATATGAGGTTCCGGCGGTGCGCTCAATTGTCCAGCACTACGATCCGCATGCGTTTGTCAGCTATAACGAGCATATTTCCGTAACTGGAAATTTTATCAAGCGGCTGTAACAAGTGTCAAAAGGATTTCTGACAAAATAAAATGAAGAAAAAGAAAATGAAGAAAGGATGATAAAAAGAATGACAACGAAAAAGCAAACAAGGACGCAGCGGGTAGAGGCGCTGCAGCCGTTGGCGGATCGCTACGAGTTGCTGCTGACGGAGGAAATCGGGGAATTGGAGAGTACCGGGGTGCTGCTGCGCCATAAAAAAAGCGGCGCCAGAGTAGCGCTTTTGCTCAATGAGGATGAAAACAAGGTGTTTTCTATCGGATTCCGTACTCCGCCAGAGGATTCTACAGGGGTGGCGCATATCGTAGAGCATACGGTTTTGTGTGGATCTGAGCAGTTTCCGGCCAAGGATTCCTTTGTGGAGCTGGTCAAGGGTTCTTTAAATACCTTTTTAAATGCGATGACGTATCCGGACAAGACGGTATATCCGGTCGCAAGCTGCAACCAGAAGGATTTTAAGAACTTGATGCACGTCTATTTGGATGCCGTCTTTTTTCCGGCAATTTACCGGAATAAGGAGATTTTTTTACAGGAGGGCTGGCATTATGAGGTAGGAGAGGACGGAACGCTCTCCTATAACGGCGTTGTGTTTAATGAAATGAAGGGAGCGCTGTCCTCACCGGATGATCTGATGTTTGACTGGATTGGCAAGGCGCTTTTCCCTGACAATACGTATTGTCAGGAGTCCGGCGGTGATCCAGCGGCGATTCCGGATCTGTCCTATGAGGAATTTTTGGCTTTTCATAAAAAATATTATCATCCGTCGAACAGTTATCTTTATTTATATGGGGATCTGGATGCTGCCGAGCGTTTGGATTGGATAGATAAGGAATACCTGAGCCGTTTTACGAGGGAGGAAATTCATTCGGAGATTTTGCTGCAGGCTCCGCTGCAAGCAGAACTAGTCGGCAGCTACGATTGCGGTCAGGAGGAAGCCGGAGAGGGAGAATGGCTTTCCTATAGTGTGGTGACAGGTCTGGCCTCGGACACCCTGCTTTTAAATGCTATCCAAATCCTGGAATATGCCTTAGTGGAGGCTCCTGGCGCACCAGTAAAGAAGGCTCTTTTGGATGCCGGAATCGGCAAGGATGTCAGAGGGATGTTAAATACGGATATGAAACAGCCGACCCTTTCGTTTTTGGTAAAAAATGCCAGTGAAGGGAGTAAGGAACGATTTTTGCAGGTGTTAAACAAAGCCTTGGCAGAACAGATCGAACAGGGAATCAACCGGAAATCGCTGCAGGCGGCGATCAATTTCTTTGAGTTCCGTTATCGGGAGGCCGATTATGGCTATTATCCAAAGGGGCTGATTTATGATTTTATGCTTTTAGGAAGTTGGCTGTATGAGGATGAAAATCCGTTTGCACAGCTAGAGCAGGGAGCCCTCTTTGCAAAGCTGCGAAAGCTGGCCGAGAAAGGATACTTTGAGGAATTGATCCAAAAATGGATATTGGAAAATCCGCATAAGGCAGTGGTGGTGTTAAAACCGGAGACAGGGCGGAACGAACGGCTGGAGGCCGAGAGGAGAGAGCAGCTAGCCAGGCGGCAGAGTGCGATGAGCGAAGAGGAGTTAGAACACATAAAAGAAGAATACGAGGCGTTAAAGCATTACCAGGACAGGCCGTCTACAAAAGAGGAATTAGAGGCAATTCCGCTGTTAAGGCTGGAGGATATCGAAAAGGAGACGCCGCCGTTGATTTATGAGGAGGAAAGCCTGGGCGGAAGGCCGTTGCTGCGCCATGCGATACCAACGAACGGGATCGTCTATCTGCGGCTGCTGTTTCAGATATCGGATATTTCAGAGGAGGAGATTCCTTATTTGGGGCTGCTTTGCACGGCGCTTGGCTATGTAGATACAGAGCATTATACGTATGGAGAGTTTGCCAGTGAAATGCTGCTTTCTACCGGAGGAATTACGGTGGATCCATTGCTTTCTACCCGGTTAAACCATGCCGATGACTATGAGGCTTATTTGAATGTCAAGGTAAGGTTTTTGGAGGCACAGACGGAGCGGGCATTGGAATTAACAGAGGAAATGCTGTTTCACACGATATTTGACCAGGAGGCAAGGATGAAGGAAATCCTGGCGGAGCTGACCTCCAGACTGCAGCAAAGCTTGCCGGAGGCCGGAAATTCTACCGCGATTACAAGGGGACTTTCCTATGTCTCGGCGACCGGCCGGTTTAAGGAGTTAAATCGGGGGATTGCCTATTATCGCTTCTTAAAGGATCTGGCCGAGCATTTTGAGGAGAAAAAGGAGGCCGTTTTTCGGACTCTGAATGCCCTGACGGCGCGGATTTTTACAAGGGAACGCCTGATTGCCAGTATCACGGGCGGAGAAGAGGGCTACGAGAGAACAAAGAAGCGTTTAGAAGGCTTCTTAGAGGCGCTGCCTCATGGAGAGACAGGAAGGAAGGCGGTTCTGACGCCAGTTTGCCGGAACGAGGCATTTAAAAGCTCGTCGCAGGTGCAATATGTAGGCCGGGTAGGAAACTTTGCAAAGGCTGGGTATTCCTATACCGGAAGCCTGCGCGTACTTTCGACGATTTTAAACTATGACTATCTTTGGACGTATCTGCGGGTAAAGGGCGGCGCCTATGGCTGCTTTGTCGGCTTCGGTACGGACGGGGATTCTTATATGGTTTCCTACCGCGATCCGAACCTGGCAGAAACAGAAGCGGTCTATGAGGGTGTGACAGACTATATGGAGCAGTTTGAGGCGGACGAGCGGGAAATGACCAAATATATCATCGGTACGTTCAGTATGTTAGATCAGCCGCTCTCTCCAATGGCAAAGGGCAGCAGGGCGCTGACCGCCTGGCTGCGCGGGATTACCCGTGAGGACTATCAGAAGGAACGGGACGAGGTGCTGGCGACTACAAAAGAGACGATCCGAGGGCTGGCTCCTCTGGTGCAGTCTGTTTTGGATGCAAAATGCCGTTGCACGGTAGGAAGCGAGGGTAAGATCGAACAGGATCGGGAGTTATTTGAAGCGGTAGAACGCTTATGAGAAAATATTTATAAGAGAGCGATTGGAAAAATGCTTGTAAGCGATGCTCGATGCTGTCGGAAAGGAAAAATATGGAACAGAAAAAAGAAAATACCGCTGCCTTCCGGTCGGGGTTCGTCACCCTGATCGGAAGGCCGAACGTTGGAAAGTCTACCTTAATGAATCAACTGATTGGCCAGAAGATTGCCATTACCTCTGAGAAGCCGCAGACGACCAGAAACCGGATTCAGACGGTGTATACGACAGAGGAGGGACAGATTATTTTCTTAGATACGCCAGGCATCCATAAGGCGAAAAACCGTCTGGGAGAATATATGGTAAACGTGGCGGAGCGTACTTTAAACGAGGTGGATGTGATTTTATGGCTGGTGGAGCCGACGACCTATATCGGAGCCGGGGAGCAGCATATCGCAGAGCAGTTAAAGAAAACGCAGACGCCGGTATTTCTGGTTATCA